>JAUNBG010000040.1:0-33171 GCA_030527205.1 Planctomycetia bacterium
CCCAATTTTAACGCTCTTTTTAAGCCTCTTTGCTCTCTTTTAAGCAATTTATTTTTTTGTTCCATTTCAATAGCGCGTTCGTCGCGCCGTCTTTTTTCTTCGGCTTCGAGATAAGCTTGAATTTTTTCTTCACTCAAAAATTCAAATCGACGATCATAAGCTTTTTTTATGTTAGAATTCTCATTAATGATATTATCCATTTCTTCCTCACTGATGCCATTTGGAAAGTTCAGAAATTTTAACCAATTTACTAAGTTTTTATTGGTTGTACCAAGTTGCTTTTGATGAAAACTGTCAGGGATTTGAATAAATTTAATATTCAAATGATTCGACAAAATTTTTTCTGAGTAATGTTTTGATGCTAAATGAAATGAGTCAAATAAAATTTCCTTATGATTTTTATAGATTGGAAATTTTATGAAAACGATACTGGTTGTTGGTTTAAGTTTAGTATAATCGTCTCCTTTGTTCAACTGGGAACCATAGAGTCGAGACCAATAATACAAAATGCGTTCACGAAAAAAAGCATGTTCTGAAGTTTGGATTTCGATATTGATTTTTCTTTGTTTTTCGTCTTGAGCTTGAACGTCCAAAATTGCCCGTTTTGTTAATATATACTCATCAAAATGGAAAGGATTCTGAATAGTCAATTTTTTCAAAAGAGGAACGTTATCATTTTCAAAAACGGCATTGATTAAATCAATTAAGATTATTTCGGAATTTTCGCTTCCGAGAACGGCATGAAAAACCAAATCATTTGACGCAGGTAAATCGATCATGATCTCTGTTCTTATAAAAAAGGTTTGAGTTGTCAATTTCTTAACATTATACTCGAATGGAATAGACTTTTTCAAGACGTTTCTTGTCTGGGAAAAATATTGGCAAATTGATGTCTTTCGATTTTAACTAATATTAATTAATTTCAACTAATCTTAATTATAGGACTTTTCTGAATAAAATAAATAAGTTGATAAAACAAAAGCGATGTCGATTCAATTTGTCGCTTCCAAGGAAATAAACGTTGTCAAAACAGCCAAAAAATAATTTAGAGGAACTAAACGATAATCAAAATTATTCGAAGGCTGCGTCTTCGCTTTCCGTTTTTGACTATTGAAAATATCAGATTTTTAAGATCATAATTCCAGCAACAATGATCCGTTCATTGTTATCGGTTTCTGAGTCAAAAGTCGAGATTCCGTATAAAAAGTTTTAGAGAATATTTTCTGTTTGCTCTATCCTGATAATCAACAGTTGAAATTTTTTAGTAAAAAATTTTCAAATTACAAAAATTTCTCTTGCTTTTTTAAAAAAAGAAAGCTATACTCTTATTAGGAATGGAAATTGAAAAAGAGATTAAGTTTTTTTCATTTTCATTAAAACTTGCCTGGTTCAATCTTTAACTGTTCCGTACAACAGTAAGGAGAGTTTCCATGAGAAAAGCCAGATCAAAACCTTATGAAAGGGATGAACGGGGTTGATTTTTCAACTGATCAATACCTGGCGTCCCAAAAACTGTTTTTTTTGAGTTGAATTTTCAATTTAGGAGGCTTTTAGCGATTGGTTATTTGAAACGATGTTCATCTTTTACAAAAACTGGAGCGCTGATATGAGGTTTCCAAAGAAAAAACTTGTTTAACGGGACGATGAATGCGGATTTGTCGTCCCAAAAATGGTCTGTATCCTTAAACCTTTTTGCCGAAAGAACGTTTCTTGATCGGTAAACATGTGTGTTAGATTCCATTTTTTTAACAATCGACCCAAAAAATATGTTGCCGTTAAAATCAGTAGATTAGAATGATTTGCGGATATTGTCATTGAAAAAACAACTTGTTTTTTTGACAAACGCTTTATGCGAAACCGAATAATACATGATATTTCATGACTATTTCGAACATTTTAACGGAAGCATTTGAGTATTATTCTTATTGAAAGTTTGTCTGTTAAATACAAATAAGAAGTCTTTCCTTATATATTAAAAAAGGAATGCGATACGCAATAGACTTAAAAGCATAAAGAATATGTAACTCCAAGCAGATCGACTTATAAATAGAATAATTGTTTTTTTTTCTCCAAAAAAGATTTCTTCTTTAAGAACCTTTTTTCAACAATCGAAAGATTGACTGTTTTTTATTTTTAATAAAAATCACATTCAAGTAAAACATTTCTATGTTATTTTTTCTTCATGCCCGGCGGTCCTCTCCGACGGGTTTTTTATTTGTCTAAACAGAAAACAATAGCCAAGGTTACGAAAAGTCAAAGGAAGAATGGTCGCATGGAGATTGGTTGACTTTATCCCAAAAAGGGGAGAGTTTTCGAATTCGTTGAATAATATCGGGAAAAACGTCGATTGTTCGATCGATTTCTTCTGGAGTTGTATAACGGCTCAAACTGAAACGAATATTCCCTTGAAGAGCGGTCGAAGGAACTTTCATTGCCGTTAAAACATGAGACGGATCCAAAGAGCCCGATGTGCAAGCCGAGCCGCTTGAGATACAAATTTGTTTTTCGTTGGTCGCAAAAAGAATGGCTTCGCCTTCAATTCCATGAAAAGCGACGTTAAGCGTATTTGGCATTCTTAATGCCTTTTTTCCGTTGATCTCAATATAGGGAATCCTTTTTTCCAATTCCTCTTGCAAATGATTTCTTAATTTTTCCATGCGAAGAACATCTTCTTCATGAGTTTGAGCTGCCAATTCGACCGCTTTGGCCAGTCCGATGATATAAGGGACATTTTCTGTTCCGCCGCGACGGGAATTCTCTTGATGACCGCCAATTAAAAAAGTTCGAATCGGAGTTCCCTGTCGAATATAAAGAACGCCAATTCCTTTCGGCGCATGAATTTTGTGACCGGAAAAAGAAAGGAGATCAATATTTTTGAAATTGCCCTTTAAATCAATGGGAATTTTTGTAAAAGACTGGGTTGCGTCAACATGAAAAATGATTTGAGGATCAGTTTCTTTCAGAATTCGGGAAAGTCTTTCAACAGGAAAAATAACGCCGGTTTCATTGTTTGCGTGCATAATGGAAACCAGAAGCGTTTTGCCAGGTTGAATCGAATGGACAAATTGGGCAAGATCAAGATTGCCGTTTTGGTCGACATCCAACCAGGTTATTTCATATCCTTGACGTTGAAGTTCTTTGCAAACTTCCAAAACGGCAGGATGTTCAACTTTTGTTGTTATGAGATGACGACGTTCCGGGTTGGCGCGAACGGCTCCAAAAATAGCGGCGTTATTGCTTTCCGTTGCGCAGGATGTAAAAATGATTTCCTGCCTTGACGATGCCCCCAAATGTTGGCCAATAATTTTGCGAGCCGCTTGAATCTCTTTTGACAAGTCAACCGCAGGTTCATACATGGAACTCGGATTCCAATATTTTTCTGTGAAATAAGGTTTCATTGCCTCAAAGACTTCGGGAGCAATACTTGTTGTCGCATTATTATCCAGATAAATCATTTTTCGTTTATAAATTCTTTCAATGCCAGGCGGAAATATTCTTTAAATTGAACATTAAGCTCAAGCCAACTGAAACCTGTTGAATTTTCTTTGTTCATGAACTGCCAAAGATGTCAGGTTTCTTAAAACAATCAAGCCATTGCAACCAAAAGCTGTAGCGCATTTGGTTACGATTTATATCGAAATGGATCGGGAGCAACCCTTTTGCGTTTCGTAATTTTGCCCATTTTATCAAAACTATCAACGAGCGATTCGGGTTTTGAACAGGCTTGAACAATAAGTTGGTTTGAAGTTGTTTTTTTGTTTCAAGCATTTCTTTTTTCGTCAGTCAATCGTTTTTGACAAAAAGTTTTTATTGCAAATCAATTGACAAGATCATCTCATTATATATTATTGTTCTTTTGTATCAAACCCATAAAGGGAAAGAGCCTTATTTTTTATTTCATTTAAGTTCAGTTTTCCGGTTCCCAAAACAGGAATCTGATCAACTTTTTTGAAATTTTGCGGCGAAGGAACCCAAATTTGAGGCATGCCGCTTTCCAAAAGGAGTTTGCAGATATTATCTGGCGAAATCGGCAATTCTGTATACAAAACAACGATTTTTTCCCCTTTTCTTTCATCGGGAACGGCTGTAACGACAAGTCGGCATATATCGCGTGAGTCAGAGTCCTCCTGAACATTTTCTTCATTATTTTGGATGTCTGCGTTTTCTCTCTTTGGGGAATCCGGATGAGTTTTGCCTGAAAGACTTTCCTGATCAGAATCGGGGGTTTGTTTCGATATAACCAATTCGATTCGTTCTTCAATAAAAATATGAGGAACCATTTCGCCGCCGATTTTTGACATTCTGCTTTCGCGACCAGTTATGAAAATGAATCCGTCCTCGTCGATTCTTGCGATATCGCCAGTTCGATACCAATCGTCATGAAATGACGCTTTTGTCTTTTCCGGTTCATTATAATAACCAGGCGTTACGGAAGCGCCCTTGACTTCTAACATTCCCGAGAAGTTTACAGGAAGCTCTTCGCCTGATTCCAAATCGACAATTCGAGCGACAAATCCGGGACAAAGGCGGCCGATGGAGCCGATTTTCATATATTTATTGAATGAATCATGAAAACGGCAGGGAGTCAGATTGACGGATAAAACAGGAGCAAGCTCGGTTGCGCCAAATCCCTCAACCAAATATTGACCAAATTTTTCTTTCCATTGTTCGGCTAAATCAGCAGGAAGTTTTTCCGCGCCAGCAACGGTCAAGTTGAGAGTCGCAAAATCTTCCGGCGGACAACGACGATAATAGCTTCGCAAGAAAGTTGCCGTTGAAGCGGCAATGGTCGTTTTATATTTTCGAGCCATTTCGCCGACCATTTTGGGTTCCAGAGGATTATAATGATAAACAGCGACGGTTGAAAACATTAATGGAAACCAAATCATGGTCGTATAACCAAAGGAATGGAACATTGGAAGGACACTCAAAAGCGAATCTTCCTGTTTCGGAATGACAAGTTGATAAAAGCCTTGAACATTCGCGGCAATATTGGCCTGCGTTAATATAACTCCTTTGGGACGTCCTGTTGACCCTGATGTAAAAATGATTGTATTCAGATCGCTTTGTTTGATTTTCGTAAGTCCGAATAGACGTTCCAGGAACCAGATCGGAAGCAAGGATTGAATCCAACCGATTAATTTGTCAAAAAAGGAAAGTTGAGAAATGATGTCCTCCAGAACAAGCATTTCTGTATCCAATTTGAGATTCGGAATTTTCTTGAGCAGTCGATTTGTTGCAATGACTTTTTTGATTCCCGCAACTTTAAGGCAATAATTATTGGTTTCGTTGCTGAATGTATAGTTTAAATTGATTGGAACGCGACGGTCTAACGCAATGGCGGCATTAATGAGAGCTCCGCCAACGGAAGTCGGAAAAAGAAGACCGATCATTTGATCCTTTTTGAGCAATCGATGGAAAAAATGTCGCAAAACGAGAACTTTCAACAGAGCTTGACGCCCATTGACATCGGCTCCGGTTGAATCGACCAATTGTCGTTGTTTCGAATATTGACGAAAATTTCTTAACATTTTTCTTGTAGGAATCATTAAATGTTTGTCGTTTGGAAAACGGTTGGGGTTCATCGAATCAACGCCGAGTTCTTCAACGATATGTTGCATTTTTTGAGCAATGATTGACGAATCTTTTTCCTGACTGAGAGGAATTGTTTCTGTTTCAATTATTTTGGCCTGTTTTTTTAAACTGATTAAATTGTCAAAATCAGAAAGATAGACAGGCTTTCCAAAAGCGACTGTAACTCGTTGAACGAGTCTTTTGTAAAACGGTTCCATTTTTGGGGGTTTTGCGTAAGCCCATTGACTTCCCCAGAGACCGCCTAAATAAAATGGAACGATTGGAACATTCTTGTTTTCCTTTAATATATGAAGAAAACCGCTTTCAAAAGCGCGAATCTGACCCGTTCGAGTAATTCCCCCTTCCGGAAAAATGACAACGATATCGCCCTTTTGCAATGCTTTTCGAGCTTCTCGAATCATTTGAATAACGGAGTGACGATTGCCGGGAATAAATTGAATAACCCCAGTTTTGCGAACGATAAGTCGAACCAACGCATTCTGAGGGACAAAATCCGAATCAGCAATAAATCGGACAGGGCGTTTGCTGTTGCAATAAATCAATAATGCGTCTAAATAACTGACATGATTTCCGAGAAGCAAAACAGGACCTGTTTCTGGAATGTTTTGGGCGTCAATAATCCGCGGTCGATAAAAGAACCAAAGAAAAGCTGAAACCAAAAGATTCAAAAAAGGCAAAAAGAGATTTTTGAAAGAAAGAATCAAAACCGGGAGAGAAATCAAAGCGCAGACAAACCAAATTTGAGTCGCATTTAAACCGGGATAATTCCAATTTTTAATGGGTGTTGCCAACAGACCTTGAAAGACGGAAAAAATGGCCATTGCCGCAAAGGAATAAAAATTGTAAGCGGCAAGAATTCGTCCGCGGCTTTCGACCGGACTTTTCGTTTGAAGCATAGCGAGTAAAGGAATGTCATACATTCCCGCCGAAGTTCCGAGAGCAAAGAGTCCTAATGCGGCAAAAAGAAACGGAAAGGTCAAAGGAGAAGCAACAATTTGATCGGGTCGAAGCGAAACGGAAGGAGTCAAGGAAAGAAATAAAGCAAAGAGAACAATAAAAAAAGCTCCGATCGGAACGAGTCCCATTTCAATTTTTCCGCGTGACCAATAACCGGCCAGGAGTGCTCCCGCTGCTAACCCCAAGGATAAAGCGACGAGCAGAAGCATTGCGTAATCTTGTCGAACGAACAGCATTTCCGTTGCAAATTTATCGATATTAACTTGGGCTAAAGCGCCGAGCCCCCAAAAAAACGAACTTCCCATTGCAACCCAAAAAACGAATCGATGTCGAAAAAGGAATCGCAAGTCAGAGAACGTTTGGAAAAAGGGATTGATCGGAAATTTTGCTTTTGGATCAACCGGTTTCATCGACGGAATGAAAAAGCTGGAAATCAATCCAGCGATAGCGACGCCAATAATAACGCTAGACCAAATGGGCCAAAGATGCATTCCGCCCGTTCCTTCAAGCGGTTTTTCTGGCGAAAGCGTTGACCAGACAAATAGAATGCCTCCAAGAAGTTGTCCTCCGATGCAAGCAATCATTGTTGTCATTGAATAATAGCCGTTTGCCTTTGAAATAAGTTTTTCCGGGACAACAGTTGGCAGACTGCTATATTTTGCCGGACTAAAAAAAGCGCTTTGCGTTGCCAGCAAAAAAAGAATAACCAGCATAAACGGGACGCTCTGCGTCAAAATAGCTAACGTTCCCAATAAAACAATGAGAAGTTCTGCCGCTTTGCAACCGATAATGACGCTTCGTCGATTAAAACGATCGCAACAATAACCGGCGTATGAAGTAAAAATTAAAAAAGGAAGCAAAAAGGCGAGTGAACCGATCATTCGAATCTGGTCTGGCGAATCGCTCCAACCAATCGCGCATTTTCCAATCGGGATAATCAACCATCGAAAAATATTATCATTCAGAGCGACCAAAAATTGAGTTATTAAAAGAGCGATAAAACTTTTGGTCCAGAGTTTTTCTTGATTGTTGTCAAGTTGTTTATTGTTATTGGCCATCATATTCAAAAGGTTGAGTTGTTTAGGGGATTTTATAATGCCGACGCTTGGATTTTTTCGCTTCGCCGCCGCATAAACTTTGGAAATGCGGCTCCATAAAACGCCGCATTTCGGAAAAATTAAGGAAAACCTTAATAATTGGACTTGCTAAAGAGGATTTGTTTGAAAAAGTTCGTTGTCTATATATTATTTCTATATAATAACGGTCAAAAGGAGTTAAGGCAACATCTTTTTTTCCCCTAATTGACATATTTTTTAAAAATGTCAATTAATAAGTTTCGATTTTTAAAAAATAAACCTTTTTTAATTTTCAAGAATATTTTTAGTGTTTATTTCTCAAACGTTTTGAAAATGCCTGATTCTTGTATTCGCAGCTCTGAAAATGACGAGCGGATAACGAAAGGGCAAAGTTTGTCGACAATGCCGATTTTGGTATCAATGAGATAAAAGTCAATGATTTCGAGTTGAAATGTTGGCTTTTTTGAATCATTTAAAAATTGGAAAGTTTCAAAAAAAGCGAAGTTTTTCTTGATTCATTATTTCAAACCATTAACCCCCCTGTTGACTCCTTGACATATTTTGTTATTATGTCATAAGTAAAACTCGATTTTCTCAATAGATTAATCGATCAATAGTATTTAAATCAGTCTTTTTTACAAAAACAGGCAAAACAATGGCAGTTCCAAAACGTAAACATAGCAACGCCCGAACCGGTTCCCGTCGAGCTCATGATCACAAAAAACCTGTTCAATTAACCAGTTGTCCTGAATGCAATAAAATGATTCCGACTCATGTTGTCTGTCCGAATTGCGGTCATTATATGGGACGTCAGGTTGTTTCTAACGATTAGTTAAAGATAAAAAAATGGGAAAGACAGCCATTTTATTTCCTGGTCAAGGAGCTCAGAAAGTCGGAATGGGACGCGAGTTTTTTGATCAGTATGATTTTGTGCGCGAATTATATTCTGTCGCCAATGATATTGTCGGATATGATTTGACGTCAATTTGTTTTGATGGGCCTTCCGAGGAGCTTGATACAACAACGCAAAGTCAACCGGCAATTTTCCTGACCAGTATAGCAGCTCTTGAGGTCTTGCGCCGAACAGAACCTGAGACGGTTGAGCAATGTTTTGCGACCGCAGGATTAAGTTTGGGAGAATATACAGCGCTGACTTTTGCGAATGTTCTTTCCTTTGAGGACGGATTAAAACTTGTTCAATTGCGCGGCAAAGCAATGCAGGCCGCTTCCGAATTGACTCCAAGCGGAATGGTCAGCATTCTGGGATTGGACGCTGAAATGGTTCAGTCTCTTTGTGATCAGGTTCAAGAACGGGGAATATTAAAAATAGCCAATTATCTTTGCCCTGGCAATATTGCTGTTTCCGGAACCATTGCGGCTTGCGAACAGATTGTTGATTTGGCTCTTCAAGCGGGAGCAATGAAAGTTGTTCCGTTGGCCGTTGCCGGCGCTTTTCATACCGAAATCATGGAACCCGCCGTTCAAATTATGAAAGAAGCGCTGGATAAAATCGAATTCAACTTGCCGCGCATTCCTGTTTATAGCAATGTCGATGCCAACCCTCATCAAAATTCAACGGAAATTAAAGAGATATTGCTGAAACAGATTTGTTCGCCTGTTCGCTGGGAAGAGTCAATGCGAAATCTCTTAGCGCAAGAAGTTGATACTTTTTATGAGATCGGACCGGGACGCGTTTTGCGCGGTTTAATGAAAAGAATCAATCGGAAAGTTCAACTGAATTGAAATGATATTCATAATTCAATGTTGTTTTGAATTTATGAAAAATATTACGAGCTGTGAAATTTGTTTTAAAAAAGGAGTCGAGTGAATGCTTCCCATAGAATTGAAAGATAAGGTTGCTGTTGTAACAGGGGCAACTCGAGGGATTGGTTTTTGTGTTGCGTCGAGTTTGTCAAAAGCGGGAGCGAAAGTTGCTTGCATTGGCACAAATGCGGAGCGTCTTGCCCAATCGGTCGAAAAAATCAATTCCGAAGGGGGCGTTGCTCAATCTTTTATTTGTAATGTCGCGGATGCGGATCAGGTTGAAGCGATGTCCAAAGCTGTTTTGGAAACATTTGGAAGCGTTGATATTCTTGTCAATAATGCCGGAATAACGCGCGATATGTTAATGCGACGCATGACGAATGCCGAATGGGATGACGTTATCGGCGTTAATCTTCGCGGACCTTTTTTGGTAACAAGAGCGTTTGTTGAATCAATGCGCAAAAAGAAGTCCGGTCGAATTATTAATATAGCAAGCATTAGCGGTTTGATTGGAAATGCAGGTCAGGCAAATTATTCCGCCTCAAAAGCAGGTTTGATCGGTTTTACTCGAACCATTTCCAAAGAGCTTGGCAATCGAAATATAACAGTTAATGCGATCGCTCCCGGTTTTATTGAAACGGATATGACCGCAGTTTTGCGGGACGTCATGATTCAAGGGGTCAAAGATCGAACTCCCCTGGGGCGTTTAGGGCAACCAGAAGATATTGCCAATGCAGTTCTTTTCTTTGCAAGCGATCAGGCTTCCTTTATAACAGGTCAAATTTTGGCTGTTGATGGCGGTTTAATTAATTAAATTTATGATTATTCGATTTTTTCATGATTTTATGACAAATAATTTCCGAAATATCGAATATCGGTTTATGGCAATAGTTTTATTCTATTCAGGAAAGGTTTTCTTATGGCTGAATCCAAAGAACAGATTACAGCAAAAGTTATTGATATTATTGCGGAACAACTTGGCGTTGAAAAAAATACAATTTCAGAACAAACTGATATTGCCAATGATCTTGGAGCTGATTCTCTTGATATCGCGGAACTGATGATTGCGTTTGAAGAAGAATTCGATATCGATATTGTTGAAGAGGATACTCAAAATATAACAACAGTCGGTCAGGTTGTTGAACATATTTCAAAAGCATTAGATAATCATTAATTTCGTTTGCTGTTATTTGCTTGCTGAAGTTTATTGATATTTTAAAGCTTTTTTCAAAAATTTTTTGAAATCAAGATTTGTCATTCAATTTTTCGAGGTTTTGGATAATTGGTCTTAAAGACCAGCGGACCTTTGTAAATCAAATGTTCGTTTATAAAAGACCGACGTTCATTTCGTTGGATCTTTGTTCGATTCCTCGAATGAACTGTTTTTTCATTATGTTCAACATTGAGCTTGCCCTGAATTGGTTTCTCACAAGAAATCAAACAAGAAATTCATTTTCCGGAATTTTCAGGACGAGTTCATATCATTCTCCTTATTTTAATGAGAATTTTTCTCTGAAAAATATTTCATTTGAGACCGTTATTTTCTCATCAAAATAAAGTTAAGACCGTTTCAAATAAAATGTTTTCTATTTGAGTCCATTCATTACAAAGAATCTTAAAATGTATTAAAATCGGAAATCGATGTCGCAAGAGAATATAAAAAGGCGAGTTGTTATAACCGGAATGGGATTGGCAACGCCGTTAGGATACAATGTCGAAACGGTTTGGACCAGAATTTGTAACGGCGAAAGCGGAGTTATCGCCTTAACAGATGGCGTTCATTCTCTTTTTCGTTCCAAAATAGCCGGACTCTGTTCTGATTTTAGTACTGAAAAATATCTTTTGGCCAAAGACGCCAAAAAAATGGAACGGTTTACTCAGTTGGCCTATACATCAGCCATTGACGCCGTTGAACATTCAGGATTGGACTTTTCGAAAGAAGATTTATATCGCTGCGGAGTTATAATCGGTTGCGGCGTTGGCGGGCTCGACGAAATTGAAACGCAACAGGATCGATTGCGTCAGCATGGCGCCTCCCGAATTTCGCCGTTTACCATTCCGAAAATAATGTTGAACGCAGCGGGAAGTCATATTTCTATTCATTATGGCATTCATGGCCCGGTTTATGGCATTGCGACAGCTTGCGCCAGCGCCAATAACGCAATGATTGATTCTTTCAAACTGATTCGCGACAATGAAGTCGATCTTGTCATTACAGGCGGAACGGAAGCGGCTGTTTCTGAGTTGGGAATCGCTGGTTTTGTGGCAATGAGAGCCTTGTCCGAACGAAACGATGAGCCTGCCAAAGCAAGTCGACCTTTTGATAAAGACCGAGACGGTTTTGTGATTGCAGAAGGAGCTGGAATTCTTATTTTTGAAGAGCTTGAGCATGCGAAAAAACGCCGGGCGAAAATTTATGCTGAAGTCCTTGGTTACGGAATGACGACGGATGCCTGTCATATAACGCAACCGGATAAAGAAGGCATTGCCGCAGGTTACGCAATGGCGGCGACACTTCGTTCTGCTTCCTTGCGCCCGGATCAAGTTGACTATATTAATGCGCATGGAACAAGCACAATTTTGGGCGATCTTGCTGAGGTTGCGGCCATTAAACGGGTTTTTGGCAATATGGCTTATTCTGTTGCCATATCAAGTACGAAAAGCGAAATTGGTCATTTGCTCGGCGGAAGCGGAGGCGTTGAACTTATTTTTTCTATATTGGCAATGCGCGATCATGTCGTTCCGCCAACGATCAATCTTGAGAATCCCGACCCGGAATGCGATCTGGATTTTACGCCCCTGGTTGCAAAAGAAAAAAGAATTAACAGCGTTATTTCCAATAGCTTTGGTTTTGGCGGGCATAATGCCTGTATTGCCATTGGTCGATTTGATGAATAATGTTGATTATTTTGTTTTTTTGTGTTGATATCGGGAGTTGTCTGTAATTTGTCTTGAAAAAATGTTGCTCGGTCTTTAATGGTTTGATTTGTGAAACAGGTTTGACATCTTTTTAATCTTTTTTGTCAAACGCAATAAAGCGAAAAATTTTTGAAGTTCGATAACGCATTGATAAGCGTTTATTATGGGAATTGAAGTTCCGGAAACAGAGGGCGTCAAATACGCCGGTTCTAAATTAAAATTATTGTTGCCCATTTTGTCGATCATCAAAGAACTTGATGTTCAATCTGTATTGGATGGTTTTGCGGGAACAACTCGAGTTTCTCAAGCTCTGGCGAAATGCGGTTATCAGGTTTTTGCAAACGATCTTTCTTTTTGGTCAGGAATTTTTGGTTGCTGTTATCTTTTAAATAAAAAAAAAGCGTCCGCCTATTTTCCTTTGATTGACCATTTAAATCATCTTTCGCCTGTTGATGGTTGGTTTACGGAGAATTATGGCGGTTATTCAAATAATGGATCATCCATTCAATCCGATGGCTTGAAAAAACCCTGGCAAATTCATAATACGAGAAAATTGGACGCCATTCGCGCCGAGATTGATCGTTTGGCTCTCTCAACAATCGAACGAGCCGTTGCTCTGACCAGTCTTATTCTGGCTCTTGACGCCGTTGACAATACAGTTGGGCATTATGCGGCTTATTTGAATCATTGGTCTCCCAGATCGTTTCATCTTTTGCAGTTGAATGTTCCTCATGTTTTTCCCAATGATCGCGACAATTATGTTTTTTGTGGCGATATTTTTGAGGCCATTGAATCGTTCAATTTTTTTCATTCTTTCTCCAATGAGACTTCCTGGCTCAATCGGGGAAAACTCAATGAGGATTCTTTGTTCAACGAGATTTTTTCTTTCGGGAATCGCCCTTTTTATTCCGAAAGAAAAAGGATCGTTAATAAATCTTGTTCCAATAAACATTTTATTGATTTGGCTTATTATGATCCCCCTTATGGTTCGAATAACTCAAAAATGCCGCCTTCCAGAATTCGATATGCCGCTTATTATCATCTTTGGCAAACCGTTTGTTTAAATGACAAACCAAAGCTTTTTGGTCGGGCAAAACGACGCGCCGATTCCTCTGATTGTCTCGCTCATTCCGTTTTTGAAGATTTTCGTTGCAATGAAAATGGACGTTTTGTCGTTATTGACGCGATTGATCGGCTTATTGCGCAAACCCCTTCGCGTTGGATTCTTCTTTCCTATAGCTCAAGCGGTCGAGCAACCGCAACGGAGTTAAATGAGGTTCTTCAAAAACATGGGCGTCTTATAAAGATTTTGAGTATTCAATATCGAAAGAATGTTATGGCGCAAATGACGTCAACGAAAGATTGGATTTCCAATGTCGATATGCCTCATCAAGAATTCCTTTTTCTGCTCGAAAAAAACGGTTCTTGATGAGTTTATTCCGAAATGGGGTTGAAAAGCGAACGATCTTGATTTGTCAACAGACTTGAGTATGAAAAGCCAAAGCGCGAACTTCCCAAACAGTTTGTTATGGATTCCGATTATTATGTTTGGGAAAAATTCGAAAGATTGTTTGATTTTTTCTATTTTGAGGATTCTATTTCCTCGTTATTGAATTATAATAATTTAAAAGCCTTTATTTTTTTCCTGATCCTATTGGAACGATCCTTATTTTCGGCAAATATTCCGCATTTTGTGCTAATTTCGTTGTTTGTTGATCTGTTTCCTTCTGCCTTGGATGTTTTTCTGGAAACAATCTTATCGATAAGTTTTTATTGAGTTCGGACTCATTGTCCTTTCAACAATGTTTTTTATTGCCAATGTTATGAGCATAACCTTTATGATTACAGGTTCATTAATCTGTTCGTTCTTTTCGGAAGAACGAATCTGGAGTTCAAAAGTTTCAACGAACTTGACAATCTTAGCAAGTTTCTTGAACTTCCGGCTCATTAAATCGTTAAGGTTGGGAAAAACGATTGTCTGTTGAAATTGACTTTTTTGTCAAAAGAATAGACTCATTTCGCAAAAAGCTACAAAAATCGAAACAATTATAATAAACGGAGAATCTTTATGCTTCCTATTTCCAAAGACAGTCAACTTTCTAAAGACAGTCAACCGAATCTTTTTGATGTTCTGGAACTTTCGGAACTTGCGGAACTGATTGAGGCGTTGCCCGATGAATATCGCGGCAAGTTTCAAGTCGCATTGGAAAAATCGGCAAAACGAATCGAACGTCGACGTCATATTCTGAATTTTATTCAAGAAGCGTTAACTCAGTTGCGTTTGGATATGAAATATTTGTTATTTGACTTAAACGCAACAAAAAAAGAGCGAGATCAATATAAACAAAATGATAAACGTTGAGAAATAATGATAACGGTCTCGTTGCGGAACGGCAAGGTTTTCGTTGCCTTTTTGTCATTTTTCAGACGTTTTCGAGATTGACTTCAACGATCTCAAAGGATCAGGCGGATTGCGGAGATTTCGCTCAAAAGTTTTAAAAAAGTTCAGAATGGTCTTGAATCAATTTTCCATTTTTTATATTCTTCTTTAATGAAATAAGCGATTGTTTCCTTTTGGGTCAGGCGATTTTCTTGCGAAACGGAATTGGACAAGAGACATCGTTCGTTGTTGCCGACATTCCGAATTAAGATCGATGATTTTCAAGAAGTTCAATCGCAATCTGTTTGAGGTCGAACTTGAAAAACAACCTGGTTCCAGAGGAAACGATTCTGACAATGCATTATTTTTGTTGCGTTGGGGAACGGCATATTTGATTTGGAAGTTCTAAAAACCGCTGGGAACGGACGTCTCATCCGCAAGAAATGGTTTTCGTGACGTTTTCCGAATTGAGTTTATTGCAAAAAACAGGTTTTGAAACTTCCTGATTATTAATGATTGGCTTAGTCTTGCCGAATTTGCGCGAAAAATGTTAAAAAATCGTCAACAGGTTTGAATAGAACTTTCAATTGCCCTATTCAATATTCATTGTTGCGTTACAATTAAGAATAAATTGTTTCATTTGGTTAAAAAGAGACCGTTCATTAACTTAACTTGTATACAAATTTTTTTCGTGTTGCGGCCAAAAGAAATAATTCGATTATTGAAACGTTGTCAACAGGACGCGGTTTGAGGCGAAAACAAATTTTATTTCTGCCCCAAAGCAAAAAAATAAAAAATCATCAATAAACTTTTCTAAAATCATAATCCTATAAGAAGTCCGATGGAACAACTCAAGTTTACGGAATACTTTCAGAATTTTTTAAATTTGGCTATTGTTGCCTATGAAAAAATGAAAGCATCTGGAGTCTTAATCCTGTTGGAAGGTCCCATTGATTGGGGGCGTTTGAAAAAATTGACAGGCGAAACTCATGTCGTTATCGCCGCAACGCAACGAGAATTCCTCGAAGGAGCAGACGAAAATAATTTTCTATCGGTTCATATCAATTTGTCGGACGATTCTCCTGTTTATGATCGAATGACTCATGCCGTTTTGGAAGCGGTTGCCGCAGATTTGTTATCGGCAGGTTCTCGAATCGTTGCGCTTTATAGCGGTTTTGATATTACAAGTTTGGATTCGATCAGTATCATCAATCTGAATGAACATTTGGAACGGTTAAGCAGCAAAGATCTTCGGAAGTTGGAAACAAAAGTTCCGCTCAAAACCCTTAAAACCGTTGTTGATCTGGCCTTGGAAATTGGACGCGACGGTCGGGAAGGAAAAGCGGTTGGAACTCTTTTTGTCTTGGGCGATACGAAAAACGTTCTTCGAACCAGTAAACCGGCTGGATTCGATCCTGTTCGCGGCTATAAATGCAAAGAACGAAATCTTTTTGATCCTCGCGTTCGGGAAGGAATTAAAGAGGTCGCGCAATTGGATGGCGCTTTTGTTATTTCTTTGGATGGAACCGTTGTTGCCGCTTGTCGACTTTTAGATACATCGACGGCCATGATAACGCTTTCGAAAGGGCTTGGTTCCCGACATTGGGCCGCAGCTGCAGTCAGTCGAACAACAAACGCCGTTGCTATTGCTGTTAGTCAATCAAGCGGAACCGTTCGAATCTTTTTGAATGGCGATGTTGTTTTGCGCATTGAATCGCGACATCGACGTCCAATGATCTGGCGGGAATTCGAATATGAACAATTGACTTTTGAATGAAACTCCTGTCATTGAAATTTCGGTCAATCCTTTTTGAAACAACTGAATATTGGGCGGAACCTCGAAAATGGATGTTGAGGAATTGTTGTTAAAACAAAATTGTAATTGTATAACGAATATGGGAATATTTACAAGAAATTAAGAGCAACCGCTTTTTTCTGTTTAAGCAATGAATCGAAAAATTACAACATTAACAAAACTTTTCAGTTGTCTTCGACAACCGGTTTATCTTTTAAACGCCGATAAAAAAATGTTTTATTGTAATGACGCCTTGATTCGTTGGACAAAATCAGAAGAAAAAACTCTTTTGAATTTATCTTATTCGTCTTATTTGGACGATTTTGGGTCTCCCCAGGAAGAACAAATTTCAATGGCGTTGAGTCCTCCGCCAGAAATTTGGTCCAAAGGGAGACGGATAAAAACGAATACGCAAATAGATTCGTCGACTTTAGCAACGCCAATTGAATTTATCCCGCTTTTCTCTTCTCAGAATACCGAACCCATTCCCGATTTTGTTTTGGCCATTCTTGATTCCGCCGCTATCAATTATTCTGATTTTCCCTTTACGGATTCAAAACAATCCCAAAATAAGAAAGATTTTGATTCTGGGATTCAAAAAGAAGACGATTCTCTTTTGAACGACTTTTCTTTTCGAACAAAGAATTTGTCTTCTTTCGTCTGGAATGAAGAAATGAGTTCGACTTGGCAACAAAGTTCCTTTGAACGAGATGAAATCACAGAGTTGCATAAAACGCTTCATTCCTTGAACGATTCGTCTTTCTATTTAAAAAATCGAGAGCATTTTCTTGGAAAATCGTCGGCCATTCGTCGAATCAAGAAACAAATTAATCTTGCCAGTCATTGCCAGAACTCTGTTTTGATAACAGGAATTCGCGGGTCGCGTTCCGAAATTCTCGCTGAAACAATTCATGCTAAAACCGTTCATTGGTTGTCAGAAGAAAAAAAACAAATCGCCAGGGAAAAGCGGAACGATTCCCTGGAGATTGCTTTGGATAATCATAATTTGGAGCCAGGATTCAGCGATCTGTTTGTTCCTTTTGACTGCTCTCTTTTTGATTATGAACGGCTTGAAGCGATTGTTCTTTCCGTAATCGAACGAACCAATTATCGAAAATCGGACGGTTTATCAACAATCGTTCTTCAAAATGTTGATCTTCTTTCTCCTGAAGCTATTTTGTTTTTGACCGATATCATTTCAAGCCGTCTTCGGCAAATCCGATTTGTTGGAACGACGACAGTTTCGGCGAATGAATTAATGCGTCGGAATTCTTTTTATTATCTTCTCTCCGAATTGGTTATTGAACTGGTTCCGTTGAAAGATCGTTCTGAAGATATTCCGCTTCTCGCTCAATATTATCTTGAAGATTTATGTCGTCAGGAAAAGAAATCGTTTGCCGGCTTTTCTTCGGAAGCGTTGGATCTTCTTTCCTTTTATTCCTGGCCGGAAGATTTGGATGAACTTCGAGGGATTGTTCAAAACGGAATTCGAAACGGAAAAACGCCGCTCTTGACTGCCTCCGATTTGTCTCCGATCTTAAAATATTATGCTCAAGATCAGGAATATCGTTTTTTCAAAAATGAAAAAATCAATCTCGATTCATTTCTTGAACAGATCGAACAAGAGTTGATTTCTCGCGCGGTTCATCTTTCTCAAGGAAATCGGACTCAAACGGCAAATATGCTTGGCATTTCCCGTCCAAGACTTTATCGACTTATGCAAAAATATGGACTGGAACAGAATGGCTTTCAAGACCCCCAAAAGGAAGAAAATAAGATTGACGGATTAACTCAAAGCCAAACTTCATTTTCTTCCTCATTACAAAAAGAGGTTAAAAACTTAAAAAATCAAAAGAATTTGAAAACATCGGGGTTTAAAAGCTTAACGCTTTTTGAACAAACGCCGCCCATCGAACAGTCGGCGTCAGAAAAAACGTCAGAAAACTTGACTGACGCTTTGTTTTTTCAGTTGCAAAAAGAACCTAAAAATCGATCGCAGGAAACAATTCATTCTCAAGATTTCAGTATTTCCGAAGAGGAAATGCCTGATTTTGTTGAAATTCAGCAAAACTCGTCTGAGTCGGACAGTTAGACTTTTCTTTAATAAATAAAATATAATTTAAAATTTGGTTGAATATCAAAAACTTGAACTTGGTTGTCCGATTCGCTTTTTTATCCCATATAATCAAAAAATAATTTGTCAAACGATTTGGAAAACATTATCAGGAAGTTCTAAAAACCTGTTTTTTGCAATAAACTTCATTCGGAAGACGTCGCGAAAACCTGTTTCTGCAGACGAGACGTTCTCGCTCCCAGCGGGTTTTTAGAACTTCCTTATTCATACTCAAACCTGTTGCCCATTTCAAACTTTTGTGTTTCAAGTCCAAATGAAAGGAAAAGGACTGAAGACGAAACTGGTCGTCCTTCCTGCAACTTTCCTGCATAAAAACAATTAAAAAAGAGAAATATAATGCCTGTTTACGAATATCAGTGTCCCGAATGTCATTTTGAATTTGAATCTCTGGTTCGCCGCTTTGATGAAGCGACAACTTGTCCTCATTGCGGTTGCGATCATCCCAAACGTTTAATGAGCGCTCCTGCGGCTCACGGATCCGATTCTTCTTCCAAAACGACGGCTTCTATTTGTCCAACCAGCGGAAAACCTTGTTGTCCTGGTTGCCAACATCATCATTAATACTGAAAATGAAATGCAGTCCTTTTTAAACGATGACTATTATATGAAAATCGCTCTTGAAGAAGCGAAACAGGCCGCAACGGAAGGGGAAATTCCAATCGGAGCGGTTATCGTTCGTCATAATCGAATTATCGCCCGGGATCATAATCGAAAAGAGCAACTGAATGATCCGACAGCGCATGCGGAAATGCTTGTTATTCAAAAAGCGTCAATGTTTTTTCCTTCCTGGCGAATTGAAAACGCAACTCTTTTTGTAACCCTGGAACCGTGTCCGATGTGTGCCGGCGCCATTCTTCAAGCGCGAATCAATCGCGTTGTTTTTGGAACCGATGATCCGAAAGCAGGAGCCGTCATTTCGCTTTTCCATTTATTAAGCGATGAACGTTTGAATCATCGCTGCGAAATAACGCCATTTTGTTTACAAAATTCCAGCATCGACATTCTTCGAACTTTTTTTCGTAAAAATCGACAAATGGGAAAAAAATAATCGCCGAATAGATTCTAAAACTTGTTTTTCTTTCTTAATTGTTATATAATCGAAAAAATTAGTATTTGGAACAAAGAGGAATTAAAACTCTTCAAAACATTTTCGAAATCAATATGAATTAATATTAATATTGGGAGAGAACAAATGGCAAAAGCTAAAAAAATATTTCCAAAACTTCATAATGCAACCTGGCCTGGCGTCGTTGGCAAAGGCACGCCGGACAGCGAACCATGCATCGAACTGGAAACAATGCTCAACTTGACAACAGCCGCCGAAGTCAATGGCGTTAAGTTTGACGGTTTTGATCTTTTTTTAGCAGCTCCGCATTTTGATCATGATCGAACCGACGAATCCTTGGATTTGATTATTGAAACGGCCCAAAATCATCATTTGGAAATAGGAAGTCTTGTTGCGCCCATTTGGAGCGGCTCGGCAATAGGAAGCGAAGAAAAACGAGACATTTTTCTTGATGCCGTTCGAAAAAGCTGCATTATCGCTCGCAAACTTCGCAATGCAGGGATTCGCCCAAATGGTTGTGTTCGAATCGATTCCTCTTGCAGCGTTGAAGATTGGTCAAAAGATCCGGAAGGAAACCAAAAACAGATAGCGGAAACTTTCTCTGCCGCTTGCGATATTGCTGCTGAATATGACGAAGTTCTTGCCGCCGAAGGGGAAATTTGTTGGGGCGGAATGCATTCCTGGAAACGAATGCTTCAGATTCTCGAAATGGTTGACCGTCCGCAAACGCTCGGTTTTCAAGCGGATATGTCGCATACGCTTCTTTATATTCTTGGTTATAATGCGCCGGAAGACCGTCTTGTGCCTGACGATTTTGATTGGAATGATATCGCAACCTTTGACGCGGCTTATAAAAAAATGACAGATAAGCTTCGTCCCTGGACGGTTGACTTTCATGTAGCGCAAAACGACGGTTCCGTTTTTGGATCGGGCACGCATGATAAAACAGGGCGTCATTGTCTTCCCAAAGCTTCGGGAGGCAAACTCGATATAACGAAATATGCCGGTTTTTGGCTCAAAGATGAGGACGGTCTTCTCAAACGGTTTAATCATATTTGTTGGGACGGTTGCATGTTTCCCAATAGCGTTATGATGAATCCCCAAACCTGGAACGACGTTCTTGAAGCAATGATTGGCGTTCGAGATTCGTTTGGTTGGAAATGACATTAAGGAAATTCTAAAAAAACAGAATTTTTCAACAAACGCATTTCGGATAAAGTCGTTAAAACCAGTTTTTGCGGACAAGACGTCCGCGCTCAAAGGTTTTTTAGAACATCCTTTTTAATTTTGAGGGGGAATTTTGTAATAATATCGGATGAAAAGAAGTTAAATGCGGCGGACTGTATTAGCTTCGCAACGTTTAACAACTTTTCGAAATTCCAGCAAGGAAATTGTTCCAAGGACTTGATGCGGCAATAAATTCGTTTCTTCGATTATTTGATCAATCGGGGTTGGCGTCGTTTGAATATGGTTGAGGATTAATAGTTCCCGTTCATTTAGAAGAAGTTCGGTCGGGTTTCGAATTTTCAGGTTTTGATCAGGGAGTTGAACCGGTTTTGTCAATGGCCCCAAAACATCAAAAACGTCATCAACCGATTCAACAAGCGTTGCGCCATCGCGAATTAATTGATGACAACCGCGCGAATTTTCGTGATCAACAGGACCAGGAACAGCAAAAACCTCGCGATTTTGTTCCATAGCCATTCGAGCGGTTATCAGAGATCCGCTTCGTTTGGGAGATTCTGCAACGATTACGCCAAGAGAAAGTCCGCTGACAATTCGGTTTCTGCGCGGAAAATTGCCTGACAGCGCCGGAAATGTTGGCGGAAATTCGCTGATTAAAGCGCCGTTGGCGATAATTTTTTCGGACAACGATTTGTGTTCCTGGGGGAAAATATTGAGTAATCCGCTTCCCAAGACAGCGATTGTTCTTCCGTTTGCTTCCAAAGCCGCTTCGTGAGCCGCGCCGTCAATTCCTATGGCCATTCCGCTGACGATTGTAAATCCGGCGATTGATAATCCGGAGGCAAGCATTTTTGTCACTTTTTTCCCATAATAGGAACAGTTTCGCGTTCCGACAATTGAAATTGCCAATGAATCAATTGGTTCCAACGATCCTTTAACATATAAAACTGTCGGCGGATTATCGATTTCTTTCAAGTTCGTTGGATAACGAGAATCGTCGGGAATTAAGATCTGAATATTTTCTTTTCGACATTGATCAACTAATTCCCTGGGATCGAATAAATGTCTTGCTTGTTCGATTTGGCTGGCGAGTTTATTGCCAATTCCTTCTGTTTGTAAAAGTTTGTCTTTTGTTGCAGCAAGAATTTCGGTTGCCGACCCAAAACGTTGCAATAAACGTTGATTTAAAATCGGACCGATTCCGTCAATCATCGATAAAAGGATTTCGTCAAGAATTTCTTCTGTATCAAATTGTTTCATCCCAGAGTCCTTTATCTTTCTTATTTTGTGCAAACTGCGAAAAGGATCATTAATTGAGTTTCTTTCTTGATTATTTTTGCGTTTTGATTTTTTGCCATTCTGATTATTGTTGGAGCTTTTGAAGCAATTGTTCCATTTTTTGTTTTCTGATTTCTGATCCGAAATTTGGATGAGTCAATTTTAAAAGTTGGATCCATTTTTGCGTCTGTTCTTTTTTTCCCAGGCGATCAGAAAGCAAGATCATTTGTTCTTTTGCGCGAAACCAGATTTCTGAACCTTCTTCTGCGATTCGAGCTATTTTATCCCAATAAAATAAAGATTTTTCAATGGTTGCCGAATCTTTTTGGGAAGACAGAATTTCTGCTATAGGTTCGAGAATGCTCAATTCGTTTGGATTTTCTTTGAGAAGAGCGGCAAAACGATTTAACGATTCTTGAGAATTGCCCAACCATCGCAACGCTTGAGCCTCATTAATGCGAAGAGTTTTTCGTTCTTCCAAAGTTAATTCCGTTTGTTGAAGCGATTGATTCAATAAATCATAACAGATTTGCGCAACTTTTTTTTGGATTGCGTCGGGAAGGGTTGGAATTTTAAGCATAAGCTTATTGATAACCGTTAAGGAAGAACTGCTTTTCCCAAAATCGTTCATAAAAACAGTTGCTTCTTCCGGACGATTTTGTTCAATGAGAATATAAAAAAGATCGGTTTGAATATTCGACAGAATATCGTCGCGATTCTTAAGGAAATCATTTTGCAAATGGGCGGAAGACGGAATTTCATAAAGCGCGGGATTCTCCTGAACGTCCTTGAGGATTTTTCGTAAAACGAATTCAAGCTCGGAAAAAACAGTTTGTTTTTCGCTGTCAGAATCATATTGAATTTGTATTTGCTCATCCATTGCGTAAAGAATGGTCCAGGCAATAACGGATTTTAGATTTGTTGATTCATTCAAGAGTTCTTGCGCAGCTTTTGCATACAATATATTTAAAGATTGATCAACGGGCTGAACGATTCGGTTCAGAAACCAGATAACGGCGTCAGATCGAATTTTATTTTGGCTTTCTTCATTGGAATCGGTAAAAACCAAAAAGTCGAAACTTTTTTGAGCCAAATCCAAAACGGAAAGGGCAAGTTCTGATTCGTTTGGAATGAGGAGAAGCAATTCCAATGCTTTCAGAGCGTTATTATTTTCCAAACAGATTTGAGCTGTTTGATAAATAAAGGAATTGAGATCCGGATAATTGGGAAAAAGAGAAATGAAGTTCAAACGTTTTTGCAAATAATCCTCAAGGGGGATTTCGTAACGGACAGCCTGTTGTAACGTTCTCTTCAGTCCAGATAAATAAATTCGACTCGAAAGTTCCTGATTTGGATATTTTGTCGCGATCTCAAATGAACGTTGAACGATTTCCGATTCCCATTCTCTTCTTTTGGAAAGTTGAGAGTCTCCGGTTTCTGTTTCGCTTATTAATTGTTCGAGAATGCCAATGACTGTTCCAGCAAGACGAAAAGCGTTTGAATTGTCTTTTGAGTCAAAAGCCATTTGAGCCGCTTTGTCATATAATTGAATGGATTCGTCATAACGTTGATCCAAAAACGCTTTTTCCGCCTCTGATTCAATGAGCATCCATTGGTCGGATGTTTCGAGGATTCCTTTTAACAAAATTGAGGTTTTGGCCTCCCAATATGGATTAGCGGACAGTTGAATCTGTTGAGAACCATTCTTGATTTTTTGCGTTATTTCTGTCGTCAACTCTGGAGTTTCTGCGTTTTTTAAAAGTTCAATCAAAAGTTGAATGGTCAAAAATTGAATTTGAATCGAAGCGTTGAACAAAGTTCTGTTAAAAAATGAAGTTTCAAAATCAGTCGATTCGACGTCATTCGAAATGGGGAGACTCTTGAGTATTTCTAACGCTTCATCAACTTTATTTTGGTTCAGAATCAATTTAAGTTTTTCAATATTTAATAAGACTTGAACAGAAGTTGAGATTTTTTGATTGGAAAGAGTCTCATATAATTTTTGAAACGCGTTATCATTTCCTAACAGACGATAATTGTCGATCTGTAATAATCTGGCAAACCAAATAAAATCGGAATCTTTAGCCGTTTGTTCCATTTTTCGTAAAAGAGTCAGCGATTGTTTAAGATTTTCTTCGCGCAATAAATCGTTTTGAGAATTTTGAATCGCTATTTCTCTAAAAATGAGGGCTTGAAACAAGTCGAGAAATGCTTGATTTTTTAAGCTTAATTTTTGTGAGGAAAGCAATTCATTGAGAAGCGATTGAGCTTCCGAAAGTTTTTCCATTTGCAAATCGAGATTTTGAGATTTTTCCAGACGATTTATTTCGGCTGTCGATAATAAGAACCAAACAAGAGAAACTCCGTAAGAAAACGAAGCGTTGCTTTGAAAAACGGAAGAGTCCGATGAATCGTTATTCGGACTGTTTTCAATAAGCGAACGAATAAAACGAACTTTTTCTTCAATTTTTGCCCGATTGAGTTCATTGGCCAAAAACCATTCATTTTGATAAAGCTCAACAAAAATCGCGGCAATTTGAAATGAATCAGGATCGTTTTTCATTCCCTGTTCCAGTTGGGAAATGAGTCTGGTCCCTTGTTGTTCCGCAATTGAATAAAGGCCTAATCGAACGAGTCCTTGAAAATAATCAATTTCTTCTGAAGAACATTTTAAAAAGAATGGGGGTTGTTGAGATATTTCTGAGTCTTCCGGTTGATTCGAAACAATAATCCCGGAAAACTCGTCGTTATTTTGAGTCAATAAAGAATCATTGACATTTGAGGATAAATCCTGTTTGGATAAAACAATATTGTCCTGATTTTGAGTTGAAGCCGGTTTGGCCGGAATCTCGTTGGGAACATTTGAAGTTTTATCGCTTGAAACGAGCAAAACGGAATCAAAAACCGAAAACTCCTTTTCATTAGTTTGACCATTGACGGAAAATATTGTTATCGGAAAAAACAATAAAGAAAAAAATAAAGCCGAAAAAACAAAAATATCTTTCATTATTAGACTCAAATCTGTTGAAATATCATAAATTTCAATCTTTGGGTTCAAAATTCCGACAACGACGAACAGATTCGTAACGCTGATGTCTGACGAAAAATCGCTTTCGTTATTTCCTTTGAAAGTCTGGCGAGGCCGCAAATTGAATATTGGATAAACCTGTTTGACGGCAAAGGTCATAAGCGTCAATAACATATTCCATTGCAATATTCTTTTGAGGGTCAATAATAACTGGAATCGTTGCGTCAATTTGTTTCAATTCCTTTAAAATCGATGCCATTTCTCTTTCTGTTGAACATTCCCGTTGATTGACATTCCAATATAAACGTTCATTTTTGATAAAAATCTTTATTTGAATTTCTTGCGCATTAAGTTCCAATGGCTTTTTTTGCTGTTCGGCATTTTCAAGCGATCCGGGCAAATTGAGTTGCGTCGGAAGAAGTTTTTCCAGCGAATCAAAATTGGCTGTAAAAATGAAAAAAATCAACAAAAGGAATATGACATCAATCATCGAAGTCATATTCAATTCCATTGTTTTTTTTCGCTGACCGAAATAATTGGGTTTCATTGGATTTCTTTCCGAAAATAATGAACAAATAATAATATTAAATCGATACAAATGAAAATAAGCCTGAAATTCAATCGTTTGAAATTGGTTGCGGGTCATTTAAACGCATTAACATCCATTTTCCCTGAAAAAAACGAAAACCGTGAATGATCGAAAAAATGCAGATCCAAACCGTTAAAACCAGCCAACACCAATAGACTCCAAAATGATAATATTGAACGCCAATTATTGTCGGAAAAACTAAAAATGGACTCATTATCAACGTTACAAGCATAATAAATCGAGTATCTCCTGCTCCTTTAATTGCGGAACAGAAAATAATGTTAATTGTATCGAAAAAGATATAGGCAGCAACAAAGCGAAGCAAAGTTATTGTCATTTCCCTTAACGGTTCAAAAGCTTCCGGATTCTGTTTCGTATAAGCCGTCAGAAGTAAATCGGGATAAAAAACAAATAGTAAAACAAAAAATCCTGACAGGAACGTTGCGATTTCCATTGCGGAAATAGCCGCTCGACGCGCTAAATAAGGACGATTTTCGCCAAGATAATTCCCGACAAGCGTAACAACAGCAACGCCTGCTCCAATAATCGGCATAAAAGACAAACTGTTCAAATTAAAGGCAATTGCCGAAGCTGCATTTTCCTTTTCGCCAACCATTCCAATGAATTGGATAAAAATCGAACTTTGAACCATATCAATGACAAATTGAATGCTTCCCATTCCGCCGAAACGAAGCAGTTGAGTCATGGGTTGGCGATGAAAACCGAATCCGCTCCAGAATCCATAAAAATCTTTTTGGCGAGATTCCCAAATTATCGACGCAAAAAAACAGAAAAAACGAACCCATTGCGAAATGCTGGTTGCAATGGCCGCTCCCGCAACTCCCCAACGAAAATATCCATTGATTCCGAAGATTAAATAATAATCGAGAACTATATTCAAAAAAACGGCCAAAAGATTAACCGTCATAACGATTCGCATTTTTTTTCGCCCGCAGAAAAAAGCAACCAGCGCCTCATTAGCGATCATTGGTCCAATTCCCCAAACGGAATAATAAAGATAAGTCGTTTCCAAAATCGACATTTCTTCCGAATGGCGGAAAAAAAGAAAAATCGATTGAAAAAAGGGCGAAAACGCCAAAACAATGGGCATTGCAACAAAACCAAGCAGAATTCCCTGCCAAACTATTTTGCCTATTTTGTGATATTCTTTCGCGCCGTTATATTGAGAAACGAAAGCGTTCGCATAGCCTGCAATACTGAAAGGGAATGCAACAAAAACCCAAATGAACATTCCTGCGGAAAAAGAAGCGCCCATAGCTCGCGTATCAAACCAGGTTAAAAAGACGCGATCGGCAAATTGCATTAAGGCAAACGAAGCGGACGATATGATCATTGGCAGCGCAACAAGAATGATTTCTTTCGCTCCGGCTGGCCTTGACCACCAATTTTTCAAAAAATTGATCGAAAACAAGGAAATACTCTTTTCTGATGCTAATGCGGTTCTTAATTTGTAACTCTATTCAAAAATTAATTGAAATTTCAATAACGCAGAATCGGCAAGTTTGACAAGAACGGGTTGATTTGTCAAGCAGAAGTCGAAATTTGTTGCCCAATTTGCTTCCGATATATTTAGAAAGTTCTAAAAAACCCTTTGGAGCGCTGACGTCTCGTCCGCATAACGACTTTATCCGAAATGCGTTTGTTAAATAATCTGAGTTTTTAGAACTTCCTGTTATTCTATCGAAAGGAGTCGGGATTGATCTTTCCAGGAAAAGACGGTTCTTTGTTGCTTTAATCTTATTCGTCCCAATGGAGAAAAAGAGCGGCGGCAACAATCGCGGCTGTTTCGACGCGATAAACCTGCGTTCCAAGGTCAAGCGTCATCCATTGATCGTCAAGAGCCGCTTGAACTTCTGAATCGGAAAATCCGCCGACCGGCCCAATGGCGATCAAAATATGTTGAGGAAAACCGTCGGGATGTTGCGAATATTTCTGAAAAAAGGATCCGAAATTCCATTGATCAAATTGTCCGTCAGCAATTGGATGCGACAAAATTGTTAATAAATTGGGCGGAAACAATTGATTCTGACCAATTCTCTCATTTGAAATGTCATTGTCAAAATCAATTCGTTCAGCGATTTCCTTGCGCGTCATTTTGGGGAGAATTTCCATAAGTTTCAAGCGTCCGCATTGTTTGGAGGCTTCGATAACCTGACGTTTAAGCCGTTCGATGACATTTTGGTCTATTTTTATATCGGAACGTTCCGTTTCCAAAGGAATAAATCGTTTGACGCCGAGTTCAGTCATTTTTTCGATTAACCATTTTTGTCGTTCTCCTTTTGGAAGAGCGACAGCCATTGTCAAATGCGTTTTCGGTTCTTTGGCTGTTTGACGCGTTTCCAAAATATCAAGTTGAGTCTTTTGGCGGTCAATTTGAGTAATTCGAGCAAGAAATTCTCGACCGCTGCCATCGAAAAGAAGAACTTCGTCGCCGACTTTTTGACGCATGACTTTCGTTAAATGCAACGTTTCTGCTTCGTCGAGAATAGCCTTTCCCAGCGCGAGTTGATCATAATGACCCGAAATATAATAATGTTCGCTCATTCCATTTTCCTGAAAAGATTGAATGATCAATGAAATTTTGAATATTTTAATGCTTAATTGATATATTTTGAAAAACTTGAACTTAAGTTCATTGAAAAGTCAGACTGGGATCGCCAGTCCGGCAAGGGCGGGCGAATTATTAAAACGGAGAAAGCCTGTTGTCAACAGACTTCGCTTAAACCATTAAAACCCCCAACCGTCGCGATATTCTCGCGTCAAAAATTGATTGGCTTCGGGAAGGTTTTCGACTTTCATTTTGTCTGGATTCCAAAAAATCTCTTTTTGCCCTGCGTAATAGGAAACCGAAGCAAGAAGAACAGCCTCCGTTAAACAGCCTGCATATTCGAATTCGCAGAGCGGTTGGCGAGGATCGTTTTGGCGGATTCCTTTGAGCCATTCCGCATGATGTCCGATTGAGTCTGGAATGGTTGGTTCAGGACGTTTGAATTCCAGGAATTTTTCTTCCGGAAAAAGAATATTTCGATCATAATCCAAAAGAAGTTTTCCTTCTGATCCGACGAATAAAATGGCTTGACCCCATTTGGGCATTCTATTTTCTCCCAAAATAGCGGGCGGATCGCCGATTGTCCAATGCAGAGCAAGCGGTTTTTCGGAATCGGGACGTTTGAACTGATATTCGACTTGAAGTCGCGGCGGCGTACAAGCCGGATCAACCGGTTCTGAATTTTCCGGATCTTTTGCCCAAACGGAAATGGGAGTTCGAATGCCCAGACTCCAAAAAACAATATCGGTTAAATGACAGGCCATATCGCCGAAACGACCATTTCCAAATTTTCGCCAAACGCGCCAACTGCCCGGCAGATAAACGGGATGATAATCGCAATACGGAACAGGTCCGAGCCATTGTTCCCAATGGATGTTTTTAGGGCATTCGACTTTATCGGTCGGCGGTTTGAGTCCAACGGCGCTTCCGCTTGTCCAAAGATAAACGTCGGTTATTTCTCCGATCGCCCCTGATTGAATTAATTCGACAACGCGTCGATAATTGGAACCGGCATGAATTTGTGTTCCCATTTGCGTGACAATATTGTTTTCTCGAGCCGTTTTCTGCATCAAGCGAACTTCATTTATATTATAGGCGAGCGGTTTTTCGCAATAACAATGAATGCCGCGCTTCATGACAGCAATCGCTGCTGCCGCATGCGTATGATCCGCTGTGCTGACAGTAATTCCGTCGAGTTGATCTCCCATTTGATCCAAAAGGTCGCGATAATCAAAAAAACGTTTGGCGTTCGGAAATCGTTTGCCAACCATTTCCAAATAATTGTCGTCGATATCGCAAATTGCGACAATATTTTCGCCGGAAACGCCGTCAACGTTAGCGCCGCCTCGATTGGCAACGCCAATGCAGGCGATATTCAATTTGTCCGAAGGATTGCGATCTTTCAAATAAGCAGGAGCAGCGAATAAATGGGGCGTTCGGACCAAAAGACCGGTTCCCATAACCGCCGACGTTTTAACAAAAGAGCGTCTATTCCATAATTTTGTATTCATAATGATTCCTATTTTTCGTCTTGAATGAATTTTTCCCAACCGACCGGTTGAGTCCAGGCGGTTTCTGTTTCCGGAGTATGATTGTCGATAAACTTTGGTTTTTTGTCGGATGTAATTAAGGCGCGAACATAAAGATCGTCGTCGGCCAATTGATAAGTTGCTTCGATTCCTTCCGTCGTTTGAAAAACTTTGCCGATATCATTAGAATATTCCGTAATCATTCTTGTCGGTTTATTTTGGGTATGACTTTTGAATTCTTCTTCCGGAATCTCGGCAGGATCAAGATGATCAACTGTCGTTTGGTCGAAATCTTTTTTCGTTCCGATAAAATCAATTCGATAATGAACGCCGTCTTCCGGTTTGATTTTGACGGTCAGCGAACGTTTTTCCGCGTTATAAATAATATTGTCAAGCGTAACGCCGGTTGAAGTATAGAAATCGCCTTCTTTCATTGCCTGAACAATTTTATTGGCTTCGAGTTCATCGGCGCGAACGACGACATAAGTTAAGCCGGGATTGCAGCCAAAATCGCGAAAAACCAAATGATTATGAGAATCGTCAGCGCCAGCGCAATAGATTGGATGATTTCCCTGAATAATACGGAATGCGCAAATAATATCCCAGAATTTATCGCGGCTGAATGCGTATGGATTGGGAGTAAAAATTTCTTTGCCGCAAGTATTTAACTCATAAAACCAGACTTCCGGGACTTCAATGAGGTCTTGCGGAACGATGTCATAATGAACCCAAAACGGATGATTCAACGTCCAAAGCGAATTCAGACCGTTTTGCGCTCCGCTTTCGTAACAGTTCTTTTGCCAAACCCTGGCGCATTCGGCAGGAGTTTCCAGCGGCGGGAAGGGAATCGTTTCCGCAATATTAATGACATTTGCGTGAACCGATTTCATGGACGAACCCTTGCCGATCGTTACATTCTGTTCGTGACCTGGAATCAAAAGAAATTTCCCGGGATCGTCGAGTTTCGATTTTAACTCGTCAATCGTCTTGAGACGAACAAAATGTTTGCCATCGATCTCTTTTTGTTCAACCCAATCGCCATATTTATCGACATACGCTTTGACCTGCGGATGATCTGCGGCGATTTCCTTCCAACGGTCTTTGTTGGTTTGAAGCTGGGAATGGTCGGACGGAACGATAAAATGATAGCCCATTTCCCGATGCAGATCAGCCATATATTCTGGAAAAACGTTTCCGTCGCTCCAGAATGTATGCATATGAATGCCGCCCTTATACCAATTTTGGGCTTGACTGCTGACGGAAGCAAGAGTCCAAAAAACAATAGACAATAAAAAAACGGTCTGCCAGGTTGTTTTCATGGGAATTTTTCCTTTCCTTCATAAAAATAAAATAATTAAACGGAATAATGTTATCTTGAAACCGGAGCTGTTGCCCAAATCGGTTACCGATAAAATTTTTTGTTCGTTTTCTTCATCAATATCAATTTGCGCAGGTTTTTTGAACCATTTGAGTAATGAATGATTGAAGATGAGTCAATTGCTCAAGATATTGTTTAAGCGTCTGATGCCATTTTTTTAAACAGATTTCTCCTTGTGACGTCAAATAATAGACTTTTTTTGCGGCGCCATGACGTTGATTTTGCCATTCGAATCGAACATAATCGGAGAGTTCAAGATCAGCGAGAATTCGATAGATTCCGGATGTATCCGGCATACTGTCGCCACACCAACCGGATTTTTGAAGTTCCAAAGCCAGTTCGTAGCCATGTCGGGGCGAATCTTTTAATAACGCCATAATAGCTGGTCGAATCAATTTTGCCAAATTCCTGCCGGAACAAGGACAATCATTAAATGAATCGTTTGCTGAATTCATAATAATTGTATCCTGATTTAAAAATAATTTTGCGCTAAAATAAAATATTGTTAATAAAATCTTTGATTTCTGAAATAATCAAAAAGGTTATTTGCTTTAACTCGAAGCCGGAAGGCTTAACAGCGATTGCTTCAAAGAAGTTCTAAAAAGCGGTTTTTGGCAATAAACTCAATTCGGAAAATATCGCGAAAACCAGTTTCAACGGACGGGACATCAGCGTTCCCGGCGGGTTTTGGAACTCCCTTTTCGCAATTTTATCGGGAAATAAGGGGAATGACAACCCCTAAAAAGAAAGGGGGCAAAGGAAAGATCGGAAAGTTTGTTACTTTTTCCGATTTCAGGAATTTTCAGCAAAAAACTCATGCTGCTGATTTATTTGTTGTAATTAATATATTGCTTATAAACAAAAAATGTAATAATGAAAATGTTTGTTTTTTTGTTTTTGCCATATTGTTTATTTGACAAATTCATGATATATTGCTTATGTTGTGAATTATGTATTTTCTATGTATTTTTTTCAAACTAAAATAATAGAGTTCTTTATATTTATTTTTTCTTTTTTAACTAATGAATCCTATTAATTTTTCTCAAGAGCGGTTGCTTGTGTCGACGATAAACAACGAAAGAATAATTTTCATTTTATTTTAGTTGTATCGTTCGGAAAAAAATAAAATTGCTCAAATAAAAAATTAGAATCGCAATTCAATCGATTTTGAAAAAAGATATCCGATTTGTTTTTTAGGGAATATTATCCCGGCCCAGGGGGGGAATATCGGGAACAACGAAAAATATTCTTTAAACCCAACGACAAATGATAAATCAGGTACTTTGTGTCATCGAGGCAATTAAAATCGAAAAGAATAATGAGATAAAATTTAATGGAAATTTGTTAAACGGAGAAGCGACAAATTGCGGCTAAAGCAGTGAGCAGACCGTTAAAATATGAAGGAGGAAGGCATGAAGAAAGTATTGGGATTGGCACTGTTGACAGCATTTATGTTGTTGTCAACAGTCGAAAATCAAGCGGAGGCCGCTTGGTGCGGGGCAGCTTCGTTTCGCTGGTGCAGGCCAATGGCTTGTGAGTTTGCCGAACAGCAATGTATAGTCATGAAAACTTGCCGAAAAGTCGTTTTTGAACAGGAACAGGTAACCTGTTATCGAACGACATTCGAAAGAGTTGCCGTTCCGAAGCGAGTTTTGTGTACGAAATACGTTCCGGAAATTTGCGCCAAAGAGGTTCAATATACAGTTTGTCGTCCAGTTTGGGAAACTCATAAAAAGACGGTCAGTCGAACGTTCTGCAAGCCGGTTTGGCAGGAATGTCAAAAGCAGGTTCCGTATACAATTTGCAAGCCGGTTTATGAGACGCGTCAGCGGACTTATACAGTTTGCAAGCCGGTTTGGCAGGAATGTCAAAAACAGGTTCCGTATACAATTTGCAAGCCGGTTTATGAGACGCGTCAGCGGACTTATA
>JAUNBG010000040.1:33271-34099 GCA_030527205.1 Planctomycetia bacterium
CAGTTTGCAAGCCGGTTTGGCAGGAATGTCAAAAACAGATTCCGTATACAGTTTGCAAGCCGGTTTACGAGACGCGGCAACGAAGTTATACAGTTTGCAAGCCGGTTTGGCAGGAATGTCAAAAACAGATTCCGTATACGGTCTGCAAGCCGGTTTATGAAACGCGTCAACGAAGTTATACGGTTTGCAAGCCGGTCTGGCAGGAATGTCAAAAACAGATTCCGTATACAATCTGCAAGCCGGTTTATGAAACGCGTCAACGAAGTTATACGGTTTGCCGTCCGCAAATGGAAACCCGACAGCGAGAAGTTTCTTATACAGTTTGCGTTCCTCAGACCTATATGAAACAGGTAACCTATCAAACCGGTTGCTGGCAGACTCAAACTTATTGCCAACCAGGTCCGGTTGTAACCAGAAGAGTTGTTTGCCCCGATCCATGCAATCGAATTTTGTGCAATAAAGTCCAATATATCAAGGTTCAATGCCCGCCGGTTCAGTGTACGCGACGCGTTTGGGTTCCTCAGACCTGCGTCAAGGAAGTTCCTTGCGTTCGTTATGTTCCGCAAGTTTGCACAAAAATCTGCAATTATACCGTTTGCAAAATGGTTCCGGAAACCCGCGTCTGCAACTATACAGTTTGCAAAATGGTTCCGCAAACCTGCGTTCGAACAGTTAATTATAAAGTTTGCAAAATGGTTCCGGAAACCCGCGTCTGCAACTATACAGTTTGCAAAATGGTTCCGCAAACCTGCGTTCGAACAGTTAATTATAAAGTTTGCAAAATGGTTCCGGAAACCCGCGTCTGCAACTATACAGTTTGCAAAATGG
>JAUNBG010000087.1 GCA_030527205.1 Planctomycetia bacterium
GAATTCGACTATTTCCGGTAATACCGCAGACAAAGAGGGCGGCGGGATTTACAACAGCTGGGGCACGTTGACGATAACGAATTCGACCATTTCCGGTAATTCCGCTCCCTCGGGCGGCGGGATTTGCAACAGCTGGGGCACGTTGACGATAACGAATTCGACCATTTCCGGTAATTCCGCAAAATACGGCGGCGGGATTGAAAACTACGAGAGCACGTTAACGATAACGAATTCGACTATTTCCGGTAATTCCGCAGAATACGACGGCGGCGGGATTTGCAACGAAAGCTATTATAATGGTGGCACAACAGACACGTTGACGATAACGAATTCGACCATTTCCGGTAATTCCGCAAATAGCAGCGGTGGCGGGATTTACAGTCACCATGAATCGAACTGCGTCGTAACGTTAAAAAATAGTATCGTAACGCTTAATACGGCTACGGGTTCCGGAAACGACGTTTATCAGGATGTTTATAAAGGCGAAACGGGAACGGTTCAAGGTTATAACAATTTGAGTTCCTTTACGGCATGGGTGGGCGATTCCGGAAGCAATTATGTGTATGATTCGTCGAAACCGCTCTTTACCGACGCGGCAAACGGCGATTACACATTGGCGAAAAATTCCCAGGCAATTGACAAGGGGAATAATTCCTATGCCGTTTATCCCAACGGAAACGCAATTCTATACGATCTCGCCGGCAAGCAGCGAATAATCAACGTCAACGTCGATCTTGGCGCATTCGAGTATGTACCTGTTATTTATACCGTTACGACGGAACAGGACGTCGTTGATCCGAACGATGGCGTTCTTTCGCTTCGAGAAGCAATCTCGCAAGCCGTGTCGGGAGAAATTGTTACATTTGCTTCCTCATTGGCCGGAAAAACGATCACTCTTTCCGGAGAGCAACTCGATATTAAAGATGGCATAACCATTGATGCGTCGTCACTTGGGGCGGAAGGAATCACAATCAACGGGGCGAACAAATCGAATATCTTCAACATTACCGGAGGAACAGAAAATTCGCCCGTTTCGTTGATCAATCTGAATTTGACCGCAGGCAAATCGCGTTGGTATGGCGGGTTAATTGTCAACAGCGGTTATCTGAATGTTACGGACACACAATTTATGAACAGCAGCGCCTATTATGGCGGCGCGATTTCGAATAACGGAACCTTAACGCTTGAGAATTGTTACTTTACGGAGAATCAGGCTTCGTATGGCGGCGCCATTTACAATCGGTCAAACGGCATTTTAACAGTGATCGAAACGACTGCCGAATCGAACGTTGCCAACAATCATGGCGGTTTCGTTTATTCCAATGGTCCTTCCGTAACTGTTTCCGATTCGGTGTTTACAGAGAATACCGGCAATAATCGCGGCGGCGTCTTTTATTTGTCTGGCGGAACGAATGTTATTGATTCCTCGATTTTTACGAACAATATCGGCAAGAATTACGGCGGAATTGTCTATAATATGGGTCAAACGACGTTTGCGAACAGCCTTGTTACCGGAAGTCAGGGAAGTTACGGCGGCGCGTTTGTCAACACCGGTTCCTTAACCATTGAAGACAGTTCATTTACGGATGGCGTATCCGTTTATGGCGGCGTCGTTTACAATCGTTCGACAGGAACTTTGATTCTGTCCGGAACAGATTTTGAATCCAACAGCGCAACTAATTATGGCGGCGTTCTTTACAACTTCGGGACGGCAGAAATCGTCGGCAGCGAATTGATATCGAACAGTTCGCAAAATCGCGGCGGAGCCATTTATGTTGCAGCAGGTTCTGTAAGCGTCGAAGATTCCATTTTTGAAGGCAATACAGCGAAAAATTACGGCGGAACGATTTACAATGCCGCAACGCTGACCCTTTCAGAAAGTTCGATTTCAGGCGGATCTGCGATTTACGGCGGCGCTATTGCCAATTCCAACTCGCTGACTTTGACGAATTGCGATTTAACTTCCAATACGGCAACGAAATATGGCGGCGCTCTTTATGCTTCGTCGTCGATTAAAACAGTCGTAACCGGCGGAATCTGGAGCAATAACGCTGCGAATCAGGGCGGCGCTCTTTATGTTCGCATTGGAACTGTTGAATTGAGCGGCACGGAATTTACGGCGAATACCGCAACTCATAGCGGCGGCGCGATTTATGATGGCAATCAGGTTATTTTAAACGATTGCGTTCTTTCAGATAATTACGCAAAGTATTACGGCGGCGCGATTAACAATCAGAAAGTTCTGCGTTTGAACGGAAATAACGTCTTTTCAGGCAATTCGACCGAAAACGGAAAATATCCTGACATCTACACAAAAGAGGGCGGCTCCGTTATCGGAACTTATTCCAATGCGTCGCTTAACGAGCAACTCATCGATGCCGTTCTCGAAGACGAGAATTTGTTCGATCTCCTTTAATACGATCGAGTTATGACAATAATTGAGACAGGAACAACAGGAATCGAAACGACATTTGATTTCTGTTGTTCCTGTTTACTTTTGCGCTCCCGATTTCAACTTAAATCAAGATTTAATCGCTGAATGATGATCATTGATCATTGATCGTTGAGCGTCTTTTGTGAATGTTATCAATTGACGTCGGTTGGTTTTTCACAAAAATCGGGACGACTTTTGGAATATTTGGAATATGATGCGGACGAGACGTTCACGCTCCAGTCCTGTTCAAGGCTCAATTTGCTGCTCTTTACTCTCAACTTTCCACTTTTCTTTCTATAATGGTTACGGATTGAGTAAATGAAGTTCAACCGGATTGAGTATCAGGAGAAAGGGAAATATTATGGAAAATAAAGAAGCATTACTGATTGTTTCCTATGGCGGTCCCGAAGAAATAAAAGACGTTGAACCGTTTTTGAACCGTCTTTTGTTCGGTAAAAAAGTACCGGAAATTCGACGTCAAACGGCGCTTCAAAAATATTATAATCGACACGGTCACAGTCCAATTCAACAAGAATGTCGAGATCTGATCCATGCGCTTTCGTCATTGATTCAAAAAAAGAATGATTCGACACTTCCTTTCGTTATTTATTGGGGAAATCTTTATGCGCCGCCGCTTTTGAACGAAACAATTCAGCAAATGAGTCACGACGGAATCAGCTCTTTCGTTCTCTTTTTGACCTCTTCTTTTGATTCGCCGCAAAGTTGTCAACGTTATCTTCAAGCGGTTCAAAAAGGAATCGAAGAAATTCAAACAGGTTGTTCTCTTGACTTAAATCATATTGAGAATGACTCAACAACCGATCAGCCGATTGATAATCGTTTTATAATTAACAAAACCGCTTTTTATTCAAATCGTTTTAAGAAGCCGAATGACATCTCAATGAGTTTTGTCAAGACGCCGTTTTTTCTCAATCATCCCTCTTATTTAAGAGCTTCAGCAGACGCATTACTTGAAACACTGGCAAAGAATTCTTTGGATCATTGTTTTACGGAAGACGCTGCTTTTGATCAAGAAAATGAACCGCTCATTCTTTTTTCGACCCATTCTTTGCCGATTCAGGACGCCATTGCCGCTCATTATCAGGAACAATTTGAAGAACATTGCCAACATGTCATTCAAATGATTGATTCCCCCAATCAGTCGTTGAATTGGAAACTCGTTTTTCAAAGTCGCAGCGGTTCTCCTTTCGAAAGCTGGACAGAACCTTCGCTTGAAAACGAAATTCGTCAATATAAAAAAAGTCATCCAAATTGGAATCGGTTGATTGTTTCGCCAATCGGTTTTTTTCTCGAAAATATGGAAACCGTTTATGATCTTGATGTCGAATTGGCCCAACTTTGTCAGGAACTCGAAATCACGCTTTATCGCGTTCCAACGTTTGGCAGGAAATCAAGAGTTGTTCAAATGATAGTCGATTTTTTGTAACATTTTCGCGAAATCTTATTTTTTCCGTTTTTTTTATCTTGCGCAGACACTGAAACGCGAAGGGGATTGTTTTTGTGTTGAAATGGATTGTTGAACCTTTTCTCTTCCCGGCGCTCGGAGATTTATTTCTTTCCGGTTTTTTTTAACCAAGAAAGAAGATCAACAATAAATGACAACAGAAAACGGTTTAGGAATCAAAAGGCGTTTCATGAATCTTTTTCAGTTTGAAAATGTCGAATGGGTAAACAATTGCGTTATTTTGAAAAATTTTCTTATAGAGAAAGAAAATCAGAACAACTTTACAAATATGCTTAAATTGATTATGGCCGATTCTATTGTTGCATTTTGCTTGAATTTCGGTTTCTTTTTATTTTTTTTATTCTTGTTTTTTTACTCATTTTAATATTCTTGGTCGATATATAATATTATAATTGTTTGAAAAGAAACAAACATGATTCAGAATTGCTGTCTAAAGCGTCTAAATCGATTTTTTCATTTTAACGAAGAGACAAATTAATTCTCTTGCTCAGTCGGCAATGATTCGTCATTCAAACGCAAAGGAATTTGATCGCAACGAGACAGAAACGTTCATTTCCGGTTACGCTCAAAATAACCTCAAGCGTCGCAAAGGAAAAACGGCAAGCATTGTCAAGGCTAAAATTGGAACGGGTCGATTCTTCATTGTCAATGTTGCTCCATTTTCAACCGGCTTGAAACAATAACGAAAGAAAAGAAATTATGAGAAATCGTTCTATTAATACATCCAAGGAAAAAAGAGTCAAAAAAACGCGAACGAAACCTTGTTATTCCGAATATCAGGAAACAAGAACCATAATCGTTCCAGAATGTATGAACGGAGTCAGCAAGTTGATTTTTTCATCCGCAGAAGACGAAACACTTCAATCGTCAGCGGTTCAATTTCCGACACATTTTTCCAAGGAAATGGTTAAAGAAAAACGTCGAAAGAAAAAACGATTCAAGAATCGTTTGTCGCAACATTCAAAAGCGGAAACAGCAGATTTGGAATCAAGGTTCCCTTCCTTTTCTCCAACAGACAATCGAAAGAAATTTTGCGAAGAAAAGGTTCAGCGTCGACGTCAAATTGATCCAACGACCTGCGAACGCGATTATTCAGCAGATGAAATCGAGTTTATGAATGCGCTTGATCTTTATAAACGAATGAACGGTCGAATGTTTCCAACTTGCAGCGAAATCCTGGAAGTCATCAAATCCCTTGGTTATGTCAAAAATCTCAATCAAACAGAAATGGAAATTAAGGTCAATCAACCGGTCAAAGAGTCTTCGAGCGGACTTTCATCTCTAAAAAAGAAACCAACAACTCCTTTTCTGGCTTCTTCGGAAAAAGATGACGATTTAATCGAGAATGATGATTATGATTCCTTTTATGAATATCGGGAACCGTTAATGATTTATTAAAATGGACAGGCTTATCAAAAACGATAATCAATCCAATTGATAAAGGAAAGTCCTGACTGCAAACTCATTAATGATTGCGGAATCGGGACAAAATCTTTTGTTCCTTTCGACTCGATATTAATATTGGGCGATTCAACAACCAAAGTTTTTTTCAAATTCTATTTATCGGTTGCCATCGTCGCGAAAAAAATAATAACAACGCTTTCTTTGGGTTCTTGTATTTGGCAATTCGTTCGATTATAATTTAAGTTTATCGAACGAATTGATCTTTTTGTCTGATGATTTGTTGAAAATAAACTGCGTCAAAAAGTTTGAACGTTCTGGCTATTTTCTGTTTGAACAACAAGAAAATTCATGTTTCTCAAACGCGACTTCTCTTTTCTCAAAAAAAAGAACGAACAACCAAAAATTCAAACGAAATTTGAATGCTTAATTTTTCGAAACGTTGCTCAAAACGATCAAGAAATAATTGACCAAATTCGAATTATATTAAGGGCTTATCCGTAAATAATTAAATAAGTAAGGTAAATTGGCCGATATATACC
>JAUNBG010000088.1 GCA_030527205.1 Planctomycetia bacterium
CTTTCAAGGAAGGATTTGCAAAATGTTTTCCGAGATATTCCTTTTCAATATCGCGAATGGTTACCCATGAAACGCCAAGTAAATCGGCGACGAATTGCACGGTTGCCCCTCGTAAAAGGCTTAAAACATAGCGTTCAAAGCGTTTTGTATAATGTTTTTTCGGTCTGGCAAAAGGAATCGACGCTTGTCGGATCGCTTTGCATTCATGGCAATAAAACTTCGGAATCGACGCGACGATAATGATTTCCCGACTGCCGACCGGAACGGAACGAAATTCTCGAATGATTGTTTCCTTGACCCAAATATGATCGCTTCCGCAGCAAGAACAGCGATATTCCTCGCGTGGGAGGTAAATTCGTACAAATGTCTTGCCATTTTTGTAAAAAGTTGACTGATATCTATAGACAGAAACTCCATGCTCATGATATAATACCGATTGGGACATGGCTCCTCCTTTAAAAGAAAAATTGGTACTTTCTCTTTAGTATAAAGGAATGCCTGTCCCTTTTAAATCACTCCCCTCATTATTGAGTTGAGCCAAATTATTACTTAAACTCAAACTATTGAAAGAAAAAAGATGAAATCAATCGACGCTTTAAAAGAAAAAATTCAATCGTTTATGATTGTGGCGCAAACGATTGTCGACGAATTGGCAATTATGTCCGAGCAATTGTCGCAAATAGAGTTGCAAATGAAAAACGAGACCGAATCGAAAAACAATAGTTTTTTGTTAGAGCGTCAAACTAAAAATGTTGCGACATTTTTCTACGATAAGGGGTATATCATTACGGACCTTAAAACGCAGGAACCTACTGATTTTCCCTATAAATTCGCCAAACAACTTTGGAAGCGTCCCGAATTGGTTTTTAAATATATTCCTCCAATATTTCGAGACCTTAGAGATCGCAATAAACCTGAACACCTTTATCCGATAGAGGAACTGTCCAAGGACGACGTCGCCTGGTTGCTTAACCTTTGCAAGTCCATGAAAGAGCAAGGATATATCAATTATGAACACATTAAATCCCCGCCGACTCTGTCAGTCGTTCAGTCGTCAATCCCCAAGGATATTTATCGCTTTTTTCAGGGAGGATGGGCGGAAGCAGTAAATCGTTTTTTAATATATAGAACTCTTAGCCAGTATTCGAAAACAAAGAATCTGAGTTATAAAGTCTTTTGGAATGTTTGTCTGAAAAAATCGATTCACAAAAGAACAACAACTGCGATATGGAGTTAGATATTGTTGTTGATTTAAAGGACAGGTTTTACATATTCGAAACAAAATCTGGTACAAACTTAAACATACTCACATGGGCTGATCGGGTTCGGATTTTTGAGACCAAGGATTCCCCGAAATGTCATTTCATCACTTGCTGCTTGGATTCCTCTATAAACGCCCGAATTTTTAAGCCCTGTCGTTTATTTTTATTACAGACTCTCGAAAAACAATTTAAGCAATTGCTAGAGCAAGATGACGTTAATTTACAACAAAATGAAAATGTGAGCCAAGGTTAAAACAAGTATTATAACAAATTAACTTAAGAAAGTCCACTGAAATGTCGAGATAGCAAGGAAGTTCCAAAAACCTATAAAAAATATTGACAAAGGCGTTTACCTGAGTTATCATTCAAAACAGCGTGATTTTCGATTAAAAAGTTTTTGTGATATGAAACGTATAAACGGAATAAAACAATGGAAAGTTGGCTTTTTTTCGCGAAGATAAACGTTCCGAACGTCTCGAAGAACTCGGTAATCGGCTCGAATTTTTGCAAACGCTTGTTCCCTGGGAAGAATTATTTCGAAAAGACGTCGAAAAAGTTCATTCCAATACCGATCCCAAACTCGGCGGACGGCCTCCTTGTGACGCTCTTATGTTGTTTAAAATCAGCGTTTTGCAGTCGTTATATAATTTGAGCGACAAGGATATGGAATACCAAATCGCGGATCGGCTTTCCTTTCAAAAGTTTTTGGGAATCAAGTCCGACGCTCGGGTTCCCGACTCCAATACGATTCGACTTTTTCGCGAAAAGTTGAAGACGCTTCAACTCGAAGTCACGCTTTTCCATCGTTTCGAGAGGTTTCTTCAACAAACCGGTTTCCGTGCCAGGGGCGGACAAATCGTCGATGCGACGTTTACTCATGTTCCCGTTCGGCGTAAGCCTCGTAAAAAGGACGACGAAGCAAACGACGATGCGTCGAGCGATCAAAAGCCCGAAACTCCGACGCAACGTTCTCATCGAGACGAGGATGCGTGTTGGACGAAAAAACGAAACGTCAGTCATTTCGGATATAAAACGAACGTTTGCGTTGACGTCGGTTCGAAGTTCATTCGGAATTTTTGCGTGTGTCCGGCCAACGAACACGACAGTCGTCATTTCGAGGAATTACTGGATCCGAAATCTCGATCTCGCAAGGTTTACGCCGACTCGGCGTATGTTGGTAAAACGTATGAAGACCTGTTGATTGAGATGAAATTTTCGCCTCAAATTGGCGAACGTCCTTATCGGAACCGTCCGTTGTCGCAAAGACAAAAAAATCGAAATCGAAAAAAATCGCATGATCGCATTCGAGTCGAACATGTTTTTGGGCAAATGAGTCAGTTCTGTCGCGGTCGGCAAACGATTCATGTTCTCGGTCTTGCGCAAGTTAAAGTCAAGCAAACGCTTGCGTGTTTGGGGTATAATCTGATGCGATACATTCAACTGAAGAAAAAATATGCGACCGCATAATCGAACTACGGTTTGAAACCGTTTTCGACCGCCTCCAGGCGGTTAAAAACGATTGAAATCGAAGCATTTCCGTGTTCAAAGCAACAAAACACAATTTTATACGAAACAATTTTCTATTTTGCAACAATTAAACGTTAATGTTCTTGATCCAATGCGGTTTAGGCGGTTTTGAGAACCTCCTTAAACAACTTATGGGCGAAAAAATGAATACGACAAATGACAAAGAACAGTTTTCGACCGGAGCGGTTCGTGATAAATCGGACGATAAACCGCGTCCGGAATTGATTTCTCCGTTTGCAACGGATCGACTGGCACAATGGCTCAGGCTCGGCGCGGAAAAATATGCTCCGCGTAATTGGGAGAAAGGAATTCCGATCTCTCGATGCTTTGGGGCTTTACATCGACATTTAATGCGGTATCAGGAAGGAGACCGCAGCGAGGATCATTTGGCCGCCGCCTATTGTAATCTCATGTTTTGTCTACATTTCGAAGAGATGGTCAAACGCGGCGTTCTTCCGGCGTCCCTGTTGGATATGCCCCTTTATCGAAAAGTATCTTATATTGATAAATAGTTGCGGAAAGGAGCTTTATGCCCATCGGAATTCTTGAAAAGGCGATAGCCCGACTCGAAGAAATGGGGCATAAGGTCGCTCGTTACGGAAATGAGTATCGCTCACAATGTCCGGCACATCATGGCAAGAATATGAATTTCGCTTTTTCGGAAGGCGACGACGGACGGCTTCTGGCAACATGCCATTCCAAAAAATGTTCGTTTGAAGAAATCGTCAAGGCGCTAAACCTGTCGCCGACTGAAACCATTGGTTCAGCGGCAGTTCTGGGACCGCCGTCACCTGCAAAAGAAATCGGACCGGGCGGGAAGAAAGTTCATCGTACTTTAAAAGCCGCGACTCTGGCCGCCGCGTTTGGAATTCATTCGCAACTGCAACGGGAAGCGAACGTTATCTTTCGATATCACAATCCGGACGGATCAGAAAACCTTTTCGCCTGTCGCTGGGATTTATCGGCGGAAGAACAGCGACGTCTTAACATAAGCGATCACAAACAGATACGCTATATTTCCCGATGGGGAAGCGGGTATGTCGTCGGAACCGATCCAAGTCGTATCTATCCGATCTATCGAATCGACGATCTGAAAAAACAGATTGATCAGTCTCTTCTATCGCCAGTCCGTATTTTTATTTGCGAAGGAGAGAAAGCGACAGAAAAAGCCCGCGAACTCGGGCTGCCTGCAACCACATCTCCGTTTGGAAGCGGATCGGCTCGCAAAGCCGACTGGACGATTCTGGATCGAATCGCTCTGGGCTGTAAGAGACAGCTGGATCTTGTTATCCTTCCTGACAATGACGATTCCGGACAAGAATACGCCGAAAGTCTTGTCGGAATATTCGATGACTTTCACTCGCGAGCAATCGTTCGAATTGTTTCATTTGCCGACTCGTTTAACTCGTTTCCAACCGGCGGCGATCTGTGCGAATTGTGTGAACTGCTGGACAGTAAAACCGATGAAGAAATTCGAGAGTATCTCAATCATTTGGCCGATACAACGCAGCCGACTCTCTCCAACGAAGAGGAAGAACAGGATGTTTCCGTATTTCCGTGGCGGCCTTTTCCGATGGAAGTTCTGCCGCAAACACTGCGGGATATGGCACATGAAGTATCAAGAGCCAATTTGTGTAATCCGGCGGCGTTTCTTATCGCAGCCTTTCCAGCTCTTGGCGCGGCAATAGGCAACAGTCGTCGAATAAAAATCAAGGAAGGATGGATATTTCCTGCAATTATCTGGGGAATTCTCATCGGTAAAAAAGGAACAGCCAAGACCTGGGCCATGGCGCCGGCGATCAAACCGCTCAAAGACAAGCAGGATCAATATCATCGCGAGTTCAGTCGGGAAGTTCGCAAATACGAAAGGGAACGTAAAGAGTTTGAATGTCTCAAACCGTCCGAGCGCCGCAATCATCCTTTTCGATTACGTAATACGCCTCGTATCAAGAGGATATGTCAGAGCGAACCGACCATTCAGAAAATCGTCAAAGACAGCGCCGATAATCCACGCGGCTTTATTATTTTCAGCGAGGAAATCACTTCGTTGCTCGGTGGTCTTTCGCAGTACAGTAAAGACGGTAAAAGCGGTGGCAGTCAAGCCATATTGAATACTCTGTTCAACGGCGAAGGAATTGAAAGTGAACGAATTGGCGATACAACCCGTTATGCCCCGCAGGCGTTCGTTAATATCGTCGGGTCAGTTCAGCCGAAAATATTGAGCCGCTATTTGACCGAAGAAGCGTTTGACAGCGGGTTTGCGTCGCGGTTTCTTATGGTCGCTCCTCCGCGTCGAATTTCAAAATGGAGTCAGGCGATTATCAGTCCGAATGTCGAACAGCGATATCGAAATCTTATTGAAGAACTGCTCCAACTTGAAATGGTTCCGGAAGGCGCTCAGAAAATTCAGGAATGGAATTCAGACGGTAATGATAATGAACACAACGACGAGGAGGATCGTTTCGTTCCGATGATTGTTCAGATTTCGCCGGAAGCTCTGGAATATTATATGGTTTTCTTCGATGAAGTCGCCTCAGAAATGGAGAAAACGACCGACGAAAACCTTTGCGGCGCTTATGAAAAGCAACGCGTAATCGCCTGTCGTCTGGCGCTCATTCTGCATCTGGTACGAGTTGCGGAGCAGAATTTGGAACTTTCGAACAATCCTGATCCGGAAACATCGCCGTGGTATCATTCGCCCGACTGGATCGATCCTATGTCCTGTGATATCAAGTCCATGTCCGCCGCTATTGAAATTGTTCGGTGGTTTCAGTA
>JAUNBG010000041.1 GCA_030527205.1 Planctomycetia bacterium
AAATGTATTGTGTACTGGAAGATTTCTTCTCTCGACAAATTGCTGTCCGACAGAGTAAAAGAATAAAGTTCGAGTGAACTGTTGTAATAACGGGAGTCAAAACGTTCGATTGTTCCGACGTAACGGTTATTGACTTCAATAACGTAATTATCTCCGGGCAAGTCGTCGAAATCCTGCCATGTAATGGTCTGTGTCCCGGACATAGAAGTGTTGAGTTCAACGTTTGTTTCAATGGAAACGTCAGTGAGAAGCGTCCATTGATAAATTGTATCGGGTGTGTAACCATTCAAGGTCAAGGAATGTGTTCCTTTTTCCACTCGTCCGACATATTTTTGACCCACATAGAGAAAATAACGCCCGTCGTCAGGGGAAGAGGAAAGATAATCATTCCAGGTTAATGCGATTTGGCCATTTTCGTCTGCTTTAACAACGGTTGCGATCTTGATGCTGTGTTCGCCAATGGGATAAGATGCTGCTGTTGTGTAAGTGTATTGACACGTTACCGTGTCATAAGTGCAAGTTCCATTTTCGGTTGAGATTGACCAAATGTTTCCGGATTGTGTCCAGCCCGTTGTGCCGAAATGGGTGATTGTGTCGACAAGAATATTATTGATATAAACGCCCAATAATGTATTATTGTCAGCAAAAAGGTTGCCCGACGGGCTGGTAGCATCATCAAACGTTACCGAAAGCGGTGCCGCGTCAGAAGTTGCTGCTGTCTGGCTGTCATAAAAATATTGCGGCTTGGTGTGCTTAACACTGTATCGATAAATGTCAGTAATATCATACTGGCCGTTGTTGGTTAACTCGTTAATCGGAATAGAGAACTTATAGACATTGGTATCAGAAGAGTAAATGTCAGGGTCTTTTGCCTTGATGCTTACCGTTTTAATGAGTTCGTTCTCAAAATTGTAAATACTGAGCAGATAAACGGATTCCTCGGTTTCATCTTCGGCAACTTTCCAGGCTGCGGTAAGATTATCAGGTGTAACGGTTTGAATCGTCGTGATGTAAAAATGATAATGGGCAAGATTTCCGTTCAGGAAAGGAATTTGTGTTGTATAGGTATATTCATCCGTAGAACTGTCGTATGTCCAAGAGCCGTAACTGTTTTCGCCGCTTGTTTTATAATCGACGGTTCCAGCTAATGTAACATTATGAGTGTTGGGATTGATGACATAAATCCCGTAACATGTGTCTGAGGTGGCTCCTTTGGCGTTTCCTGTCCAAGTCAGATTTATAATCGAACCGGCAGAATGGAGGGGCGGTGTGACGTTGATCGCATTGACCGGAACGTTTTTATGTGAGTCGGTCAAAACTTTGATCGAGTAGCAAGACCCTGTTTTCAATGTGGGACTGGAGACCGTAAACGAATAAACTCCCGTTTCCGCATTGTAATCGCAAGACCATTGATAATTTTGAGTGATGCTGTAGTCGCTTGCCTGGTAAGCGCTGTTGCCGTCTGTTTGGTAATTAATGCGAGTGACAACCTCGTTTTCAAGATAAATGATATATTGTGTTGACGCAGTGGCTCCGTCGATATCCTCCCAAGTAAAGGAAAACACTGGATCCGGATTCTCGACGGGATCAGAAGATTCTTTCGCCGTATTGAGAGAAGCATTTTGATGTGTTGAAATAATAATCTGATAAGTAGATGCGGGGTAGTCAAGGTAAGTCGTGTATTCACAGGTATAAGTGTCGTCGTAAGTCTCATTCGGAGTGCCATTGTCACTGATGGTAAAGACCCAACTTCCATTATCGCCGTATTTTGTGACGCCTGCTTCTTCAAATCGAAATGCGTCTTCAAGAACCAGATTGTGATATACCATCGAGAGGTCGGCATCGGGTATTTGAGCCATGGGGCCTTCCCAGCTGAAGGATACAGGAGCGATAGCTGTCGTTGTTTTTGTTATGGTTTTAATCTCTTCGCTGACAAGTGCCCTGATCTGCCAGGTATATTCGCTTCCTAACGTCAGATTGGATAAAGAGAGAAAGTAAGTGCCAATGCCGTCGTTATCCGGATCGTTGTAGGTGTAGACGTAGTTATCGCCGCGACCGGTTGAAGCGTAAACGACATAAGACGTCAGGACAACATTGTTGTTGGCGTCGTAAATGTCGATTTCGTAAGTTGTTGCCAAATTCGAAGTGTAATTCGGTGCGTCTGTCCAGGTAAGGAGCATTTGTCCTGCTTTTGCCGCCGTTAATTCAGTATTATTAATAACGGCTGCTGTAATGGGTTGATCATTTGCATCCAAAGGAGTAACAACACAACGGTAATCTGACCCGAGTATATAAGAGGTGTTAATGTGACGTGCCGTAAAAGTTCGATTCTGGCCTTCTTTGATGTAAGACCAAAGAAGATTGACATCCGAACCGTAGGTAATGTCGAGTTCTTCGGAAGGGGCATCGATCGTAAATTCAACTACAGATTCAGGATCTTGTCCAAGATAAAATTCAAGTTTGTATTTAACCGCAGTGTCAACAGCATTCCAATTGACGGTAACGCCTCCGCCTTCCGTTGTAGTAACAGTGCCGTGAACAAAGTTTGCCGAGTCATGATAAACGTTAAAGGTATGGGCAGAACCAGGTGTATATGTTATGTTGGGTGTGTGACTGTAATTCCAGGCTCCGGATTCATTTACAGGTTTTTCAATGGTGTATACGCCGCGGTCATTATAGATATGTGCGATATTATTGGCTGTTGTGGTCAGCGTTAATACATCTGTGGTATAAAGGAGTTCCGAGCCGTTATATGCCTTGGCATACCAGGTGAATTCAATATTTGGCTCGTCTTTGTAATCGTACAAATATTGCGTGCCGTCGAAATAATAACCTTTATCCAGGTCGGTAAAATAACCGCCAATATTAGTTACCGCGTCAAAGGAGTCATAAATCTGACCGTTGATATATATTTCGTAACGGGTGGCGCCTGGATATTGCGTACAGGTTGCTGTATAGTAATTAAAATCCTTGGCTTCTGGAATACAAATCTGGTCGTACTCTTCGTTATCAATGTCGATGTATAAGATTCTTGTCGAATCATTTCCAAGCGGATCGGTCCAAACAAAATTCAATTTTCCATTTTCATCGGCTTTTACGATGTGATACAGGAAAGAGAAAAAGGAGTAAGTGTGTGGTGTCGCCGAAAGCTCGTAAACCTTGTCGGGAACGTATTCATAACGCCAGACTGATTCATTTTGATCATAAGTAATGGTAAAGGATCCTTTTTGAGTTTCTATTGCAACTCCGTCTGTAATAACCGTTTCGGAACCAGGAGGCAAAAAGGAATCGTATAATTCGCCGTCGATCACAATGAAAATGCGTTCGAGAGAATCAATCCCGGACGTAAAATCCTGCGAAAGGGTCAGTTTACCATTTTCATCTGGGGTTGCTTCCTGCAGAACTTGACGTTGCGCATAGAAGGAATAGGTTGATCCAAGTGTGTATTCCTTGTTTAAAACATAGCTGTAATCCCATTTTGTCGGGTCACTTAAGTTTTGCGTGATTGTCCAGGAGCCGTTAGCGTTATGATAGCTTGCTCCGCCGACAGGAAGTGTGTCGGGAATGGTGATTTGATCGATCCAGTTGTTGTTCAGAGCAAGTTGATAAACGCCTGATTCCCCTGTTGTTGCCGGGTCGTCTCCCTGCCAGGTTAAGGTGATCGATCCAACGGCGTCGGCCGATGAATTGAGGCTGTCCGAACGATAAACGACGTAAAAATGATCTTCGCCCGCTGCATAAGTCTCCGCCGGGGTGTAAGCGTAAACATATTTGTTGCTTGACTCGATATAAGTGACAACATAAGTTCCTTTGGCGGTATTGATCGTTGAAATATTATTTTGGAACGAAGCCGGGTCGGGAGCCGAAACGGTGTCGTAATGTACTGTGTCAATAATGATTTCGAACGGTGTCTGCAAAATGGAATCGGCGTCGTGTTCCCAACGAACGTATAATTTTCCATCGACGGGAGTGAAATCGGTTCGAGAGTACTCGTAAGCGCGGAAAATGTGTTCTCCTGAGTAGTCGTTTTTACTGCTGACAAACTCGAAATTCAACGTGTCGCCATTTCTTGTAACGGTGCAAGTGCCCTGGTGGTCTCCTCCTGTAAAAATTCTACTTTCGCCGTTTCCAAGATCATCAGGCCGGACAAAGCTGTCGTACCAAATGCCATCGAGTTCAATCTGGAAAACGTTTGTGGTGCCAGGAGTTACGGGAGCAGAATTACTGCAACTCCAGTTAAATGACAATGTGCCGTCGTTGTTGGTGGGGACGGGGGTTAGTTCATCCTGGGTGTGATAAACGTAATAAGTGTGTGTTCCTGCAGACCAGTTCGTGGCGTCGGTAAGATAGGTGAACTCCCAATCTCCTTCGCTGTTGGTGATAACGGTGCAGGTTCCCATATTTGTATCAATCGTGGCGGTTGCAACTCCGTCGATTAATACAAACTGAAGTCCGAAAGTGGTAAACTTGTCGTAAAAAGCATCGTCGATACCGAGTGTGTATTCTTGAAAATTCTCGACGTCTTCACTGTTTACAGACCATTTAAGAGTCAACGGTTTTGTGCCTTCGGCAGCATAAACCAGGACTTCATTGGTTCGCGGGATATAGGAAACGCGCGAATCAACGGTAATAATTCGATATCGACGGGCACGCTCTTTGGTGAAAATATGGGACGTATATGTGTAAAATCCAGTCTTTTCGTTGTAAGTCCATTCCCCATTGGATGTGGTGCCGCGTAAACTGTCGTACAGTTCATGGAACAATACGGCGTCCTGATAAACGAGTTCGCCTTCGTCGTTTTCGATGTAAAGAAGATAAGAGGTTTGCGTGTTGGCGTTAACGTCGTCCTGCCAGGTGATTGAGAAGGAATCGTATGTCGGGGAAATCGTGTTGTACACAACGTCTTCGTTATAAATTGCGCCGAATTTTCCGGTGTTATTTCGAATAATCGGTTCGATGATATTCCCGTTATGGTCTTTAATATCGGTTTTTGCGACGGTTACGGAACCTCCGGAATTGAAAATAGCGCCGGCGCCGCTGAGGTAAATAACGTGTCCGCTGGTTGTGGACGCCCCGCCTGTATTATTTTCAATGATTCCGCCGTTGAACGTAAATGTTGTACCGGGATTAAGAGCGACGGCTCCGGCATTGTATCCGCAGCATTCGGTGATACTTCCGCCATTCATAATGAAGTTCCCGTTGACGAGTGTGACGACCCCGCCGATATAGGTCGTGACGACAACGTTGTCAATCGTCCTGGTGGAGGGCGTCAAAGCGGATCGGAAGTTCAAGACATGAACCGAATTATTGAAAACGAGCGTGCTTTGGTCATCACGATCGGTGTTGGTGACAAGAAAGAGAGGGCCGTCCAGTGAAAAATGTCGATAACCGACTAAAAAGAGGGAAGTTCCCGAATTGGTACCCAAAGTAAGATTGGCATTGTTTTCGACTTGAATACAGGCGGATAATTCGTCGGTCAAGGATGATTTGTTCGACTTTCGCTCAAGTATTTCCTGACGTAACAAGGAGTAGGGATTTGTCTGAAACGAGAATGCATCAGAAATGTTAATGGTATAATCACCGGAAGTTTCAAGCACAAAGGGGAATAACATATTCGTAACGATGTTGACGAATGATGAGGTTGTTCCCTCGTTTGTGAATGCGGAAGTCATAATGGGAATTGTGCAGTAAAAATCGACATCCGGGGTACCTGCGACAATGGCAAGTTCTCTTGTGGAATAGTATTTCCCGAAAGGAAGTTGAACCTGTGAGGAGTAGTCGTAAAGACGTAAAGTAGCATCACCTGTATTATCAGGTAAAAAGTTAGCGTTCGTGACGTCATAGGTAAGAAGTATATCAACCGGATTTCCGCTATGAGCTTCGTAGGCAATGGTGAGAGTCCCGGTCATGAGTAAGGAATAATAAGGCGAAATCTGAAGTTTCCCCTGGTTATTGATAACAAACGGGGCATGAGTCACATCAAACTGTTCGCCTCGGTATTCCAACGTTATTCCGTCTGACGGAGTTGCAAAGGTCATCGTGTCAGGAACAAAAGAAAGAGTTGAGAGGGACGCCTGGGTGACCTCAACGACCTTGTTACCATTGTCACTGGAAATGGTGGTTGTTTCCATTGAGAGCGTACTGCCGGTAACTTCGGGTTGCGCTGTTATGGAAATGTTTGTGATTGTCCCCGATTCTTTTGTGTATGTCAAAAGAGCGTTTTCAAAACGTATGGTAACTTGCAATCCCGTGTTGAGTGTGGTTGTGTCACTCGGGTTAGTGGTATTTGTGACCTGGGCATAAAAGTCGCTGATCGTGTAAGTAAAAGAGCCCGAAACGATCGTTTGCCCATTGGCGTTATAACTTGTTTCGGTAAAAGTACAGGAATTCAGTGTGTATTTCTGGAAACTATTTAAGGAAATATTCGACGCTGTGTATGTTTTTACAGTTTGATCGGGTTGGGTTTCCGTATAAGTCACGTTACAGACCAGATCAATTCCCCCAAAATTGGCAGCTCCGTCGTTTACCGTCAAGGAAGAAATTAAATACCGCTCTGTTGTTTCCGTATCCAAACCAGTAAAAGTGCAGTAACCTCCATGATCTGGATTACCATTATCATTTATTGTAAATGCATTGTTATTGTCGAGTGTTATTGTCAACCAGGGATTAGCGGTTGGGCTTGGCGCTGTACCTTGTGTCATCGAAATGATTAAACGATAGGTTCCAGCTCCTTCGTTGGGAATCGCAAAGGAAAGTTGACGTTCGTCAAGTGGTGCGGTGGGATAGGTCGATTCATCGTATTGAGAGTTATCGGAAGCAGGAGTTCTTACGGTTCCACTTGTAATTACTGAACCGTCTTTTGTAATAACGTATGAATACGTTTTATTCCAAGTGAATCCATTAGAATTCGTGGTTGTACAAATAAAATCTCCAACGGCAGAGTAATCGATGGATTGGGTGAGTTCTCCTTCTGTGACTGTCATCGTAAAATAAGGAGAGGCGTTTACGTCCGTATCTTTTTCAAGTGTTCCGGAACCATTGATGTCGATATTGTAAGACGTGCTGGAATTCATTTCGACAGTAAGATTGTCAACCGTTCTGGACTCACCGGGATCCAGTTCGCTTAACGGAATATAGGCGGGGAGGTTGATTAAAATGTCACTATCGGCAGTAATTGTGTTTCTGCGAACCCCATTTTTATAAAGCTCAAAACCTTGTCCCTCTGTTTCAGGAACAAAGTACGTAGTGTGTCTTTCAGCGAGATATCCATCGTTGTAAAAGATGTAATCCGGGTTTAGATTTTCTTCATGCCGAATGAGATACGATTTGAGGGTATTTTCATTGGAATCCAGGAGTGTATCAACAACGAACCCTTGACTGTCGAGAATGAGATGTGCAGAATAATAGGAGTAAGTCAATCCTGTTGGCAAGTTTATGGTAATAGGTTGCCCGGCGTAACTTACGGTTCCATTTGTGGTGATATTCGTTCCGTCGATTCTTCCGTGTGCATCGGAGTCGTTTATGATAGCGCCCCCATCTGCGGATTGAAGATAGGCTTTAAGAGCAAGATTGTTTTCTTCGGTACCCACATAAACGTCATAAAACATGAGTCCGTAATTTTTGAAGGAAAGGGCGATTTTTCCATTGGCGTCAACGACGCTGGAACCGGAATTCAAGACGGAGCCGTATTCGTCTTTAATGGCCCAGTAACGGGTTGATCCAACGTAATCTGTGTAATCGGCAGCAGACGTCCAGGTGTATGTTCCGTCCAGAGTGTATAACGTATAGAGTTTTCCATCGAACCCTTGAATTTCTTCAGTCTGCAGCGGTTGCGAACTGGTTATGGAAATATCAGCATTGAAGAATTGGTAGTTTTTGTAAGTGAGGTATTCTTCATCCTTATCGGTAAGATCAGGAAGAAGTGAAGTGGGCACTTCGCCAGGAGAAAGAACGCCATCGCCATTGGCGTCGTAGTTGGAATATCCCAACGTATTCCAATACAAATCCTGTTCGTATTTAAATCGCATTTCGAGATAAGTTTCGTTCGTTTCCGACAGAATAACACAGTCACAGGTCATGGCGTGAGCATGAGCCAAAGTCGAATTATGAACGAGATAAATGTAAGCGGGCTCAAGGTCGTCGTCGGTTCCGATAATTCCGTCGGGACCTTCTTTTCCGTATTGATAACCGCTATATTTATCAGCGTGAGCGGTCACATAATTCAGTGCGTCATCAAGGGAGTGAAAGAAGATGTTCTCGACTCGTGCATGATAGTTGTAATACATATTTTGGTCAAAAAGACAAAGGCGGTTTCCGGTATCTTGCTGTTGGTTTGCCACATTGCTGGATTGGTTAGCCTCGTAAAGTTTGTTGTAAGCGTTTGTATTGGCCGCAGAAGAAAATTTGAGTCCGACCGTTAATTCCCAGTTTTCGGAAACAAGAGCGAATTTCGATTGCTGCGTTATTGTTGTCAACAGGTTGTAAAGATCGAACTTTCCCTCCAGGTCGGTTAAGCTTAAAGTCACAGTAGTCAGTGTGCTTGATTCATTATATATTGTGATCGAATAGGTTCCATCCGGATTAGTCGATTCCGCACTTGATTTAGGCCAGGTTAAATAGTAATAACCGTCGGGATCGCAATTGACCGCGCCACTGAAAAGAGTGCTGCCATTGAAAGTTACCTTGTAACCAATTGCCTCTTTGTCTGTTCTGGTGGTTTGATACTCATAATAATAAGCATTTTCGAAAAGAGGATAAAGCGTTTTCCAGTCGTCGATGCCATGATTTTGGGCGTAATCTTTGTAAAAAGAAGGAGTAAATTCAACGAGAGGAGTATAACGTGTTATTTCATTTCTAGCATTATCGCCATCGTAGTAAATGTAATCAGGGCCGTAACCGGCAATCATCATGCAAATACCGTCGGAAGTTAATTCGCCGTCGACCCGAACCGGAATGAGTAAGTCGGAGTCGCGCATAAAGTCTTCAATGTAAACATCGTTACTGGAATCAACGACAGCGCTTCCGGAAATATGAATGGCCGGTATTTTAGTCATAGATTGGAGATAGTAGCAATAAATACCGCTTCCCAGAGTGTTTTCCGTTTGTTGAATCGAGGCATATGTTCCGTCTTGATTGAGAGAATAAGCATCGTTGTAAGCAATGTAAATGTGGTCCGAGAGATGAAGGGCAGAGTTGATACTGATACCGCCCCCTTGCAGAGCTCTGTTGTAGGTGATTTCCCCACCTTCAAGGAAAGTGTAAGCCGAGCCGTTTCCCCCCATATAAATTCCGCCGCCGCGATAATAGCTGTAATTTTGGGTTATTGTGCCGCCGGTCATGTGCATGTAACCGTTAGTGGAAACGTGAACACCGCCCCCTTTGGCAGAAGTGCTATCAGCATTAGGTTCCATGCTGACACAACCGCAATAAGAAATAGTTCCGCCGGACATATTGAAAATACCTCTTGTACGAACGCCTCCTGCTTCGTTATAGGCATAATTGTTGGTGATTAATCCGTCATAAAAGTTGAACTCACCTAAAACATTGACGCCAGCGCCTTTAATGCCATAACACGACTGGATGGTTCCCCCGTACATATTGAAGATAGCGCCGCCGTTTCCATTTTCTGCTTCTTCAACCGTTTTGGGATTATTTGTATTCGCGTCCTTTCCATTGACAAAAACAGCGCCGGCGATTGCTGTATTGGACGATGTATTATGATTATTCTGAAGCGTAATCCCTGAATATATATTTAAAATACCGGAATTGTAGATGATGGGACTGTTCGCTCTTATACCGGAATTTGCGGCGCCAGAGATATTTGTCCATACCGCACCGCCATCAATGGTGAGCGTACTGGTTCCCATTCCCAGGACGAGACCAAGATTCAGTACCGTATCTTTATTTATTGTGTTTAGCGACGTACCATAAACGGAAAACATAGCGGAAGTAGTACCAGAACGAGTCAAAGTGTGATTTCCGGAACTGACCAAAGTAATCCGTTTGTTCTCTCCGACTCTTAATGTGCTTCCGCAGGTAAAACTATTATGAATAAGAATCGTATAATCGCGATCTGTGGAGGCACTGCTAAAAGCACTACTTAGATCAGTTGCATTGCCGACGTAATAATTAATTTCCTTTCCGTCTAACACGAGAGTATATTTGTCATCAGAGGTCGAAGGAGTTTCTATTTCATTCAACAGATTTCCAGAGACGTTCAGACCGCCGGTCAGTTCGAGACGGCTTTTTGCATCCGTAGCTCCCGTCGACGAAGATAAAAGTAAATCGCCTTGAACCTGAATGGCGTTTTCATTGGCTCCGGTGCTGATAACGTTTTGGATTCCCTGAATATCGAGCGTCAGATTTCCCTGGGCATGAATTGAACCGGACAAAATAATGTTCTTCAGAATGAGCGTGTTCGTTCCCTCGCCAGCATCAGGATCGGTTGTTTCGTAAGTCCAATTATCGCCTTCAATCGTGCCGGCCAATTCGCTGGCGCTGTAGGAAACGCCACCAATTTCGAGAGCCGATAATGCGAGAAGCTGACGATCTTCCAATTGTTCCAAAATAGCATGATGCCATAATAAAGATTGAATTTTTTTATGCTTTTTGCTGCAATAATTCGAACGAGAATCTTTATTCCAAAGTCGTTTGACACAATCAAGTAAATTAGTCATTATTTTTTCCTTTTGGTTTGAAATGGAACGGTTTAATTATAGCAGAATGTTACTTTGGGAATCTTTATACCCGAAACCAGGGATGACAGGTCAGTTTTTATTGCGTTTTTGCGTTCGCTAACGAACCAGAAGCGACAAATTTTCTGAAATAAAAAGCACAAACATTTGAAAAAGTCCCCGTAAACAAGAAATTATCTTGTTCTGGCTGGCCAAAAGGGAGTTCCAAAGACGTTTCATTCTGATTCTGATTCAAAAGTCAAAAACCGGAAAAAACGGCTGAAAATCCGCAATTTTAATGATTATGGACGTCGCCCGGGAATTCAAGATTAAGTGAAACTTAATGCTCGATATTTTTATTATAAACGGTTTTTTCAATTATGTCAATAATTTGCCTGTTTTTTATCAGTCTTTTAAATGATTAAAATCGAAAGGATTTTTTCTTTTTTGACAATGCGCTTTCAATATTATATAATGGGGAAAACTCAAAGAGATTTCTTGATTTTAAGGACGCCAAGAGTTTCAAAGAGGCTGGGATTTTTCAAAAGAGTTGAGAAACAAGGCCCGTTTGTGAAAAAATAATGACATTGAAAGAAAAAAGCAAGGAAATTTAATTTATGAAGAAGAAATCATTGTTTATCATTTTTATTCTTTTTTTGATTCAAATTCCGTTCATTTCAGAAGGGAGCGAATCGAAATCATATGAATATGACGTTGTCGTCTATGGGGGAACGAGTGCCGGAGTCATCAGTGCGGTTCAAGCGAAAAAACTCGGCAAAACGGTTGCTCTTGTTTGTCCTGATACGCATTTGGGAGGTCTTTCGAGCGGCGGTCTTGGCGCGACGGATTCCGGCAATCGAAGCGTAGTCGGAGGACTTTCGCGAGAATTTTATCATCGACTTTGGCGTTATTATCAATCCGAAAGCGCATGGAAATTTCAACCGATGCCGCGCGAGAAAGGGATACCGGGTCAGGGAGGTCGCGGAATCGACAATGATACGCAAACGATGTGGGTCTTTGAACCAAGTGTCGCGGAACAGATTTTCGATGGTTTTATCGCCGAAAACGAGATTCCAGTGTTTAAAAATGAATGGCTGAATCGGGAAGAAGGAGTCGTTAAAAAAGGAGCGACAATTCATTCGATTCAAATGCATTCGGGGAAAGTTTTTGTCGGAAAAATGTTCATCGACGCAAGTTACGAAGGGGATTTAATGGCCGCCTCGGGAGTAACTTATGTCGTTGGCCGCGAAAGTAACGATAAATATAATGAAACGTTAAACGGAATTCAAGTTGGACATTCGATTTATCATCAATTTTCTGGTCCTGTTGATCCTTATGTCGAACGAGGGAACCCAGCAAGCGGTCTTCTTCCCTGGATTGAACCGTCGCTTCAAGCAGAAGACGGCCAGGGGGATGACAAAGTTCAAGCGTATTGCCTGCGAATGTGTTTGACCTGTTGCGAAGAGAATCGCAAAGCGATCGAAAAACCGGAGAATTATGACGAATTGCAATATGAACTCCTTTTGCGTTCAATCGAAGCAGGTCAAACAAAGTTCATGACCTTTTCGCCCATGCCGAATTTTAAAACGGATTCCAATAATAATCTTGCCGTATCAACCGATTTTATCGGGGCGAATTATGATTATCCAGACGGTTCTTATGAACGGCGTCGAGAAATATATGAAGCGCATCGGGAATGGCAAAAAGGATTGCTTTGGACGCTGCAGCATCATCCGCGAGTTCCGGAAGAAATACGGCAAGAGCATTTGAATTGGGGGCTTGCGCAAGACGAATTTGTCGACAGCGACGGCTGGCCGCATCAGCTTTATATTCGGGAAGCTCGTCGCATGGTCGGCGATTTCGTTATCAGTGAACGTCATTTAAGACGACTTGATCCGACGCCGCATTCAATCGGAATGGGGTCTTATAATATGGATTCGCATAATACTCAACGTTATGTCGCCCTTGATTCGGAGGGACAAGCAACGGTTCGAAATGAAGGCGACGTTCAGGTTAATCCGGGCGGCCCTTATCCGATTGATTTTGGCGGCATTTTGCCCAGGAAATCGGAATGCGATAATCTGTTGGTTCCCGTTTGCGTGAGCTGTTCGCATATCGCTTTCGGTTCAATCCGAATGGAACCCGTTTTTATGATTCTCGGTCAGAGCGCCGCAACAGCCGCCGTTTTGGCAATAGATCAGGAGATTTCGCCGCAAGACCTTGATTATCAGATTCTTTCGGAACAGCTTGTCAAAGACGGTCAAGTTCTTGATGTCGAAACCGCGGTTCCGGCGATTTCATCGACAACATTGCCAGGAATCGTTCTTGACGAAAAAAAAGCGAAATCGACCGGAATTTGGACATCCGGTTCTGTTATTCCTCAATTTGTCGAGACCGCATATATTCATGACGAAAATAAGAATAAAGGAGAAAAATGGGTTCTTTTCGATTTTGACGTTCCGCAATCCGGACGATATGAATGTCGCGTTTCGTATTCGACGCATGCCAATCGGGCAACCAATGTTCCTGTTTCCGTTCAAACAGATGTCGATGAACTCAAATCGTTCGTTAATCAAAAAGAAAAGCCGCCCATCGACAATCTTTTCGTTTCGATCGGAACTTTTCAGGTCGGAGAGAAATTGAAAGGAACCGTTCGAATTGGAAACGAAGGAACGAACGGGTTTGTTATTGTCGATGCCGTTCAAATTCTGCCTGTTGATAACTGATCCGAGCTGTTTAATGGCTTGAATATCAACGATTTTGACGAATAAAGAGCGCGATTGGTTCTCTTTTGTTCGGATCGTTTTGAATGCCCGAAATCGGGAAGATTCCCTTTATAAAGGAGTTATCCGCGAATACGGGCGGTTTTATTTGTGTGTCAAATTTCAGATTGGTTCCCATTGTGTTTAATATTGTATTGATAATCAATATTTTGGACTTTCGTGTGAATGAGTTCCCTTTCTTGGGGTTGTTCCCGCTTGAATAAATTTTTGAATTTCCGTTTGCATAGGAGATTCCGTGCGAACAGGCGGGTTGAGCTCCCAGGGAAGCAAAACGGTAAAAGTGCTCCCAAATCCAGGCTGGCTTTCGACGGTTACTTCTCCTTCCAAAAGTTTGCAAAGTTCTTTAACAATCGAAAGACCTAAACCGCTTCCAGAATATTCGCGCGTAATGGCGTCGCCTTCCGGCATGGACGATTTTCCTTGTCGGAATTTTTCGAAAATCAGGGATTTGTCTTCGTCAGAAATGCCGACGCCGGAATCAATAACTTTCAACTCGAGAAACGGAATCGGTTCAGTAGCAACAGAACTGTTGATTCTTCCGCTTTGTCCAGCGGTTCCGAACCCTCTTGGAAACAGAGGCAAAGCAAAGATTCTTCGCACTTTAATACGAATGCGTCCCCCTTCCGGCGTAAATTTAATCGCGTTTGAAAGAAGATTGTTGACAATCTGCTGAATTTTCGTATCGTCCTGCTGCATTAATGGAAGATTTGGTTCTATTTCAGGGATAAGATCAAGATTTTTTTTGTCAGCCAACGGTTTTGCCATATCGCATTGAGCTAAAACAATCGATTCAATCTGAAATTGAGAAATTTGAATTTCGAGTCGCCCAGCTTCAATTCGAGCCAAGTTTAAAACATCGTTAATCATGCTGAGAAGAGTTCGTCCCGATTTGCCGATATTGCCGACATATCTTTTCTGTTTTTCATCCAAAGTCGGCAGGGCGCTTAAAACGTCGCTGAATCCAATAATGCTGTTCAAAGGCGTTCGCAGTTCATGACTCATTGTCGCCATAAAATCGCTTTTTACGCGATATGATTCGAAAAGCTGAAGGTTCAATTGAGCTAATTCGTCAACTTTGTTTTCCAATTCGATATTGATGGCGCGAAGTTTTTCCTGAGTATTGACCAAATGTCGAAGCATGCGATTAAAAGCAACGCCAAGCGACTCAAATTCGTCGCCAGTATGAAGATCGGCTCTTTTGGAAATATTGCCTCGACAAATCGCTTCGCTGACTTCGCGTAAACTTCGTAAAGGTCGAATAATAACCAACCGAATGACGACATAAAAAGCGATCAAGCCCAAAAAAGCCGTTATAATAGCGGCTCCGAGCAAAAGAGCCCAAAGTCGAGTAATCTCTCGTTGAGAAGGGGGCTCAGGAATAATAACCTGAATGATTCCGAGAAGCGATCCCAAATCAACGGAAGAATCTTCCATAATCCGCTTATGACAATTCAAGCAAGAGCGTTCAACTCGAAGAGGTTGATAATAATGATATTGGCCTTCTTCGTCCGTTCGTTGTTGATACGAACCTTTTTCTCCGGGAGGGGGAATTGGAATTAAGGATTCGAGAAGCTTTTCTTCAAATTCGTTTTGAGGAGCATCGTTTGCATCGGGACGCCTTTTGCTGACGCGAATCAAACGACATTTGAATTTTTCGCGATCGGGTTGACCGCTGATTTCTTCGCTCTGAGAAGCGATAGAGTCAATAAAATCGTCAATATCGTTGCTTTCGGCATCGCTTAACGTTTCGTTTCCCGAATTCGATTTGAATAAAACGCGTAAATGCATTAATAAGAATTCGCGTTCGCAAAGAAGTTTGCCCATTAAAGGATTTTGCGTATCGATTTGCGATTTTGTGACTTTAAAATAAAGACAAAAACTGATTGTTATAACAATAGCCAAAGCAACCCCGAAAAAAAAGAGACATTTTAATTCGAGACTTGACTCAAAAACAAACCGGTTGTTCGAACGCTTGATTTCCATTGGACTCATTATTAAGGGGCTTTTTATATATAATAAAAGGAAGTTCTAAAAACAGGATTTTCAAGAAAGTCAATTCGGCTCATTTCGTAAAACATAGTTCTTGCGGACGAGATGTCCGCGTTCCAAGGGATTTTAGAATTTCCTAATGGTTAAGCGAAATAAGTATTCTTTTGGCCAAGAAGACAATTTCAACTGTTCAATCGTTTTCAAGACGTTAATGACTTCAGGATTAACGTCCTTTTTATCTCAATTTCAGCTCGCAAAAACGCAGAGAAGAAAGGGGTTGAAAAAGGAAGAAATATTGTTCGAACGAATCGACAAAAAGGATTATTTCCTTAATCTCATTTTTCCCTGTTTCTCAGCGATTCAGCGAGAGATATGCAGTTTGAGCATAAACATTTTTCCGCTTTCCAAAATCGATTTTTCTGAATATTTCGCTCATTTCGCTCAAAAGTTACAAATAGGAAGTTCTAAAAACCTGTTTTTTGCAAATCAACTCCATTCGGAAAAGATTGCGAAAACCAGTTCCTGCAGCCGAGACGTCCGCGCTTCCGGCGAGTTTTTATAACATCCTAAATATCATTTCGGTTCAATTCAACCATAAATTTCGTTCCAGAGCCCGTCCAAATCAACATCCTCGGGCGTTCCAGCAAAGACAACGGTTCGATAAACCGCTTCGAGAACAAAATCTTTTTTGAACTCAAAAGTTTCGCCGTCTTTAATGAAAAGGAAGGGCATCGGGGAAATATTGCCATAATCGCGAGTAAACCAGGGGCAATCTTTGAAAGGCTTTTCCGGGGGAGAGAAAACCGCAACGCCTTCGGTAATTTGGGGATTAAAGCGGCGTTTTCCATAAAAAGCCATCCATTTTGCGGGTTTTCCAAAGGTTTCTTTTTCGCCCGACGTTCCTTCGCTGCTGACAAGATTTCCGCCGCCCAAGGGACACAAATCCTGATCAACGCGGACCCCAAAAAATCCGTGATTCGTTTTCTGAATCGTTATGTCGGTCAGCATTTTGATCGAGAAATACGAATCCAAAACATAATAATTATCGGATCGCCAATCTAAGACATAACGACGTTCGTCGGCGATAATCGGGTCTTCTGCCGGTTTTTTCCAAAGACAGGAATCCGTAAATTCGACGCGGTTTTGTTGAGCGTCAAGAACTTTGACATTTTGACTCAAAATTTGTCCCCGATCGTTTCCTTCCTGCCAATAATTTCCGCCGTTAACTTTGTCGACGCCCATGAAAACAGATCGATGATGCGGCCAGGGTTGCGCGGATTCCGTTGTTACAGAAACGCGAGAAACCGGTCCAATGAGCGGATACAGATAAGGATATTTTTGATTCGGATTGGTTCGATAAACAGTCACAATTTGATTATCTTTGCGAATCCAAAGATTGTTGTCGGCGAAATCAGGACAATATGTCGTTAGATGTTCAACGGCAGCATCGCCCCAACCAGGATATGTCTTTCCCTCTTTTCCGGGGAAATTGGCTGCTGGTTTGGGAGAATCAGCAAAAGATTCTTTTCCCAACGTTACGGTCAACCCGGTTGTCGCAGTCAAAAGAGCCGATTTTTTTAAAAAATCCCGACGTTGCATTTTTATTGTTCCTTTCATCAGAAAATAATGCGAAAAAGAAGACTTTTTTATAAGTTCTTCTAAAAAATTAAAAATAAACGAAAAACAAAATATAATTTTTGATATAATTGTAAGAGATTCTTCGGATCAAAGCAAGGGGCTTTTCTCTTAATTGAGGGCAGGAAAAAGAGAAATAATCGAAAGTTCCTGGCGAAATGAACAAAAAAGTCAGGAATTATTCGATTATATATATTATATATCGAGGCCAGTTGCCCTTTCGAAATCGATAGATCAATTGCGAATAAGCAGGAAATAATCAAAAACAAAACGAGAATAAAATAATGGATGATCAACCAAAAAAAATGGAGATTATTTGGGCGCCTTGGCGAATGGCTTATATCAAACCGAATGATTCAGAAACAAACGAAACAGACAAAATTACAGAAAAAGATTCCTTAAATCAAAAAGAACTTTCGATTTTGCCTGGCGGCGAAAAAGATTGTTTTTTGTGTCAGGCAGCGGCTGATTGTTCCGAACATGACGGAGAACGATTTGTGATTGGTCGAACGGAACGAACCATTTCGGTTTTAAATCGTTATCCCTATAATAATGGTCATCTTTTAGTTGCTCCGAAACGTCATATTGCCCGACTTGATCTTTTAACGCCCGAAGAATGGTTGGAACTTTCCGAGGAGTTGACTTTTTGGACGACGCGAATCGAAAGAATAATGAATTCGGACGGCTTTAATGTCGGTTTAAATCTCGGACGCGTTGCTGGCGCAGGTCTTCCCGGTCATCTTCATTGGCATATTGTTCCCCGTTGGAATGGCGATACGAATTTCTTCACAACGATCGGTTCAACCAAAGCGATTCCGCAGTCGCTTGAAGCTCTTTGGTCGGTTTTGAAACGCTGAGCTTTTCCTTTTGACAATCCCGAGTCAATTATGAATTCAGGGGTTAAAAGATTAAGGAAATTCTAAAAAGCCGCTGGGAGCGCGAACGTCTCGTCCGCAGAAACAGGTTTTCGTGACACAGAATAAAAGATTATCCGTCGGAAAAAAGGATTTTCGGGCAGCGATAAATTTTATAAAAGAGAATTTCGCGCGGCGACGCGGCGAGCAGGATAAAAAATCCCAAAACGAGCGACAAAAACGAATCTTTTTCAAATGAAACCGCCGTTTAAATGCAATTTAAATAACGACGAAATCGAAAGTTTTAAAAAAGAAAGCGCCCTTGCGTTTTCGCTGCGCAAAATTTTCAAAATCATTACAAAAATCGGGAAAGAACAGGATTAGAATAAAAAAGGTTATTTTATGGATTTGCTTGAAAAAAAAACAATCATTTCCCTGATGTCGGGAACATCCATTGATTCGATTGACGCTTTATTGGTTCAAATCAATCCCGATTTATCCTTTCAAATGATCGCGTCTCATTCTTTGGATTATCCCCCAGAAATTCGAAAAGCTATTCTTGAAACGGCCAATAACAATGCGAAAACCGCTGATATATGTTCTTTGAATTTTGTTGTCGGAAAGTTTTTTGCAAAATGCGTCAATGAACTTCTGACTCAAACTGGTTTTTCAAAAGATCAGGTTGATTTCATTGCGAGCCATGGGCAAACTGTTTTTCATATTCCCGAAGAGATTGATTTTCATGGCGTTTTGGTCAGCAGTACGCTCCAAATCGGCGATCTTTCCGTCATCTCAGAATTGACCGGAATTATGACGATTGGCGATTTTCGAACAAAAGATATGGCGGCGGGCGGTCAAGGCGCGCCGTTGGTTTCTTTTGTCGATGAACTCCTTTTCAAGGGAAATATTTCTCGCGGCATTTTGAATATCGGGGGAATATCGAATATAACCGTTATTTCTCCGAAATGCGAAACGTTTGCTTTCGATCTTGGTCCCGGCAATATGTTGATTGATTATTTTGCCAAAAAATTATTTGATCTTGATTTTGATTCCAATGGCGAAATTGCCTTTCAAGGGGAAATAAAGAATCAATGGTTGCAAAAATTGCTGGCTGAACCTTATTATCGACGCAGCCCGCCGAAAACAACCGGTCGAGAACTTTTTAGTCGGGATTACGCGGAAAGAATATATCAGAGCGCTCCTCAAAATCCTTATGATGTTTTGGCAACGATTTCCGCATTGACCGCAAAAGTTATTGGAAATTCTTATCGAACTTTTATTCTTCCCAAAACGAATTTGAACGAAATCATTTTAGGCGGCGGCGGAGCCAAAAATAATTTTCTGATTCAACTTTTGAAAAAAGAATTACCCGAAATTGAAATCAGTAATCATCAAAAATACGGGATCGACGATAAATTAAAAGAAGCTCTTGCGTTTGCTTATTTGGGCTATTTTACTTTTTATCGTCGATGTAACAATTTGCCTTCTTGCACAGGAGCGAGACATCCTGTCGTTTTAGGGAAAATAACTTATTGATTTGCGCAAAATATGAGAAGAATTTTGTTTGCAAAAATCAAGATTGAACCCGTTTTATTGGACCGTTTCAGCCCTTTCGTTATCAGTCCGCAGTTGTTCCGTTTGTTAATCGTCAAATCTTTTAACCCTCTGTTTTTTGATTGATTGGACGGTCAGTTATCTTTGGATTGTTGCGATTTTCGTTTTCGATATAGTCGGCATATTGCTGGGCTAAATCAAAATCGGTTAAAGAATAAACCATTCGACAACCGACAACGTCTTCAATTTCATTGAAAATCATTTTGTCATGATCAAATAGAAAGTCGATTCCAACAAAATCAAACGGCAAGGCTTGAAGAATAGGATCAATCATTTCTTTTTCTTTGCTGTTGAGTTTATAAATCGAAGCGCGACCGCCCAAGCAATAATTGCTTCGAAAATCTTTTGAAGATTCTCGAAGCATTGCAAGGACGATTTTTCCCCCGATGACATAAACTCGAACATCTTTTCCAAGGTTGCTTGCCGGTTTTTGAAGAATGACTGTTTTGTCTTGAATTTGATCCCAAGCTTGTTGATAAGATAAATGATTATTGATCCAAAAAACTTCTGTTCCGCCATGCCCGAAACGGGATTTCATAACAAACGGAAACGACCAATAATGAGAAAGGCTTGATTTTCGATCAATGAGACAAATTGGTAAGACTGGAATTCCCAATTGAGATATAAATTGATACGTTTTCCATTTATCGTTGCAAATTCGTGATATCTGACTGCTGTTGAAAACTCGAACGCCTTTATTTTCTAAAAAAAGCGAAAGATCTTCATTAACGCAGCGCATAACAGCCGCATCCGGAAACGCTTGCCTGGATGAAATGATTCCGTTTTTTATTATTTGTGCAGAAATATCCCGTTTTTCAAACGACCGCTTTAATCGTTCGGCAAAAGACTGATTTCGCAAATAACGTTCTTTGTCATAAATAATCCAGAGATTCATTTGAGTTTTTTCAATATATGATCGGCCAATTTTTCAGATAAATTGATTCCTGTTGCATTATAAAGGTTTTTGAAATGAGCGTTCGAGTTGACTTCACAAAGAATCGGTTTATTATTGGGACCAAAAAGAATATCGATTCCGGCATAATCCAGATTCAAGCATTTGGCCGCTTTAAGAGCGATTGTCTTCATTTCTGAGGAAACTTCAAAAGGAATCATTCGACCGCCATTTGTAACGTTTGCTCGAAAATCGCCCTCTTTTCCTCTTCTCGCAACGGAAGCAACAACTTCGTCGCCAATAACATAAATTCGAACGTCTTTCCCAAAACTTGAGGAAATAAATTGTTGAAAAATCATTGAGTTTGGAACGATTTTAGAAATCAATTGAAGCAGTTCCGATTTGGTTTCGGCCAAATAAACCTGTTGACCGAAAGAACCGCGACTTTCTTTAACAATGATCGGAAAATTTAAACGTTTGATGATTTTATCGGCAAAATTCAGCGAAGAATAACCAATCGACGGATAAGTCATTGGAGCAACAATCGTTCGCGGCATTTCGATTCCCGAATTTTCCAATAAAATTGCGGTTAAACCTTTGTCGTCACAGGCCTCAATGGAATCTGCCTGATTGAATAATCGAAACCCTTGTTGTTCCAAATGTTTGGCTAAACGAACGTCTTTGTCCCAAAAAAGAATAAAGTCAGCTTCTTTTTGAATCTTTTGATTGATTTCCAATAAAATATCTGCATTTGTTTTGATTTCAAGAGAAATATTGCGCCGTCCAAAAGCGTCAACAAACATTTGATAAATCTCTTGAAACTTTGGCGAAACCATAAAGCCGTTAATAACAATCCAACCCGTCATAATAGTTAAGTTACAAAATCTCTAATGTTGTTGCGAATATAAGGCTGATCAGCAACTGAATCGAGGAACCATTCCATTTGATTCCGATTTTCTGAAGTCGCTTGATTAACTTTTGTCAAGTCGTTCGATTAAAGAGATTCCCGGTTAATGTTGGTCGAGACAAAGTCAGACAACTCGGCTGCGTCTGTTTGTTCGACGCCGGGAAACGTCAAAAGAATCGCGAAAATCGGAAGGCAAAGGAATTTATTGCAGAATTGTTAAGGGGAAATCGTTAAAAGTCCAACTCAAGTCAATTGATCAATTAAAAAGTAACGCTTTCGTGACCGTTTCGAGTTGCCAGAGCTTTGACGACGTCTGTATCAATGGTTTCCGAAATAAAATGAACGGAACCGTCGCCCGAAAGAAAATTGGCGCCATTGGGATGAAAAGACGAGAATCCGTGAGCCGCTCCTGTATTATTAAACCCTTGATAAAAACTGCCGACAACAATAGCGGGAATGCAACCATTTCCGGCGGGCATTCCAACCCAGGTTGAAGAATGCTTTTTATCGGCTGCGCGTTCGCCGACAAAAATAGTATTACTCAAGCCGTCTGTAAAGGCGTTCCAGCTGAGTTCGCTGTTATGATAAAACGCTCCGTTGCTCTTAAACGCTTTTCCGTGATTCGGTTGGCCATGATCATAAAGTTCGCCTTCATGAATGTTTATTGTGCCAAAAGAAGCGATATAATTTGCTGCCGCAAAAATCAGATTATGATCGGAATGATGTTCATGTCCTTCGCTGTGAGCGTTTTCGTCCTCATGATCAAGCAATCCGGATTCTTCAAGATTAAACGTTTCATTTTCGTTCGGTTCTGTTGGACAATGAAAGTTTTTAACAAACATTTGACGGGCAAGAGTATTGACGCTATCGCCGACCGGTTTCGTTAAATCGACTTGATTGAAAAGATTTTGTTGTTCCATAAATGGCAAAGAAGCCGCCAGCCAGCTCCAACCCGGATCGCCATAAACGCAAGGTTTGGAAGTATTGTTTTCGTCATAACCTCGCCAAGCCGACGGAAAACTTTTATTAACGTCATGATAATTATGCAAAGCCAAACCGATCTGTTTCAGATTATTTGTGCATTGCATTCGTCGAGCCGCTTCTCGAGCTGATTGAACGGCAGGAAGCAGAAGTCCGATCAAAATTCCAATGATCGCAATGACAACCAAAAGTTCGACGAGAGTAAATCCTGGTTTATTTGAATTAAGTTTTGTATTTTTCATGATATATCTTTATTTTTTATGTTATTAAAGTTAATTTTGAAGTTTTTTAAAGGAATTATGCTCAAAAAAAAGAAAATGTGTCGAATAAAGGAATGCAATGTTTTTATCAAAAATTAAACAACGATTCCGTTAAATGGGAAAATGACGAATCATTTTGGCTGTTTTCATATTTGACACGAAATAGTCTTTGATGTTTTGACAAAAGTCCGATAAAAAAGGAAATTCGAAATAATGTAAGACAAAGAAGTTGAGCTCAATTCATTTTAGCGCAACAACGACTTTTTCGGAAAATAATGATTTCAGTTGGACGAAATCTTATGGAATTTGTCGATTATACCGAAGCCATTTTTGGATTACGGATTCTCTGCTTTTGTAATCCATTTTTGTGATTGGGACTGTTGCCCCAACGGTTGAGGGGTCAAGCGACTTGAGTATAATTGTTGTACACACAGATTCAAACAAGGACATTTGAACTCAAATAATGTTTGGTTTTATTCAAATTCAATGATTTAAAATCAAACAAACTGTTTGGAGTCAAACGGCCAAACGATGCCGCAATTTTGACTTTTGTTTTTCAGGTTTACGAAAACAGAAAACCGGATTTTTATCGAATTGAGTCAAAACTCAAGCGAATCAAAGCCATTTGAATTTTGTGTTTTCAACCTCCAAAAAGCAGTCAAATTCCTGAAGTCGAAAGGTTGTCCAAACCAGTTCGGTTTAAAAGTCCATTGAATCAAATGCCTGTTTCCGAAAAAAGTCCAATTGAAACTCTTATTTTCGAATTAATTCCAAAGAAAGCAGTTTTTCTGCAGGAAATGGAGGGGCTCGAGAGAAATAAGACGAGACGAGATTTGTCAGATAAATTTCGTTCGAAAAGAATGTTTTAGCGAAAATCGATATATCTGTTGAACAGTCAGAATAAAAAGGGAGAATCCCATGATTTATGGAACAAAAATGACAAACCGGGCAGTCATTTGCATGTTTTAAAGAGCAATGCGCAACGGAAAGGAACGATTCTTCCAGACTGTGCTGCCAATGCCAAAGAGAAAAATCGTTCTTTTGAAAATGAAAGTTGACTTTTCCCCAGGCTTTTTTGATCGGATCCAAGCGACAAAAAGAGAGATCAATCGGACTTGAAATTTGAGCAACCGCGTCAAAAGATGAATCCCCAAAGCCTGATTCTGGTTCGCAGAAATGGAAAGACCGATTATTCTTAAGCCGATAAGAATGACAGGATTCGCTTTGAGGAACTGATCCGTCGCTGACTGATTTACAAACATGAAATTCAGAGAGGACTAAAGGCTTGAAGAAACAATGAAAACCATTGCTATGATTAACGAGCGATATTGAAGATTCTGACGAAAAATGATGCCATCCAGATTCACAGGAATCAGGAATCCAATAATGCAATCCGTTTCCTAAAATGGAGAAAAAGCTGAAGAATGAAAGAAGAATCCAGGAAATCAATGAAGACGATGCAAAAGAGGACAAGAAAGATTTTTTCCGCAAAAAAGAACAACGTTTTGTTTTTTCGGCAGAAAAGTTCATCAGGAATCCAGTATTTGAGAAAATAATAAAAAGGGAAGGCAATGAATCAACATTAAAACCAGTCTATATTATAAGAGCATTTTCCAAAAAAGTCAAGACTTTTTTTCGCTTTATGCTCAAACCGGTTAAAGTTTCTCGGTTTTTCAATTTTTACAAAATGAGCGAAAAACTCAGAAAAAGCGAAGATTGTTTTGAAAGCGGAAAACGTTTCAGATTCATTCGATCGATAATTCTTTTTAAACCTTTCTTCTCTGTGTCTTCGCGTTTGAAGCAAGATTAAAAACGAAAAAAAAACCGTCTTTTTTGATAAAGACGGTTTAAAATCAAAGAGACTTCTTTCGACTTAGACCTGTTGAACAAAATTTTGATCGTTACAGATCGCAAACCCGCGCAACAACCGGCGATCGATAAAAAGGGGAGATTTCTGTTTTTTAAACAGATTTCGATCGAATCGAAAATGATATCAAAACAGAAATCAACCCCCTGTTATATCTCAGTTCTTTTTCGTTTCGGCCAAATTAGTATAATATTCGTATCGTTTATAGATATTATCCTGAGCCTGTTTTTGGAATTCTTCTGCAGCAGCCGGATTCATACGGCCAAGCAGATTGAAACGATTCTGTTTGGCTTCGAAATCTTTGAGATCGCCTTGCGGCGCTTTGCTGGCGAGAACAAAAGGTTTTTCGAGTCGCGGATCATAAGACCAAAGAGGCCAATAACCGCAGTTGACAGCTTCCTTCTGAAGTTCCATTCCGGTCTTCATATCGATTCCTTGGGCAATACAATGAGAATAGGCAATAATCAGGGACGGACCTCGATAAGATTCCGCAGCAACAAGAGTCTTAATTGCGTGAGTTGGATTGGCTCCGATAGAAATATGACCAACGAAACAAGTTCCATACGAAACGGCCATCATACCGAGTTCTTTTTTGCCTGTCGCTTTTCCGCTGGCCGCAAATTTTGCAACAGCGCCAAGCGGGGTCGATTTCGAGGCTTGACCGCCTGTATTCGAATAAACTTCTGTATCGAGAACAAGAATATTGACGTCTCGGTTGGAAGCAACGACATGATCCAGACCGCCATAACCAATATCATAAGCCCAACCGTCGCCGCCGAAAATCCAGTTGCTTCGACGAATCAAATAATCGGCTGACATCGCAATCAGTTTCGCTGTATTACAAGAACAAGAAGCTGCTTCCATCTTCGCTTTGAGTTCTGCAACCCATTTGCGCTGTTGAGCAATTTCTTCTTCCGTTTCCTGTTTGTTATTCAACAGATTCTCGACAAGTTCCGCTCCGATCTGCTCTTTCTTTTCATTGAGCAATTCGCGAACGAATTGGCCTTGCTGATCAATCCCAAGTCGCATTCCCATACCGAATTCGGCATTATCTTCAAATAACGAGTTACTCCAAGCCGGGCCTTGACCCTGAGCGTTTGTTGTATAAGGCGTTGTCGGAAGGTTTCCGCCATAAATCGACGAACAACCGGTCGCGTTGGCAACCATCATTCGATCGCCGAAAAGTTGCGTTACGAGTTTGATATAAGGCGTTTCGCCGCAACCAGCACAGGAGCCGGAGAATTCAAAGAGCGGCAACAAAAGTTGCGAACCTTTAATGCTGTCAACCTTGACTTTGGTTCGATCATAATCCGGAATTGATTGGAAGAAATCCCAATTGGCGCGAGCGGAATCAATATTGGCAAGTTTGTCTTGCATATTGATTGCTTTCTTTCCTTCGACCGCTTTATTCTTGGCGGGGCAGACATAAACGCACATTCCGCAGCCTGTACAATCGTCAGGAGCAACTTGAATGGTCGCCTGGCAACCTTTGAATTCTGCGCCTTTGGCGTCGGCTTTGTTGAATGAAGCCGGAGCGTTTTCCGCTGCCGCCGGATCATAAACTTTCATACGAATGGCCGCATGCGGGCAGACCAATGAACATTGTCCGCATTGAATGCAAACGTCTTTATCCCAAATCGGAATATCAATTGCAATGCTTCGTTTTTCATATTTGGTCGTTCCGGTTGGGAAAGTTCCGTCGGCGGGCATAGCGCTGACCGGAAGATTTTCGCCTCGGGAAGCCATTATTTCGCCAAGAGTATGTTTGACAAATTCAGGAGCGTCGCCTGAAATTCCATCGATTCGATGAAATGTTGAAGAAACCGTCGTTGGAACAGCAACTTCTTCTAACGCTGCCAAAGAAGCGTCAACGGCAGCATAATTCTTTTGAACAACGGCGTCGCCTTTTTTGCCATAAGTTTTCTTGATTCCCGCTTTAATATAACCGATTCCTTCATCGACCGGCATAAAGTTGCCAAGTTTGAAGAAACAGGTTTGCATAACTGTATTGATTCGTCCTCCCATTCCTGCCGCTTTCGCGACTTTAACAGCGTCAACGACAAAGAATCGCAATTTCTTGCTGATGATTTCTTCCTGGAGTTCGATCGGGAGATGATCCCAAACTTCCGTTGCGGAATAAGGAGAATTCAAAAGGAAGGTTCCGCCGTTGACAATGGTCGAAAGCATATCGACGCGTTCTGTAAAGACAAATTGATGGCAAGCAACGAAATTCGCTTTTGTAATCAAATAGGAACCTTTGATCGGCCGGGGCGAAAATCGTAAATGGGAAACGGTTACGGAACCCGCTTTTTTGGAGTCGTAAACGAAATAACCCTGACAATAATTCGGAGTATATTCGCCGACGATTTTCGTTGTATTTTTGTTGGCGCCGACGGTTCCATCGCTTCCGAGTCCAAAGAAAACGCAACGAGTAACGTCGTCTTTTTCGGTTGAGAAATGCGGATCATAGTCGAGGCTCAAATGCGTAACGTCGTCGTTAATGCCGATCGTAAACTGTTTTTTCGGAGCATCTTTGGCCAATTCGTCATAAATGGCCTTGACCATTGCCGGCGTAAAGTCTTTGGATGAAAGGCCATATCGACCGCGAATAATAGTCGGCAAAGCTGATTTCCATTCTTGAGCCATTGCGGATACAACGTCGAGATAAAGAGGTTCGCCAACGGCGCCGGGTTCTTTGGTTCGGTCGAGAACGGCAATTTTTTTCGTTGTTTTCGGAAGAGCGGCAACAAAAGCGGCGGCATCAAAGGGACGATAAAGTCGAACATTGACAAACCCGACTTTTTGATCATTTCCGATGAAATCGAGATATTCTTCAACGATTCCGCTTCCGCTGGCCATAATAACGATAACGTTTTCGGCATTCGGATCGCCATAATAATCGAACAGATGATATTGACGCCCGGTCAATTTGGCGAATTTGTCCATTTGTTCTTGAACAACAGCAGAAACTTTTTCATAAGCGCTGTTACAAGCTTCGCGAGCCTGGAAAAAGACATCCGGATTTTGAGCTGTTCCGCGAACAACCGGGTTTTCTGGATTCAATGCGTTTTCGCGGAAACGTTTAACCGCGTCAAGATCAAACATTTCGCGAACGACGTCATCGGACAGTTTTTCTAATTTATTGACTTCGTGAGAAGTTCGGAAGCCGTCAAAGAAATGAACGAATGGAATTTTGCTGGCATGAGTCGCGGCATAAGAAATCATTGCCATATCATGAGTTTCCTGAATCGTTCCGCCGCAGAGCATAGCCCAACCGCAAGATCGCGTTGCCATAACGTCGCTGTGATCCCCGAAAATGGAAAGAGCATGCGTCGCAACGCAACGAGCGGTTACATGAAAAACGGTTGGCGTCATTTCGCCTGCTATTTTGAACATATTTGGAATCATTAAGAGAAGACCTTGCGATGCCGTAAATGTACAAGTCAGCGCTCCGGCCTGCAATGATCCGTGAACGGCTCCGGCTGCTCCTGCTTCGCTTTGCATTTCGACAATTTGAGGAATGGTTCCAAAAATGTTTTTCTTTCCTTTGGATGCCCAATCGTCGGTCAATTCGCCCATTGTTGAGGACGGAGTGATCGGATAAATTGCCATTACTTCATTACAAAGATGAGCAATCATCGAGGTTGCTTCATTTCCGTCGCACATAACGAAATTATTTTCGCTCACAATATGGTCTCCTAAATGTTCAATACAGTAAATCTGTCAAAGTTTTTGTTTTCTGCTGATTTTTTCGATTAGTCTTTCGCAAAGTGAAAAAATTGTTTAAAAATGAATTAATGCAACAGTGTTCAAGAATGATCGAAATAAATAATGGGAGTCAAATCAGCTGTTTTTCCAATAAAAATAATCTCTTTAATCATATCAAAATTACAGTTTGGGACAAGAGGGGGGCTGGGGGATTTTCGGCGTCGATCCGTTTCATTTTAAATCTTTTGAAACTTGATTGTCAGGCAAAAACGGGCGTCAACGGATTGATCTGGAAAGAGCCGCGACTTGTCAAATCGGCAATGCGATACCCAAAACCAATCTCTTTTCAGAAATTTTTACTTTATTCGAATAAAAAGGTTGTTTTAATCTATTTTTGATGAGCAGCGTCAAAAAGAATGATAAAGTTCAACAAGAAATAATGATAAAGATCAACAGTAAATATTGTCTGTTTTAGGAAGGACAAAAAAATGTTACGAAAAAAAGCGGAATTTTTAAGCAATTTGAGAAACGGGTTGATTGGCGGGCTTCTGGTTCTTGCAATGAGCGCAACGATTTTTGCTTCGGATAGGAATAATTCGACGCTTGAACAACAAGAGCCGTTATCTGCAATGCAATCTGCGGAAATCTCATCGCTTTATGCTCAAGTTTATACGACTTATTATCCGCCGATTTATTCCTCGCCGGTTGTTGTTGGACCAACCATAACGACTTATTATCCCGCGCCGCCGATTTATGTTGGACCTCCGGTTATTGTTCGACCCTGGCGTCCTTTTTTAAACGCGTTCCTTCCATAATTCATTGGTTGACAACTCTTGATTTTTCCTGAATAAAAGGTTATAATAAGGTTGATTTATATTGAAAAGCATTCCTTGAGGAATGAGTCATTGAACTGAATATTTTTTGAAAAAAGTCGCAATTAAATAAAATTCGATCATATTCAATTAAATATTTTCTTTATTTTTCAACTTTATTGAAAATGATTGTTCTTAAAATTCCAACGTTTAGGTTTGATCTGCAAGAAAAGCAGTTCTATCGAAACAAATTTTAGGAAAAATAATCAAAATATCTTTTATTCAAAGGAAAAAGGAATGGCAATTCGCGTTATTTGTGAATATTGCAACAGCAAAATAGATGCTTCGGATCGACTTTTAGGGGAAAAGCGAAAATGTCCCCGTTGCGATCAAGAGATTATTATTAAGCCAGCCGAACCGGAAAAACGATCCGTTCCTGTTCCTGGACGCGTTCCTGTTCCTGCGGGAATTGTTACCGACGCAAGGACTCCTTTAAAGCATTCAGGCGATCAGATCAAACGTTTGATGCCCGGCAATCTTTATTTGATTTTAAGCTATGATCGTATTGTCGCGGTCTGGAGATCCGTTGAAAATTGGATGATTAATGTCGGAAGCGGTTTTATTCCTGCGAAAAGAAATACGGAATCTATTCCAGAACACGGGCATTATGTTTTTATCGAAGGAAATGTTCGCCATACCGAAAATGGACGCCGCCTGGTCGGAATTCGATTTTTCGAATTGTCTGGTTATAATGTTCTGATTTCAATTGCTCGAAATGAAAATGAACTTCTTGAAAAACTGTCTTCGCCAGTTCCGCTCACGACGACTCAAAAACAACTCTTTTTTGCTTATCTTCGTGAACAATTCTTTCGTAATTTTACAGACGATACTCCAGAAATCATTGATTATTTGCTCAACCAGGACGAACGGACAACGCAAGTCGGCGATTTGACGGAGCAACCCTTTATTTTGGGCGAATGAACAGAATCGACTTGGTTTGCGAATCCTCATCAAGCGAATCTGTCTTGAATTGGACTCTTTTTTGGTACCCGTTCACGGGAGCTTCGTCGAATTCAAGAAATAGCGATCGCAGTTAAATAGACAAGCTTTTTTCAAAGTAATTTCGAACTTGATCGCGCAAAAGGAAAAAATCGTCGTGAGCGGATACTTCATGAGAATCTCTCTTTTGGTAAGCTACCGAATCACTTCATAATAGAGCCAAACCGCACCGCTTGCCAGCGCCTCGACCTCTTTCAAGCGAAGCGGAGCTGCCTTCTTCTTTTCCGCGGAAATTCCGTCGAACAACGTCGGAATTCCCGATCGTCCATCGATTCCGGGAGCCAGCAAGACCCCCAGTGCATCCAATAACCCTGCTTCGAGAAAGCCGCCGTTGAGGACTCCGCCCCCCACCAGCAGCAGCCGTCGAATTCCAAAATGTTCCCACAACGCTTCCATTGCCTGCGGCAAGTCGATTTTCTCACTTCCGGCGACGATATAGGAAATTTCCTGTTTTCGCAACGTTTCGAGGTACTCCTCGGAAACCTCCTCACTGACGATGCAGATCAGCGCATCTCCTTCTAATTCATTCGTTTGCCACCGGAGTTTTCCGAGCGTATCGACCGCAACCGCATAAGAATCGGCCTTCCGAGCGACATGTACCGACGACTTCCCCACGCGGTTTTTCGGTGTGGCGACGAACGGTTCTTTGTCCGCAAAATGCAGCTCCATCGTCCTGCGTCCGCAAATCCAGGCATCGCCGTTCAGTTTTGCCTGATACGTTTCGTAATCCTTCTCGCCGATAAGGTCGTCCAGCACCGAACACTCGATCCGTCCATCCACCGACGCCAGCATGTAACCAATAATTTCGGGCCTCATGAATTCCCCTCCACGTTATCGAATCGTGTATCCGCCATCCACCGCAATCCCCTGTCCCAGCACGAAACTGGACGCGGGACTGCAGAGCCACAAAACGGTCGAAGCGACCTCCTCCGGCTTGCCAAATCGACCGATCGGTTCCGCCACTTCCTTGATCGCGCCGGCTTGCAGCATTTTTTCCACCAGCGGCGTTTCAATCGTGGCGGGACAGACCGCGTTGATCCGAATTCCCCGTGCCGCATATTCCAGGGCCGCACATTTTGTCATTCCGAGCACCGCATGTTTCGAGGCGTGGTAGGCCACCCGCCCCGGCAAGCCGATCAGCCCGCCGATGGAGGAGCAGTTGACAATCGCATACCCCTCGCCCCCCTGTTGAAGCATTTGCCGCAACTCGTATTTCAGGCAGAGGAACATGCTACGCAGGTTGACGTTCATCACCCGGTCGAACTCCGCACTTTCCAGTTCTGCCGTCTCGATGTCGTCGCTCATGATTCCGGCGTTGTTGTAGGCGTAATCGAGCCGCCCGAACCGCTCCACCGTTGCAAGCACCATCGCCTGAACCGACGTTTCCTGGGTCACATCGCCGACAAAGCTGCCGACCGCAAACCCCTGCGACCGAAGCGCTTCCGTCGCTGTTTCCAGCAATTCCGCGCTTCGGTCTGCCAACATCACCGACGCACCCGCCTGCGCGAACTTCGTCGCCGTCGCCTTGCCAATTCCACTGGCCGCACCCGTCACCAACGCTACTTTTCCGTTCATGGTTTTCTCCTCTTTTTTGCCACCGTTTTCTTGCCATTTTCATTTTCAGGAAGTACCCTTTCCCGAACTCTTGGGATTATACTCCTTACAGTTACTCTAAGGTCAAGGGGGTGCGTCGAAAAATTTGAAAAATTTTCCAAAGTTCCTTCAAACGGCACCCCTGGTGGCAAACGGGCTGCGGCTCACCATTCCATCATTTACCAATATTCAATTTTGCTTTCAAAGCCGCCAGCGCTTGTTCTGGGTCGTCGATTCCCATAACGGTCTGTTCCAGAGGACACAACCCGGAGCGATCTTGATTGAGGATGCGCGGCACGAGATGAGCGTAGCTGGTTGTGATACGATGAATGCCCAACCACTCCACAGCGTCTTCACTCATCAGTTCGCCATGAACGGCCGCCACGTTTCCGGCAATCAGAATCGCGGCCGCAGCCCGACCAATTACCTTATCGACAATCACGGCTCCTTCCAGCGACTCTCGTTCTGCAATGTTCAAAAGCGGCATGACGCCCCGTCCCGACTCCACCGCCGCAATTTTATCGTCCCGAAGCAGAACGCACTTCGCTTCTCCTGAACGAATTTGACGGATCGCTTTCCGGAAAGAGTCCG
>JAUNBG010000009.1 GCA_030527205.1 Planctomycetia bacterium
GGGTCTGCTGGCAACGATTCGGTCGTTTGCGTTTCTGCTGGCAACGATTCAGTTGTTAGCGAATTAATTGAAATAAAACGATCCAACTGATTTTTGACCGTTTTGGACGATTCTTTTTTCTTATCTTTTTTCAGATCTGAATTTTGATCATTGTTATCAGATTGTTGCTTTATAGCCGTTTTTTTTCCTTGACGAGCCTGATTTTCCTTTGGAAGGTTTGCGGAAACAGAATCAGCCTTTTCCTGAATCAATGGATTGGGATATGAATCGGAAGAAATGTCTGCAACGTTTTTCAAATCGTTTTCTTCCAAAGAAGTTAATGTTTCATTGATTTCATAAGTTTTTTCTGACGAAGATTTGGCTTTTCTTCCCCTTTTGGGAGATTCTTTTTCGAGGGAGTCCTTTTGGGGAGAGTCTTTTCTCTTTCGCGTTTTTATTGAATTCGGGGATTGGGACGAAAGATTGGACTCGGATAAATCGTCTTGCGATGCCGCGTTCTTTACGGAATCGGAACTGGTCTGCTCATTTTCTGAGCTTGACTTGATGGACTCTGGATGAATCCTGGTTTTTTTAGTATGAATAGACTCCTTTTTCGTGATTCGTGTTTCGGAAGTCTTCGTTGTTATTGTTTGTTCATATTCAGAAATGATTTCTGTTTCGGAAAATTGAATACTTAAACGACTTTCTCTTTTTTTAATTTTGTCTGACGTTTTAGACGATTTTTTAGGTTTAGGCTTCTTCAACTCTGTTGACGAGTCATCAGAAACAGTCAATTGTTTCTCGTCTTCCCAGGAAACTTCTGATTCAAAACCAAACTGATCAACATCTTCAACAATCAAGTCCGGATCAATGGTTTCTTCAATATCAATATCCTCAATAGGAATAATGGCCGGGAGCTTCGATTTTCGATCTTTTCGAGCGACTTTTTTAGCTATTTCCGCAGGATCTGCTTCTTCATCATCAACTAAGGGAAGCCAGGAACGAAGAGAAACGTCCGGGTCAATAGAAATCAAAATATTCATTGATTCGCCGGGTTCAGTTTGTTCCATAAATGTTGAGCCAAATTCATGAAGCAAAGAAAAATAAGAAGAATCGATTTTGTTGAATATTGGAACAAATTCATGATTTTCGTCGTTTATTTGAACTTGTTCCAAAAGTCGCATAACTCTTAAGAGTCCTTCATCCAAAGGAATCGTTGGAATTCCTAATAAAAGATGAGAGACATAATGGATCATGAAATGAGTTGTAAAAGGAATATTGGCCAGAAATTGATGAATTTCTTCAATTTTTTGACCCCGAAGTTCTTCCAGATCGAATTTAAAATAATTCTCAAATATCCATTGCAAAGTTCGACGAATTCGTTCGCCTGTTCGAACCGGGTCATGAAGCAAAGGAAAAACGGAAGCTAATTCATTTGCCGTTGAAACTCTAATTTCATTCCAATCGATAAAATAGCGTTCTAAAACGGAAAAAGAATAATTGGCTTTTTCTATGGATGTATTTTCTAAAAAAGCGGCATAAATGAGATGTTCCAGGACAGAATGTTTTTTATTCAGTAAAGAAGGAATCTCTTTATACTTTTTTCGCAAAACCTTGCATAAGCTTTTAATGACTTTTTGTTCTTTAGAAACCATTTTATTTCTATTTTCTATATGAAACGCTTGACTCAATCATTATTTAACTCAAAAAACTTGATATTCCCGTTTTTATCAATGGAAATCTGTCAATAATGGACGGATATTGAAGTCAAAACCGACCAACAACCTTTGAAATCGAACTGGAAGAACATTGATTTAACCAAGACGCCAGAATTGAGATAAGATTATTATTTTTGAATGAATTGTATCGTTCATGCCAGTCTTTTTAATATCTCCCCCTTTACAATTATATTCAAACCTGTTGAAAAAACTTGAATGATCTATTCGCAAAACCGGAAATCCCTGACGAATTATTGAAGACAAAATTGTCATCAAATGACTTCTGTTATAGCAACAATGATTCGATTTTTCTTTATTGTTCCAAAGTTGAGGTTTCTGAAATCTGGTTGTTTGAGGTCGATGTTTGAGAAACTGAATCCGCCTCTTTCGCTCTTTTTTCGTCTTCAAGGATTTGAGAAACCGCGATAAGATTTTTAATTCCCTCATCAATCTCAAATTGAAGTCGCGGCGTATACCGAGTATCAATTCGTTGAGCGCATTTCTGCTGCAAAAAGCCGCTCGCATTTTTTAATCCCTTGAGAGCAAGCGATTCTTTTGCCGCATCGCCTCGAACTGTAAACAAAACTTTAGCGTTACGCATATCTGCCGAGACTTCGACTGCTGTTATTGTTACATTTTGAACTCTGGGATCTTTCAAGTCGGTCAATAACGACATTGCGACAACTTCCCGAATGGCTTCTGCCGCTTTTAATGTTCTTCTGGACGCCATATTTTATGATTATCTAAAATTGTTAATCTTTTCAATGAATTATTTTATTTAAAACAACAAAATTGTCTAAATTAAAAAACATGAAAAAACGGATTATTCTGCGAAGAGACTTTTGGGAGGCTTTGAACTTTTTGGGGCTTTTAATATCGGATCATAAACGAAATGTCCCTGGAATTCTTTTGATAAGATTCTTTTTGTTCTCAAGCCTGTTCAAAACCAGATCATTATTACAAACCGACAACGTCAGGCAAATGACAATGTCTGATTTTGTCGAATTCAGCACAAACAATCAATAAATGTTTTAAAAACAAAAATCATTAAACGAAATCAAAAGCAAACAATTTAAAACCGAAAATCGTTTAGGGAATCATTTCGCGATAAAAATGGAAACAAAAGTTAAAATGTTCGAGCAATTTCCTCGATTTTATAAGCTTCAAAGATATCGCCTTCCTTAATGTCATTAAAATTCTTAAGTTTGATCCCGCATTCATAACCTTCGCGAACTTCCCGGGCATCATTTTTTTCGCGTTTCAAAGTCTCGACGGGATAATCGCCAATAATTCGACTTTCTCGAATCAATCGGACGCGGGCGTCTCTTTCGATCATTCCGGCCATAACTCGACAACCGGCAATAGTCCCAATTCGGCTGATAATAAACGTTCGTTGAACGATTGCCCGACCAAGTTCTTTAACCTGTTCAAGCGGTTTAAGCATTCCTTCCAAAGCGGCTTTGATATCTTCCGTTAATTTATAAATGATATCATAACGTCGAATTTGAACCTTTTTCTTTTCCGCCAAAGTTCGAGCTCCTTCATCGGGGACAACATTAAAACCGACAATGATCGCGTCAGAGGCATCGGCTAAATGAACATCCGCTTCAGTAATTCCTCCGACAGACGCCTGAAGAATTTTAACTTTAACTTCTGGATGTTCCAATTTTCCCAATTCTTTGCGAATTGCTTCAATTGAACCGCGAACATCGGCTCGAATTATTATATTAAGAGTTTGTTGCGTTTTCGCTGTATTCATTCGATCGAAAAGCGTTTCCAATGTCATATGAGTTTGAATATCAGAAAGCTCATGATCATGAACGAATTTGGTTCGTTCTTCCGCAATTTGACGGGCAACGGAAATGTTATCCAAAACAACAAACTTGCTTCCGGCGCTGGGAGCGACATCCAGACCGAGAAGGGTTACTGGCGTACTTGGCCCTGCCTCATCAAGATGTTTTTGAGGATCAAGAGTATCGAACATTGATCGAACGCGTCCATAAGCGTTGCCGCAAAGGACAATATCGCCGGGACGCAAGGTTCCTTTTTGAACAAGAATCTTGCAAACGACCCCTTGACCGGGAAGCATTGAGGATTCCAAAGCAACGCCAACGGCAGGTCGATTCGGGTTGGCCTTTAATTCATGAAGTTCTGAAACGGTTAAAAGAGTCTCCAGCAACGAATCGATTCCCATTCCGGAAATGGCGCTGGTTTCAACAATTTCGACATCGCCGCCCCATTCGCTCGGCATGATATCGTTTGCTGCAAGCTCTTGAACCGTTTTATCTTTTTTAACGCCAGGAAGATCCATTTTATTCAAGGCAACAACAATAGGAACTCCGGCGGCCCGAGCATGACTTATCGCTTCTTCTGTCTGCGGCATAACGCCGTCGTCTGCAGCGACAACAAGGACAGCAATATCAGTACAATTTGCCCCCCGGGCTCGCATTTCCGTAAAAGCTTCATGACCTGGCGTATCAACAAATGTGACATCCCCATTTGGTGTCTTAATTCGATAAGCTCGAATATGTTGCGTAATTCCCCCCTTTTCTCCCGAGACAACATTCAAATGAAGAATTCGATCAAGCAAAGAGGTCTTTCCGTGATCGACATGCCCCAGGAAGGTTATAACAGGCGGACGCGGAACCAGGCTTTCGGGAGTGTCAACCAATTCAAATGCGGACGAAACGAATTCTTCTTCCAATGACTTCTCTTTTTTAATCGTTGCTTTGAGATCAAACGCAACAATGAGAAGTTCGACTGTCTCTTCATCCAAATTATGGTTGATCGTTTTGAGGACGCCAAATTCCATCAATTTTTTTATAATACTGGCGGCAGAAAGTCCAGTCGCTTCAGCAAATTGTTTAACCGTACAAGGCATTTCTATATTGATATCGTTTTTGCGAGGAACCGTTGAAACTGCCGTTTTATTCTTCTTTTGACGAATTTGTCGACTAAAATGGAATTCGCTTCCGGTTTCAAATTCAACGTTATGCGAACGTCGATTATCGATATTTGTGTTACGGCGTTCCTTTTTTCCGCTTCGCAACTCATCTTTAAAATCGGAATCAGGGCGAGTTTTGCCGCTTCCCTTTTTGGTATTGAATTTGGCGCTGGCAAGCAAATCCGGTTCATCAATAACTGGAATAAAGGGCTTCTTTTTGACCTCTTTTTTGGGGAAACGATCTTTATTCGGGCGAGTCCCATTTGCAACATTGGGAGATTTTTCTGGTTTTTCCAGCTTGCCCCCTTTTGTTCGTTTCTTTTCGCGACCTTCCTTGATATGCTCCGTCAAGGGACGCTGGGTTTTTTCCATTTCAGCCCTGATTTCATCGGGCGAAAATCGTTTTGCCGGCTTTTGAGGAGCCGGTTCTTTTTCCGACTTCTTCTTTGACGGTTTAATTGGCTGCGTTGGAAGCGGAGCAAGATGAATCGCCAACCCCGGTTTATTTGAGGCAGCGATTTTTTTGCCATTTTCGTCGCTTTCCAACTTTTTCTTTTTCTTTTGATCCAGAACAACCATTTTATCAGAGGAAGGAGCAACCATAAGAGGCGGACGTTTCATTTCGTTTAACGCCTCTTGACGAGCCTGATCAATCGGAGAAATGAAGGAAGGACGAACAAGAGGTTGCGGCTTGATGGGAGAAGGGATATTTCGATTGGCCGCTGCTTTCGTTTTATTGGATTCGTTTCGTCCTCGATTGGGTTTTTCTCGCGGCTCTTCTGCAGCAGCAGAATCCCGATTGACATCAGGCGATTTTTTTTCTTTTCCTGGTCTTGATAAACGACGTTCCGGTTTTTTTTCTTCTTTGGGTTCCGATATCGTTTGGGTTGCGTTTTTTGTGGGGGCAACAAGGGTCGAATTATCTTTTGGAGTAACGTCAACGATTGTTTGTTGGTCTGAAGAATCAGCCGAAGACGAAGAGGGAATTTCCTTCGAGGTTAATGTTGACGTTTCGGGAATATCAATGGATTCATCAGGAAGGTCAGAAGAAATATCTGACGTTTCAACGGGAGAAGTTGTTTGGTCTTCCTGGACAGCAACGTTTTCAACCGAAACTTCTTCGATTATTTCCGTATTACTCGAATCAACGTCAATCTTTTGATCTTCTGTTTCTTTCTGATCCTTAGAAACGGATTCAACGACTTCAGCAGGAGTGAGCGATTCCTGGGAATCTGTTTTGCTTTTCGAAAGCGGAGAAAGAACCGCTTTTTCTGTTGATGAGTCCGCTTTTTTTCTTGTTTTGGACGACGTTTGGTCTAACTCAGGAGAAGTCGATTGAGTAACAGAGGATGCGGTTTGGTCGCTGAACTTTTCATTGGCAACGTCTTGCTTTTTGGTTGTTTTTTGATCCTGAACAAAAGTTTCTGTTTCAATATGATCTTCTTGAACTTGTTTTTTCTGAGTTTGCTCTTGAGAAGCTTGAGAATCAGATTGAATTTCGTCTTGAGAAGGAATTGTTGGAGAGGTCTGATCGTTTGAAGAGAGTTCCTCTTTTTTCTGATTTTCCGTAACAATATCATTAAGAGAGCGTTCCGAGGGCTTTGTTAATTCAGAAAGACGAGAAGGACGACTCGGTTTAAGAACCGGAACCTTTCCGGTATGAAGAGAAACCGATGGTTTTTGTAACGGCATAGAAACAACTTCTGAAATCAGATCCTTTGCCGTTTTAAGAATTGGCGTTCTTGTAAAATAATCTGTAACGAGTTGGACTTCCTCGTCTGTCAAACTTGCCAATGCGGAACCTTTTCCTTCAAGTCCCAGCTTTTTGCAAACATCAACGAGCAGTTTGCTTTCAACTTTAAGCTGTTTGGCCAATGCGTAAATTCGAATCGACAATGTATGCTTCTCTTATTTTCTAAGGATGATCTGTAAAAATTCAAGATGATATGAACTTTTTCTCAAACGATAAAACAATAATAAGTTTTTTGCCAATATATAAAATATATAATATTGAAGGACAATTTAAAATATTAAGAAGTCATAAACTTCATAAAATATCAATTGCCATTGAAACTTCATCGAAAATGATCAATACAATCAAAGCGTTTCTGTCTCTTTCAATAAAAACATAATATTTCTTTGATTTGCATTCCCCGGTTGTCGTCATCAATAGTTTAAACGATTGGAATAATCGCCTTTTGGGAATTTTAGTATTGAAAACATTCTTTATTAAATAATATTGTTTCAAAAAACCTTTCTATCAAAAACTTTCTAAAGAAAAAACAATAATCGTTGCGTCATTAGATCAGGAATTCCAATCAAATGTCAATAACGAAGAACTGAAAAACAAACAATATTCATAGAGAAATCAAATAATCAAAATATAAGTTCTCGTGAACCATTCAGGTATTCAATTGAATATGATGTTTTCGTTCTGGTTTGAAAATCTTTTCCTTTATAGTTTATGAATTACTTTTTGGGGCAATCAACAAATTGATGAAATCTTTTTAAAAACAAAGACAATCAATTTGAGTTGTCCTTGTTTATTTCAGATCATTCTTCAATTTGTCGAAAACGATTATCAGGAACCGCATCATGCCGACTCTTCATTTTCAGAAACCGCCGAATTTTCCGCAGAAGATTCGACCGTTGTCTCAGAATTACTGGAAGGGGCATTGGATTCTTTTTTGTCCTTTATATTTATATTGGGGGATTCTGAAGAATTATTTCTTGAGGCGATTAACTTTTCATTTTCGTCGGCAAGACGTTCCGCTTCTTCAACAATTTCATCTGCTTCTTCTTCGGAGAGATCTCCCATTTCCCTTAAATCGGAAGGTTCAATAATGGAAAGATCGTCATAAGTAAAAAAGCCTTCGCCAACAAGTCGATCGGCTAATTCCGTACTAATTCCTTTAATTGCGACAAAATCGTCAAACGCTTTGGTCAACATTTCATCCAATTCGTCTCGAGTCATAATTTCAATATCCCAATTGCAAAGTCGACTGGCCAAACGAACATTTTGACCTTTTCGACCAATTGCCAGGGAACGTTGATCTTTTTGAACCAAAACGATAGCGCGACCGAGTAACGAGCAGAGAATAACTTCGTCGACGTTTGCCGGCTGCAGAGCCTGAGGAATAAACGTCAGCATATCGCTGCTCCAGGAGACAACATCAATCCGTTCATTATTAAGTTCGTCGGTTATATTTCGAATTCGACTTCTTCGAATGCCAATACAGGCGCCAACCGAATCAATTCGCGGATCATCGCAGGCAACGGCAACTTTGGAACGATGTCCTGCTTCCCGACTGATTCCCTTAATCTGAATAACTCCTTCTTGAATTTCTGGAACTTCTTGTTCGAGAAGTCGTTCAACAAAAGCCGGACGCGAACGGCTCAAAATAACCTTTAACTTTGTCCCGCTTTTTTTAACGTCAACAACAATAGCCTGAATCCGTTCGCCATTGCGATATGATTCGCCAGGGATTTTTTCGCTTCGAGGGAGAATCCCTTCGGTATTGGAAAGGGTTATTGTACAAGCCCCATTCGCCTCATTTCGATGAACGCTTCCGCTGACAAGTTGATTAATAAGAAGCTGATAATCGTTATAAAGCGCATCTCGTTCCGCTTCTCGAATCTTTTGGATCATAACCTGTTTGGCTGTTTGAGCGCCGATTCGTTCTGCTATTTCATTTGTTGTCAAAGGAATATTGTCTCGATAAGCTGATATTTCGCCTGATAACCGATCAATATGAACAACAACATTTGAATCTTCGCCGCTATGTTTACGCGCCGCAATGATAAGAGCCTGCTCGATTCCGTGAAATACAATTTCTTTATCGATTTTTCGGTCGAGATGAATTTGGTCGACGATCCGAAGGATTTCATCGGGATTCATATTATAATACTTTCGCCATTTTTATATGAAAAATGTAAATCGTTTTGGTTTTTAATTCTATTTTTCAACGAATTTAATGATTTTCTTTGATTCAACAAGAGCCATTAGATTACGGTTTGGGAATCGAAATCAATTGACTTTTTGATTTGCGATTCCATAGAAAAGTTCAATCAATGCGACCTTTTGTTGAAACGGTTCGTTGAAGTCATTCCTGAAAATAAAAAACAATAACAATAAATACAACGAAACGGAAATAGCTGGAACAACATTTCCGTTGAAACGTCCAAGCAATCCCCATTTGAATAAACTAAACAATCCGCATTATCATAGCATACCTTTCAAAGCGGTAACGTCAAGTATCCAAGAGGGTCTTTCTTGCATATTTTTGAACAAGTTTAACGATTTTTACTTATGTTCGTTTTTGTAGGTTTCGTAAATTTCGAAAGCTTGTTGAACTTTAACGCCGTCATGAACGATAGCGCGAACCGCCAAAATCATTCCAACCGGCGAATCGGATTGAAAGATATTGCGTCCCATATCAACCCCTGAAGCGCCTTGATCAATAGCTTGAAATGCCATTTCCAATGCGTCTCGTTCTCCAAGTTTTTTTCCGCCGGCAATAACAATCGGGACCGGAACGGAATTGGTTACCTGTTCAAATTTCTCGTTGCAGAAATATGTTTTGACGACATTAGCGCCATTTTCGGCGCAAATTCGACTGGCCAAACTCAAATATCGAGCATCTCGGACAAGCTCTTTTCCAACGGCGGTTACTCCCAGAGTTGGAATGCTGTATCGAGTTCCCAAATCAACGGTTTTTGTTAAATTGCGAATTGTAATTCCCTCATGTTTGGGATCCCCAATCGCAACCATACAGGCAAGGAGCGAAGCGTTAACTCGAATAGCCTCATCAATATCCTGAAGAACTTGATCGTTGAGTTCCGTCAAAATCGAAGTCCCGGCATCAAAACGATAAGAAATCGGCTTGTTGCAAGTTGGAGGAACAATCGTTCTCAAAGCTCCGCGCGTACACATAATGCAATCGCTATAAGGAATAAGCGGAACAATCGTCAAATCCATTCTTTCCAAACCAGACGTCGGCCCCATAATAAAACCGTGATCAAACGCCAACATAACCGTATGACCCGATTTCGGATTGAAAATTCGGGAAAGTCGATCTTTCATTCCCCAATCGACATGAGCGTTTCCTTTTAAAAAGAAACCTTCAGAGCATTGAGGAATCCCAATTCCAAAATCTTTTGCATCAATATTGCCTTCTCGATCAGCCATTTTTTTCCTTTTATCAATTATTCTCTTTATAAATTATATGAAAAAACTATTTTATGAATAAAGTTCTTTAAATAGAATTTTATTCCTTTTTTGCGTAAAAGAATAAATCGTTGTTTATTTGACGTCGATCCGCAAGCATTCCGAAGCCGCGAAGGTCATCAGGGATTGTCAATCAATTAAAGGAGAGAATCGAATTCGATGCTCAACAAGAATCTTTGACAAAATGGACGTTCAAACCAGCGATTATTCTGAAAGCGTTTCAGCAAAAGCGGACAAAATGAGAGCAAAGCTGGTTGCCCCTGCGTCGCGATGTCCCCTTGAGCGTTCTCCGAGATTTTTGGCTCGCCCCATTTTGGCAATCATATTTTCCGTATCAGCCGCTCCTTTTTCTGCTGCTGTTGCTGCATTTTGAAACAACTCGTTAAGCGAAACATCGGGTTTATTGATTAATGTTAACTTCATTGATTCAACGGCAGGAATCATTGCGTCCATTAAGGTTTTGTCTCCTTTTTTCGCTTGCGTCATCCCTTGAACATTGGTCAAACCAGAAGAAAACATTTTTGAGACCTCTGCCGGATCAAGAGATTCAGACGAAACCGCTTCGCTCATTCCGAGATAAAATGACCCGTTTAATGAACTGGTTGATCCGCCAGTTGCGCTCATAATGCCCCAGCCTATATTGTTGAGCGTTTGCGAAAATGATTCTTCCTGTTTTGAAGCTTCGACAGCCGCTTTCATCGTTGACAAAATTGCCGTTCCGTGATCGCCGTCGCCTGTTGCAGAATCAAGTTGATTTAAATAGTCAAAATTAGCCTCAATTTTGGCTAATGCCCCAGAAAGCATTTGCGCAAAAAGAGCCTTGGTTAGTTCGGTTTGCATATCAATTATTTATCAATATTATTAATTATTATTGTTCTTATTTATCATCATTCAATAAATTAAAACTCGCAGAAATTTCCGGAAAATATCCCGCCAATTTCGCAGGCAGAAAGGAAAACGGAAGACAACAACTCAAACCGTTTTCCCAGCGATCAGGAATTCCATTCAACAATCCATTCAACTAAGAATCGGACAGTCTTTCTTTTTTTCAAGGATGTCCAAATCTAACAATCTTCAAGGAAGTTCTAAAAACCTGTTTTTGCAATAACCCCCATTCAGAAAACGTCGCAAAAACCCGTTCATGCGGACGAAACGTCGCGTTCTCTGCGGGTTTTTAGAGCTTCCTTGAACGAATTTTTCAAAACCTTATCGAGTAACCCAATAAGGAGCGTTGCTTGGAGCATTGAGCAAAGCCTGAATTTCGTCGTCGATAATTCCAAGGAACATTTGAAAACCAGACGCTTCCTGAACGGTTAAAATTTCATCGCAACGGCTGAATCCAACGCTGATTCCCTGTTCTTTAAGAACATTATAAGCTTTACCAAAAATAATGAACATTTCCATTAACGTCGTCGCTCCGCTGCCATTAATAATGAGAATGACGCGGTCACCCGATTGAGCTTTAATGGCAGCGATCAGCTTTTGAACCATAATTTCAGCAACAGAATCAGCGGACTGAAGAGGTTCAGGTCCGTTTCCGCCCCCTTCGCCATGCTGCCCCATTCCGATTTCCATTTCGTTATCGGCTAACGAACCTGTCTCTTGACCGGATTGCGGATGCGTCGCAACCTTAAGCGTAACGGCCAGAGTCGCCATTTTTTGGTTAAATTTCTCGCCGACAGCCAAAATTTCGTCGACTGATTTTCCCTGTTCAGCCGCAGCGCCAATAACTTTAATCAAAGGAACGCAACCGCCCAAACCGCGACGATCCTCAATCGGAGCATTGATTCCCGGCGCAATATCTTCAGCTGTTAAAATTTTATGAACATTGATTCCTTCTTTCGCTGCCATCATACAGGCCATATTGGCATTCATGACATCGCCGGCATGATTCAAGACAACAAGAATAATGCCGGCATAATCTTTAAATAAACGAAGAGCTTCAAGAACCTTTGGAGCGCCGGGCGCGGCAAAAATATCGCCAACAACAGAAGCGTCCAACATTCCGTCGCCAACAAAACCGCTTAACGCCGGTTCATGACCTGCTCCGCCCAACGTTATGATTGCAACTTTATCTTTCGTTTTCGGATTAGCGCGAAGAACGATTTTCTCCGAAATAACCTTAACTTGATTCGGATAACAAAGAGCAAAGCCCTGAAGTAATTCTGGCGTTAATTGACTTGGGTCATTGATAAATTTTTTCATAACCATAATTTCGTCCTTTTAATTTTATGAAGTCTGCGTTTATCTCAAAAGAGAAAATATTTCATTAAATTCATCATATCAGATTTTTATTCGAAAGAAACCCCTTTGAATAATTCTCTCGCAAAAATATTCTTTAATATAATGAGGTTCAAGCCTATGAAAAACTCTGATCCTGCGTTCGTCAACCCGCAAGCGGTCAACGGATTTTTAAAGACGACCCCCCAGGCCATTTCGTTCAAGATAAACAAACCATTTCTTTTAAAAAACAATTTGAATCAATGACGACTTTGAATTTTTTATTTTTTAAAAAGAAATAATAACATTTTTCATAGCGAATCAGAGAAAAATAATGAACCAAAGGAATCCCTTGGGCAACCCTTTTCAAATTTGACTTCTTTGTTAAAATATATCAAAATTCTGATTATAATGTAATTGTTATATAAATTGATAACTGGTTTTTTGAATTAATTACAGAAACGAACTCATTTCTTTGAGTTGACTATTTTGAATTCATTTTCTCGAAATTGTTTTCTAAAATAAATATTGAAATTCGTTTCTTATTATACTGATTTTTCAGGACATTTTGACTCCGTTGTTTTGTCCGCGTCCATTCAAAAAATGAACGAGAACAACTCAAACCTGTATAAAATGAGTATTTTTTTCCGACAAATTCATCAACCCCAAAATAAGGGAGAGCAGTCGAATGCAGTTTTCTCATGAAGTGCAACAGATGACCTGTGTTGCAAAAGGTCCGAATCATGGTCCCGCTCCGATTCCGGAGGAAGGTCGCTGGGTTCCTGTTACACAAATCTCTGATATTTCCGGTTTTACTCATGGAATCGGTTGGTGTGCCCCTCAACAGGGAACCTGTAAATTGTCTTTAAACGTTAAAAATGGAATTATTGAAGAAGCTCTCGTTGAAACGCTTGGTTGTTCCGGAATGACGCATTCCGCCGCAATGGCTTCAGAAATTCTTCCCGGAAAAACGCTTTTGGAAGCTCTCAATACGGATTTGGTTTGCGATGCCATCAATACAGCAATGCGCGAACTCTTCCTTCAAATCGTTTATGGTCGAACTCAGTCCGCTTTCTCTGAAGATGGACTTCCGGTCGGGTCGGGACTCGAAGACCTTGGGAAAGGTCTCCGTTCTCAAATCGGAACGATGTATAGCACAAAAGCCAAAGGGGTTCGTTATCTCGAAATGGCCGAAGGATATGTTTTGGAAATCGGTCTCGATGCTGACAATGAGGTTGTTGGTTATAAATTTGTCAATCTTGGCAAAATGATGGACGCGATTAAAAAGGGAACCGATCCGAAAGAAGCGTTCGAGAAAAATATTGGAACTTATGGTCAATTTGCCGAAGCCGTTAAAACAATTGATCCGCGTAAAGAATAATGTATTGAACCGTCAGTAACAAAACGTAAATCATTTTATGGTTTATTAATTTGTTTTGTCAAACTTTTTCAATTATTGAAACGGTTCTCTTTGGTCGGGACCAAATTATAATGGTTTTTGATTTTTCGTCGTCATTGTCATCCTAACAGGCAAAAGGTCTTCAGAGGACAAAAATATCGAAAACAATCAAAGATTTCCCGAAAAATAAAAACAATAACAAAAAGACAATATTTGAGGAAATAATCATGGTTCAATTTGAAAGTTATGAAAGAAGGATCGGCAAAATCGAACCTGTCTTGAAGCAATATGGTTTTGCGGATTTGGAAGAAGTTCGCGACTTTTGTTTATCCAAAGGGGTCGATGTCGCCTCGATCGTTCGATCCATTCAGCCGATTGCGTTTGAAAATGCCGTTTGGGCTTATACTCTCGGGACGGGAATCGCCTTCAAAAAGGGTTGTCTTAAAGCAGCCGACGCCGCGGAAGCGATTGGCGAAGGTCTTCAAGCGTTCTGCATACCGGGTTCCGTTGCGGATCAGCGTCAAGTCGGACTTGGACACGGAAATCTTGCCGCAATGCTTCTTCGAGAAGAAACCAAATGTTTCTGCTTTCTTGCAGGTCATGAATCGTTTGCTGCGGCCGAAGGCGCAATCGGAATAGCAAGAACAGCGAATAAAGTTCGCAAACAACCTTTGAAAGTTATTTTGAACGGGCTCGGCAAAGATGCGGCAATGATCATCAGTCGAATCAATGGCTTTACTTATGTTCAAACGAAATATGAATATTTGACCGGAAAGTTGAATATTGTTCAGGAAAAATCATATTCAACAGGCGAACGAGCCAAAGTTCGTTGTTTTGGTTGCGATGACGTTTCGGAAGGGGTTGCAATTATGCGATTCGAAGACGTCGATGTTTCAATAACAGGGAATTCAACCAATCCGACGCGATTTCAGCATCCCGTTGCAGGGACTTATAAAAAATGGTCGGTTGATAATGGCAAAAAATATTTTTCAGTTGCTTCTGGCGGCGGAACAGGTCGAACGCTTCATCCCGACAATATGGCGGCCGGCCCAGCTTCTTACGGAATGACCGATACAATGGGACGAATGCATTCAGATGCTCAATTTGCTGGTTCTTCGTCGGTTCCTGCCCATGTCGAAATGATGGGACTGATCGGAATGGGCAATAATCCAATGGTCGGCGCATCCGTTGCTGTTGCTGTTGCTGTTGAAGAAGCGAGCAAATAATCATCGAAGACGGTTATACAACCGACGCTTAGGTTTTTCCGCTTTGCCGCATTTCGGAAAAACTCAAGGAAAACGTCATAAATATCAACTTTAAACCTCAGAGTTTTTTGATCTGGGGTTTTTTTATCAATAACTCTTTTTGAATTATTATCAGAAAATATTTGATCAATTTGCCAGAAACGAACGTTCTATAAAAGGAAGACGATGCGAGTTTTTATTGCAGGAATAATGCAAGGGTCACGAAAAGAGAAATCGCTTCATTCTCAAAATTATCGTCAGGAAATAAGCGAAATATTTCTAAAAGCGTTTCCCGAAGCGGAAATATATGATCCCTATGCGAAAAATCAAAATTCATTGAATTATGGCGATGAAACCGGCAAAGAGACTTTTTTGCGTCATAATAAAATGTGTTCGACCGGAATTGATGTTCTGATTGCTTATGTTCCAGAAGCGTCAATGGGGACAGCAATTGAAATTTGGGAAGCCTGGAAAAATGGAGCAACGATTCTGACAATTAGTCCTTTGACGAAAAATTGGGTTGTTCGTTATTTAAGTGAGGCGATTTATCCAGATATCGAAACGTTTGCCGATTCACTGAAAGATTGGAAAATTGATGGCGACAAATTGGTCAAAAGAATCTGAAGAACTGACTTTTGAAGCGAAGTCCCGTTATCATCGCCAGATCATGATTGAATCAATCGGCGAAAAGGGACAAATGAGATTGCTTCGGTCAAGCGTTTTTATATGCGGTTGCGGCGCGTTGGGCGGAGCGGTTGCCGAAATGCTTGTTCGAGCTGGAATCGGAGCAGTTCGAATTATTGATTCAGATTATGTTCAGTTAAGTAACCTTCATCGTCAGACTCTTTTTACTGAAAACGATGCCCGACTCAAGCGATTAAAAGTTCAGGCAGGCCAGGATTCATTGGCGGCGGCAAACTCAACCGTTTTGATTGAGGGAATCGTTGATCGCTTTTCTTCGGCAAACGCGGAAAAAATGATTCTCAATCCTTTTGACGCCGATAAAAAAGTCGATGTTTTGATTGACGGAACCGATAACTTTTCGACGCGGTTTCTTTTAAATCAAATTGCCGTTCAATATAATATTCCGTTTATCAGCGCAGGCGTTTGCGGAACAACCGGGCAATTTCTGACGATTTTTCCCGGTCAAACTCCTTGTTTGGCCTGTCTGATTGGAAACGACGAAAAGGATCAATATAATAAATCCAGTCAAAATGGCCAATTTGTCGAAACCGGGAACGATTTATCCGGTTCATTCCAGAATCCCGTTTCTCAATCCGATTTTGTCAATGATAATGATATCGATTCGTTATCCAATCTCTTTCCGATTCTGCCGCCAATCGTTCAATTAATGGCGGCATTGGAAGCTTCTGCGGCAATTAAAATCTTGTCGGGAAATCGAGAAGCAGTTTCGAAAAAACTGATCTCGATTGATCTTTGGAAGAATCAATGCCGATCTCTTGATCTTGCGTCACTGGTTCAAAAAGAGGATTGTCCTGTTTGTCATCGAAAAATGGACGAAAGAATGTCGCAACAGAATGTTGATTCTGAAGCGAATTCTTGAAAGCAAAATTGTCTCGAAAAAAGAGAAGTAAATCAATATTTTCGAGTTGGATTAATAAAAAGGTCATTTTGTCGAGACTGCCCATTTGTTAAAAATTGCCAAATGCTCAAGCAGCTAACTTTTTGTATTATTGTCCTGTATAATCGTCAAAAATCGGATTATTGAAAAGAAAGCGACAAAATGACTCAATTCGGGATCAATAAATGAAACCCGGCCAAAAATCTCATTGAAAAGAATCGAACTTTTTCGACTATTTTTGATAATCGTCAAAGAAATTCATAGCAGCCTTTCGCCAAGATTCGATTGATTCTTCCTGTTTAACAACTCCGGCAACCTGAACCATATAAAGAGCGACAAAATGATTTTTGTAAATCGTTGCGTTGGTTCCCCAAGCGCCGCCATGCCCAAACCAGTTATCGCCGCAAGCCAAACCAAAACCATAATGAACGTCAGATTTGTCGCCTGTCTGTTTCGAGGAAATTAGTTTGACCGACTCTTCGGAAAGAATGCGTTTTCCATTGAATTCTCCGCCGCCCGCCAACATTTGATAAAATTTTATCAGATCAATCGGCGTCGAAAAAAGTCCGCCGCCGCATTCCGCATAACGATTCGGATGATCAAATGGCTCGGTCATATAAGAAACATCGGAGAGCCAAATGAGTCCGTCCTGTTGTTCGTTTGATCGATAGCCCTTCGCCAGGCGGGCAATTTGATCCTCGTTGGGAAAAAAGGTTGTTTCCGTCATTTCCAATGGTTCAAAAACTCGCTGTTGAAGAAAGTCTTCAAACGGCATTCCGCTGACGCGTTCGACAACAGCGGCCGCAACGTCAATACCAATATTGGAATATTGATATTTCGTTCCCGGTTCATGATCAAGCCCTGTCATTTTAAGCGTTGCCAAAAATTTGTCTGTCGGCAATGAATCAATGCCAAATTGATCCTGAAACGACGTTATGAACGGCCAGCCGGCAGTATGGCTCAAATTTTGGCGAAGCGTCATTGGATTTTGTAACTTTTTTTGTAATCTTGTCTGATTGTCCTGATAAACGGTTACATTAAGATCGGAAAGCTCAGGAAGATAGGTTGAAATCGGCGCGTCCAGATCAAGTTTTCCCTCTTCGACCAGAATCATGACGCAAACGCCGCCAAAAGCTTTCGACATTGAAGCAATCCAAAAAAAGGAATTCTCGTCAATCGGTTTTTGATTTTCAATATCGGAATAACCAACGGAGTCAATGCTGAGAATCTCATTTGGCGTTGCTAAAATCGAAACGACGCCTGGCATTTGATGAGATTCAATATAAGGAGATAACGCCGCAATAATCGACGGTTCTTCTGCGGAGAGAACATTGACGAATGATATTGTTATTGAAATCGTCAAAAACAATATCGCTCCAAAAAAACGGAATTGCTTAATTGATTTGTGATTCATATTTCTGTTTTGATGTTATTTATTTAAAAGTTGAATATTGATTTATGAATTCAATAGAACAATAATTGTTGCTTTATAAAAAACTCTTGACAATCGGGAATTTTTGGACGCAAGCCCGCCAACAAAGAACGAAATATTGAAAGCGAAGCTTGTTGTCCAGACCGGCTTTGATCTAAAAGATCAAGCCAGGGAAATGATTGTCAAAGCGTTGAAATTAAGGGGTTGGAGTTTCAGGAGCAGGAACAGGGGCATCGTTTTTTGAACCTTCAGGTCGTCCTCTTCGATTCATTCGCTGAGCCATTTCGACAATCGGAGCCATATCAATCGCGGAAAGCGTTCCAGGAGGATCGACTTGAGAATTTAAAAGGCCAGGGAAAGGCCAATCGAAATTGACAATAATCATTTTTCCGTTCGAAATGACGCATTCGCAAGGTTGATCCAAAAGACCGTCATTGCCATCAGTATCGTCGTTTTTCCAAATAACGCGCGGTCGGGCTTTTTCGCCTTTCGGAACGGTTCGGAATGCCCAAATAGCATTATTTTGCGAGTCATTAATAAATATTTGTTGCGTTTCTTGATCAAAAAACATTCCGTCGCAGCATTGCAATTTCAAATCGCCAAAGGGGCCTCGCGGAAATCGTCGCGGCGGATTATTCGGCGCTCCAGATTGTCCTTCCGGCGAAGGCTGATTTGAATCAGAATTGGGAGCAGCTCCGCCTTGAGGTCCAGGCATTGGTTCTTCCAAAGCGGTTGGATCATAAATATTAATAACGTTTTCTCGTTGATAGGTTCCGTCTTCATTCGGATAAACGGCAAAAAGAGCGCCGTTTCCAAAATGTCCAAAATAAATGACGCCGCTGGTTGAGTCAATTGCCATTCCGTCGGCGCCTGTATTATCGCCGCGTCCAATCTTTTTGACTTTTTCAAAAGCGAGACAATGCGGATCATCCGCCGCCGCATTGACTTTAATGGCTGGCGTTTCTCCGATTCCCGCTTTCAAAACGTCTTCGCCTTCAAACATAAAAAGAGCGCCTGAACCAATAAATTCTTCGCTGTTTGGGTCTTCTGTATCCAAACAAGAATCAGTATAAAACAGACGGTTATTGCTCCACTGAACCGCATTGGCCAGCTTGATTCCATCGATGACCGTTTGAACTTCGCCTGTCGGTTTGCCGTCTTTCATGACAACGCGAAGAATACGAGATTTTGCGTCTGTATTTTTCTGAAAGCCATTATTATGAAAATATTGATTATCGCAAACATATAAATTGCCGTCCGGTCCGAAATCAATTCCCATTGGACCGCATTGACCGGTTGATTCGAGAACGGGATATTGTAAAAGCTCTTCAAATGTCCCGTCTTGATTAATCTGAAGAAGATAACCGCCTTGATGAGAATCGGGTTTAATATAGTTTTCGTCCATTCGACCAAAGTTCGGAACGTTTAAATACATAACGCCCGTTTCGGCATTAACGGTCATTCCGTCCGGAGTATAATAGAGGTCTCCCAAATTGGCAAAAAGAGTCGGTTTGAACCGGTTCATAAATTCTTCCGGATCGAATCGCGGACGCCCGCCAGCAGGTTCGCCTGGACTGCTCGAAGCAACTCCTGCTTGCGGCGCTGAATCCTTTTCCTGTTCTTTCGGCTTGCAACCGATCAATAAGGACAAGGAACAAATCGTAAACAACCAAAAAAGCAATTGTTTTGGCATAATCGTTTCCTTTTGGTTAACTTGTTCATTCTGCTGAATCCCTGAATCGTCATTTTCGAGACAACTCTCGATAATTCCCATTTGAGAAAAATTCGAGAAAAATTGATTCAAGAATAAAGGTTCCAATATTTATATAATTGAGATATTGCTCTGGACAGATTTATTATTAATAAAATGTTGCATTATTGTTTTTGTGTTTCAATATTTCTTCATCATGAAATGAAATGCGGAAACAATAAAAAAATGATAACAAAAACAACTTGAAAATGGGGCGATATGAATTCTGTCTTGTTTGGTTTCGGCTCAAAGTTGCTTGTTTTCCATTGAGTTTTTTAGTGACTGAAAAACTTTTATTTCCTATTAAAGATTGGCGAAATAAAGCTTGTTTCATTAACTGTTAGCTCAATTGCAGATCAGAGACAATAATCAATTTTAACGGAATAATATCAGAAAAACGTTTGGCAATTCCAATTCTTTTGGGTTCTAAAATCCAATTTCTGTTCTCAAAATGATCAAAAACCCGAAATCGTTCGGCTCACAAATCCGCAAGCAAACAGACGGATATCGATGACGAAGCCAGTCACTCATTTCGACTTTTGAATTAATAATATGCTTGAAGGAAATTCTTAAAGCCTGTTTTTGACAATAAACTCAATTAGGAAAATGTCGCGAAAACCCGTTCCAACGGACGAGACGTCCGCGTTCCCAGCAAGTTTAGAATTTCCTTTGAATCAATTGTAAACGAAAAAGTTTCGAACGGCAACCCGCGTTTTCATTTTTTAAAAAATTTTGATTCATTTCAATTATTTTATAACTTTAAACTTTTTCAGTATTCAGAAAATCTTCGCTTTTCCAGATTTTTTCGCTAACTTCGCTAAGATATGAAATATTTTTATTTTTTCTGAAGTTCTATTTTGTTTCTAGCAGAGGCCAAAAAACGAATTTGTTAAGAAAAAAGGAAGCATTAAATTTCTCGTCAACCTATTTAACGCTTCCTTGTTATGTTGCGCCAATATTATTTTTTTAATAAATTGCGCTATTCCCCAAACAAGAGAGAAATGGTTTAGGGGAATGCGAAACTCAAGATTTATATTTGTTACCAAGAATATTGAGCGCCGGCGCTTCCGCTGACTGTTTGGACATAATCGTTCAATTGAAGGTCGCAATTTCCAAAGAATTGCAGTCGATCATTAATCGTCCAATTTCCGCCGATGCCGAACATAACGAAATCTCGCCCCAGTCCGTTTCCAACAACCCTGAACGGAACGTTTGGATTTCCAGAGAAGGCTGCATAACCATTCGCGCTTGTTTCCAAAAATTCATGAGTCCAGTTCGTATAAACGGAGACATCCAAAAGTCGTCCTCTCAACGCCATTTCGCGGTTCAATCGAAGACCGAGAACCGATTGCAGACTGTCATAATCGGTTTTATTGCCAATTAAATTCAAACCATTCCAACCGGATTCGTTATAATCGTCTTGATGAATAAATGTATATTGAAGTCCGCCATACGGTTGCAGATTCATTTGTCCAAGCCCGAATGTATAGCCTCTTTCGAGATAAACATTGCCCGACCAACCGTCCTGACTCGAATCAAAGTTTCCGGCATAAGTTCCAATATTAAAACTGCGATTGGTCGAATAATCCGTAATTCCAAGGCTTCCCAAAGCCAGACCATAACCGAAACGATCATTCCAACGAAAATAGGTTCCGAAGATATTTTCGTTCAGATCAACCGAACCAATACGCGTTCCCGTTTTGACATCGGAATTGCTATAACTGTAAAAGAGTCCAAATTGTTGAGTCGCATTGGAACCGAGCTCAAGGCCGAAAATTCCGCCCATTAAATTATAATCGAAACCAGAAGTCTGTTTATGACTGTCGACATCGCCGGACATCCCATAAACCGACATCCAACCGCTCAGGCCGTTTCGTTCGATCATTTGTCCGCGAAGAATGGAATTGCTTCCGGTTGAAGCCCGCGGCGTTACTTTTTGGCTCAACGATTGACGAATTTGCGTTCGATTAAGCATTTGAGCGGTTATTGCTGAATAACGAACTTCGCCGCTTAATTCTCCAACGACATCAGGATTGTTTATCTGTTCGTTTTCCAATGCATTGAGGAATTTTCCAAATTGTTCCGACAAGTTTGGATCATCAGCCCAACGCGCTAAAGCCATTCCAACGCCTCGTCCATTATTGGACAGAACGTTGTCTGTATAGTTGATCTTCTGCCAGATCAGATTGAATTGCCTGTTGTTTTCCGTATTCATGACAAATCGTTTTCCAACGACGTTATCAACGACAGACAACTTTTTAATATTGGCGGACAAATATCCGTTTTCTGTGTCAAAAATGGTCAGCCTGGTTCCTTCTTCAATTTCGTTGTTGAGGTTAACCTGAAACGTTCCGCCATTCAATGCAATATTTCCGTCGGTTGTTTGAAATTTCGTGTAATTATCTTCGTTTTCAACATTAATATCAACAACGCTTCCTGTATTCATTGCAAAAGCATTGGTTCCGGATTCCGCATTCAATGTTGTCGTTGGCGTTCCCTTCAAACTCAATGTTCCGTTCAGGGTTAAAGCTCCAAACGAATTCGCCCAACCAGTTAAAGTTGTTCCTGCGGCCGTTATAATATCCGCTTGAGCCAACTGACTATTATTTGTTTGATTATCATCCAGAGAATCGACGCCAAGTTGCAAAGTTCCAGCATTGAGCAAAGCTGTATCAAACGCATCGGATCCGTTCAGAATGAGCGTTCCATTTCCGAGTTTATTCAAAATGCCTTTATCTTTAACCTCTTCGTTATATTCGATTTCTCCGTTAAAGGTTACAACGGCATTTCCTGTATCAATTTGGAAAATATTATTGGTTGGAGTTTCGCTGTTGTTTACAAAATGAATTGTATTGCCGAGCAAAACATTTCCTGTTGTTCCGCTGATTGTAATGCCGCCGCTGTTTTGAATGTTAATGTCTTCTGCGCCCCAAAGATTTCCATAAATTCCAGATTCAGGAAGCTCGACGCCTTCATAATTAAGCTCAAGAATACCGGCGCTGGTCAACCAGGTATCGCCGCGATTTTCAAAATGAGTCTGATTATCTCCCTTTACAAGCAGAGTCGAAGCATTGATTTTTGTCGTTCCGTTGAACATTCCGGATTTTTCAGCAAGAGAACTCGCTGCTCCAGATTCCAAAGCAACGGTTCCGCCGCCAGAAATCGATAAAATATCCGAGCCATTCAAATTTGAAATCGATAAGGTTTTTTCGGACGCAACCTTGATATTTCCATTTCCTTGTAAGATCAAGGTTCCTAAGTCATTATCCAGGAAAACCGATAATAACGTTTCTTTTCCCAAATCAATAGTCGATTGGTTGCCGACCGATTTTGAAGACGTTAATTGAAGTTCGCCGTTATCTTCCGTTTTGAAAATTCCGGCCCAATTGTCATTATTTCCTGAAAGTTGCCAAGCTTGCAATGAAGGTTCCGCGTCGTCTTCTGCGGCAGCATAAATGTTTTGGAAAAGAACTGTTCCTTTCCCTGAAAAACCGCTGCGAATTTTGGTTATTGTATTAAGATTGCTCAATGTCAACGAACTGTCGGTTCCAACAACGATCTTTGTGTTTGCCGTTGAAGCATCCAAATTATCTAACGAAACAGTTTGGCCATCATGAACTTTGATGCCGCCTCCGTCTTCCAATTTAACCAAAACGGCATCAACAACGGAATCGTCATTAAGCGTTTTTTGGTTCAATCCATTCTGATCCGTTAATCCGAGATAACCGCCGCCAACCGTTATTTGACCGATATTGCTTGCCCCGGAAACTCCGTTATCGACAAGATTCAGCGTCCAAACGCCATTTCCTTTTTTAATAATATTGACTTTTCCGGTTTCCGAAGGTTCGTCAAGCGAATCGGCAATAATTCCTGTATAAGAACTGTCGGCGTCGCTGTTGATTGTCAGCGATTTTTGCCCCAGAACAACCGCAATGCCGTTGGCGCCTTCTGCTGAAGAAAGAGCGCCGAGCGTTACATTTCCTGTCGCGGAACCGTTCGCATTGGAAAGATCAAAAATTCCGGATTTTAATCGAGTTTCGCCCTTATACTGAAGATTTCCTGTAATGGCAAGAACATTCGAACTCTCAGACAAATCAATCAAAAGTCCGCCGTTTCCGGAAAGGGTTCCGGTTAGTTTTAAATCTTGATGATCATTTGTTATATTTAATAGACCGGCATCCAAATTAATATTGTTGCCAAGAACAACTGGAGACGTTTCTTCATAGCCATTGGCATTCCTGATAATTTGTAAAACCGTTTGATCTGTTAAATTCGTTATAACAGCATTGCCTAAACTGTTATACCAATTACCGGAACCGCTCCATTCTTCCGTTTCTTCATTATAGATTCCCGTTTCCCGTTCGGCAAGAACTCGCAACGTTCCTTGATTTAATTGAATTTCTGAAAAATTGTTCGCGTTTGCTGCAACTCGTCTTTTCGTCTCGGAATCAATTCCTGTATTAGAAATTTCCAAAACCTGTTGCGCGTTATTCATATTCATTTGAAGAACGCCTGTTGCCTCGCTATTTGTCGAATCGGTTTTAATTTGTCCAGAAAGAACGACGTTTCTGCTCGAATCAACGTCGGAAGCAACGCCGATTCTCATCGGTTCGGTTCCCGAAAGCAAAATATTATTGGCAATAGTTGCTGATCTGTTTTCATCAAAAGCATCGTTGCCAACTTGCAAAGAATTCGCCTGATCGACATTATATTCCGTTTGACCAAAGAGAATCGTTCCGTCGCCCAACGCGCCTTCATGATCCATTTGGATTGTTCCGCCCAAAATCTTTGTTGTAAAAATATTGGCAATATTCGTTGACGATCCGGCATTAATGGTTGCCCCGCGATTATCGCTGGCAATCCTCAAAATTCCGTTTCCTTCTTTAATTAAGGAACCATTGCCTGTCGCGTCAACAATTGTTCCGCGATAAACGGAATTTCCGTCTTCGCTTCCTTGCGAAACGGTCAAATTATTCCCATTCAAATTGACAGAACCGTTGCCGCTGGCAGATTCGCTCCCTTCGGATTCCAAAGAATCGCTATAAAGATTTTCGACGCTTTGATCCGCATTGAGTTGAAACGCTCCGTTGTTGACAACCAGATCGGAATATTGACTGATTGCATTTTCCGTTGCGGCAATAATTTTTCCTTCATTGATCGTTGTATTCCCGGAATAAGACGACGCGGAATCATTATTAATATCCAAAACAAGAGTTCCAGAACCATTTTTAACAATTCCCCCTTTGTTGGAATCTTGATAAACGCCGACATTCTGCGTTGCTCCGGCATATCCGCCAATATTGTCTCTGACAATAACTTGAGCCTCGCCTTGAACATCAATTGTTAAATCGTCTTTAAGGAAAATCGCATTTCCGATTCCTTCGCCATCTTGAGCATTTCCGCTATAATCCGGCATTCCCATTATCGAACCAGCATTTCCGCCTTCGGCGCTATTTCCTGAAAAAACAGTTGATCCGTTCGAATAAACAATAGAAACATTCGCTCCTTCTTCAACAAAAAGAGCTCCGCCCAAACCAGCGCCGCCGCCTCCAACGCCGCCGCCTGTGACTGTCGTTGTCAAATCTGATTGATAACCGCCATTTCCGGCCGCAAAACCGCCAACGCCGCCATTATTTTCATCGGAACCGCCGCCGCCTCCGCCGCCGAAACCGCCTAAACCTCCCGCAATCAAACCAGCGCCTCCGCCGCCCCCTTCGCCGCCATCGCCGCCATAATAAGTTGAAGCGCCTCCGCCGCCGCCATAACCGCCGTCGCCGCCGACAAGACCGGATCGACCGCCTTCTGTATGCGGTTCCCTATTCCAACCTTCCGGTTCTTCGCCTTCTTCATAAGGAACGCCGCCGCCATTTCCCGCTGTAACGCTTCTTTCATTCAATCCGGCATTGTTGCCTTCGCTTCCTTGATAACCCGTTCCGCCGCCGTCGCCGACAACAATATCCGAATTGGGCTCTGTAACAATATCGCCGCCGCCGTCAACACTCAAGCCGCCGCCGCCTCCAACCGCATGACTTTCCGCAAGAATTGAACCGCCGTCGCCGCCATTGGCCTGATTATTCTCAAAAGAGACGTCAATCAATCTAATGTCGCCGCTTCTGGCATAAATCGCGCCTCCTGCCCCTAATCCGCCGCCGCCAGTAACGCTTCCTGAACCGCCTTGTCCCCCTTCCGCAACGCAATTTTCAAAGGAAAGTCCCTCGATTTCGACGCTCGAATTCGTTCCTGCTGTATCAATATAAAAACCGCGATATTCCCCCGTTCCGTTGATTGTTCCGTTATTAACGCTCGTTATTGTCAGGTTATAATCGTTATTCCCAAGAATAGCTGGAAGATCGCCCGCAAGATTGATCGTTCCGTCAATTTCAATTATTGTATTTCCGGAAGAACCCGAATTAAAATTGTTGATTGCGTTACGAAGTTCTGAATAGCTCGAAACGCGGATTGATTCGGCGAATGATGAATTCGCTATTCCCAATAATCCGCCCATCGCTATTAATAAAATAGCGATTCGACGACATTTTCCGGAATTTCGTTTCTGTTGACGCTTCTTTTTTGAATAATTCATTTGGCGCTCCCGCATTTTTATTTATCGAAACCTTTTTATTCGGCTTTTTCTTTTGAGCTTTTTTCAACTGAAAGGACAAAATAATTGGAAAGGGTTTGTCCAAGAACAAGGCAACTTTTAATTCAATTGTTATAACTAATAATATAAACAAAAGAGTTTTATCTATGCTAATTCGGATTATCGTCAAAAATGACCGAAAACTTTTTAGAAAAGCTGTAAAATTTTAATGATTATTGCTTTTTTTTGCAATATGACTTTTTTGTCGAAAAAAACAAAATTCTGTTTATTGCAGCTTTGATTATTTTTCGCGAATAAGTTCCTTTCATTAAATAAAAACTTGAAATCGAGACAATTCTTTTGTATATTAATGGGAGAGACAGAAAAAGCTTGATATTTTATACTCAAGCCGCTTGAAAACTTTAAGATTCTCGGGTTTGCAACCCCCCGACAACAACAAGCGGATTTTTGAGGACGAAGCCTGTTGCTCATTCAGATTTCGATATATCAAAGTTTTTCTGAATAATATCATTTTCTAACGATCCCTCTTTAATAAGGAGTCATATTATAATGACTAATCAATTCAATCGGCGAACTTTTTTGAAAACAGCTTCTCTGTCAACGCTTGGCTTGGGCGTTTTAGGAACAACATTTCCTTCTCCCGCTCTGAGTCAAAGCGCAAACCCCTCTTCAAAAATCAATATTGCTCATATCGGACTTGCTGGAATGCAAGGAGGGTTTCATTTGAGCGGCAGCGCCAGTCAAAATCGAATTGCTCTTTGCGATATCGACGACAATTATCTTGAAGCGGTCGGAAAAGAAAATCCGGACGCCAAACGTTATAATGATTATCGGGAAATGTTGGCTGATCTCGAAGATCAAATTGACGCCGTTATCATTACAACGCCTGATCATACGCATGCCGTTGCCGCAATTGACGCTATGAATCGCGGAATTCATTGTTATTGCGAAAAACCTTTGGCGCATGATATTTATCAAATTCGTTTAATGAAAAAAGTTGCCCAGGAAAAGAAAATCATTACGCAAATGGGAACTCAAATTCATGCTGGCGATAATTATCGACGCGTTGTTGAACTGATTCAGGCCGGAGCCATTGGTTGCGTCAAAGATATTCATGTTTGGGTTGGAACCGTTTGGGGCGGAACTCCAGCAACGAATGACGAAGTTGAATGTCCGAAAAATATCCATTGGGATCTTTGGATCGGCCCAGCGCCAAAGCGTCCGTATCAACCTTGCTATTTTGGCGGAAATTGGCGTTCGTTTTGGGATTTTGGAAACGGCGGAATGGGCGATATGGCTTGCCATTTTCTTGATCTGCCATTTTGGGCTCTCAATTTGCAATATCCGCTTTCCAGTGAAGCGAACGCATTGCAGCCCGCTGACAAAGATTTTGCAGCCCGCGATTTGATTGCAAAATTTGAATTTCCCGCCCTTGAAGGAACGGAACCGTTAACCTTAACTTGGTATGACGGCATTCAAAAACCGCCCATGCTCAAAGAAATTGGTTTGGAAGACAAAAGCAATGGCGTTTTGTTCATTGGAACGGAAGGAATGCTCTATTCTAATTATGGCCAGCATGCTCTTCTTCCGAAAAATAAATTTGAAGGTTTTGAATATCCTCCGCAGACTATTCCTGCTTCAATTGGTCATCATGCCGAATGGATTAAGGCTATTCAAGACGGAAAAGACGAAACGACCTGCAAATTTGATTATTCTGGTCGCGTTGCGGAAACGGCAATTCTTGGCCCCATTGCTTATCGATGCGGTCAAAAACTTATTTATGACGCCGAAAATATGAAAGTAACCAATTGCGATGCCGCTGCCGCTTTGATAAAACAGGAATATCATAACGGTTGGAATTTATAATTGATTCGACAAAATAAGAATTCTAATTGAATAATATTGATTGTCGCCGGATCATATTGAAACCGGAATAGATTTCGTTCTTTTGTCATCCCTGATTGTTGGCCTGACAAACCAACAATCAGGGATTTTCAATAAACTTGACAAAACATTTTTAAAGAGTTTTATCAAAATAAAGCCGGACGATTTCATTTCATCGTTCATTTGAATAACTTCGTTCTTTAACTTTTCTAAATATTTCCTTAAAATGATTCGATATTTTCTTGGACTTTGCCGATTATAACAAGAGTGAGTTTTTTAGCGACAGTTTTGATTCTGCTTATTAAAATAAAAATTGGCAGAATCCTTGTCCTCTTCAAGGCAATATGAATCTCTCAATAATTCTTCAAAAATTATTTCGATCTGTTGCATCCGCTAAAGTTAATTGTTAGCGCTGTAATTTGAAAAGAGAATTAAGAGCTTTGGGAAAAATGGGTAATTCAGGCGACCGAAAAGTTAATAACGAGAGTCAGCGAAATGAGTCAGCAATATCAATTTCAACAGAAAACCGTTTCGAGCAGTTCATCCTTTTCCGATGATTTGAATGAAAGAAATGACGATAATCTTTTGTTGATCAATAACGAGGCTTTTTCGCCCAATTGGATGAACGAAGAACTTGATAATAAAGAAAATTCGGCTTATCCTTTGCCAAGAATTGTTGCTCGAATGCCAAAATTGAAGCTTTCGAATTTGGATTATGAACAACGTCAACATTTTGGCAAAACGATCTTTGTTCTTTTGGCGTCCCAAAAAAAACGTTGGATCAGCATTTTTGGCGGAATTATTCTTGTTGCGGTTATTTTCGGAATTTGGAAGAATCCCGAAGAAAAGATCGATTTACCGATTTCTTCTCAGGAAAGTCAAATTGAACCGGCCATTGTTTTCGATTCCGAACGTTCCAATTTGTCGAAAAACGCTCTCGCTGTAATGCCATCGAACGCGATTAAAAGCTTGAGCGACCAACAGAACGCCTTTCCTGCTGATTATTCTATTAATATCGAAAATGATCAAAATAATGACGTTTTAACCGCTTTGCATTTTGATGCAATGAATCCCCCCAAGTCGGTTTATTCGTCAAATGAACCTTCTTTTGACTCTGCTGGGTTTTCGGAAAATTCGACATCCATTGAGAATTCTTCTTATGAATCGTCATTTCCGAATGCTCCCTATTCGTCAGAAAATTTTTCTCAATCGAATTTTAATTTGCCCCAATCCGAATCCAATGTCCCGTCTCAATATTTTGACAATTTCAATTCGACAAACAATGAGGAAATTTGGATCAACGACGTTCCTTTCAATTATTCTTCAGCAAACCAACGTTCAAATTCTTCTCCTTTGAATAATCAAACAAATAATTCGTTTAATAACCAATCAAATATTCAAACAAATGTTCAAATGAGTTGGACCGATTTGCAGAACGAGCCATTATTGGACAACAATGGTTACAGCAGCAATGATTCGAAACAGTCAATGAAAAACGAATTGCAACGCTTTACGCCAACAAGTCGGAACACTCAAGACGTTCGTTATCATTTAATGCCCAATAATAACTCAAATCAATATAACAATAATCAAAATAATGTTAATATGAATCAGGGAACCCATTCGTTTGCTCCGAATCAGAACAACAACTTTCCGATCAATTCAAACAGAATGGGCAATCAATCTGTTCAAGACTCTTCGATGAATGAATCGAACTTTTTTAATCAACCAATTAACAATAATAATTATTCCAATAATGTTTCTCCCAATCAGAATTATCAAGGACAAAATCAAACAATAAACTATTCATCAAGCAATCAAGGTTTTAGCCAATATCGTCATTAATACAAATCAGATATCTTGGTCTTTTTAACAATATTCCTTAAATAATTGGAATAAAATCATTGAATTGTTTTTCGAGCAATTCAATAAGTTTATTAAATCCAGAACGAAACATTTCGTTTCATACAGAAATCGCAAAGGACGACAGATTTTGTCCTTTGCGTAATGAACCCATCAATCTCGGATTTAAAAACAAAAAGGTTAAGAAGATTCAACTGACTTGAAATTGATATTGTTGTTCAATATGTAAAAACGTTGAATGACAATTGAAAAAAGGCTTACTAAAATCGGTTTTATAGCGAACGATTGTTCTTGAAATACTTGATTTTTGTCTTATATGAAATGCAGCGTTAAAAATCATAAACGATAATGGATTCAAAATGTCTTCTTTTGATCGAGTTTTTTTAAAAGTTTTTCCCAATGAAAACGAAGCCGTTTCTTCGTTAAACGTTGCGGAATCCATATCAACGGTTGACTCAAACAAAAAAGAGAACGGAAACTTTGTTCTTGATGAGTCCAAATCAGAGCTGTTCGAATCAATTGATAAAGAAAAACTCAATCAATCGGAATCTGTTTCAGAAAAATTCAATTCCAAGGAAATCGAGAAACCTCAAACATTATTTTTTGAAGATTATGCGCAAAAAAGATTTCATTCGTTTTTTAACGAATTGAACGATTCGGAGGCTTTGTCGAATCCAAACGATTCATTTGACGAATCAACAACAAAAAATTCAAAAGAAAACGGTTTTATTCAGAAAATTGAAACGAATTCAACAAAAGTTTCCTTTCAAAATTCAGCAAAGATATCTTCTGATTATCGGTCAGAAATTCTCAAATTAACCCCGCAACGAGAGACAATTTCGCCACAGGAAAATGAAATGTCCGCCGTTATTATTCCGATTCATGATAACGCCTTTATTGCTTCGCAACAGGATTTTGTTTTACCAACCGGAAAATCTAAAAATAATCTTGAAATAACGCTGGATAATCAGGACGAAATAGAATCTCAACGAATTAATCAACCTTCAAATGATTATTTTTTAAATAATTCAAATACTAATTTTCAAGGCGATAAATTTCCTTCTGAAGGCAATGTTTTCTCCCTGGAACAAACAATTTCTTTAAAAGAATTGCAAATAAAACATTTTCCGAGCATTTGCGATGAAATGTTTCAAAATGCTTCCGTTCAATTGAGCGCTTTAGGCAATGCCGTTTATGAAGAAATATTGGCGGGTCATAAGATCATCGGTTTTAATGGCCTGAGCAGTCAATCAGGCTGTTCAATCATTTTGCTTGGGCTCGCTGGCGAAATGTTGTCGAGAGGACTTAGCGTTCTTCTGATTGACGGCAACTTTGAAAACCCGTCCTTAGCTTCGTTATTGGATATCAATGTTCAAACAGGTTGGGAACAAGCCGTTCTGAATCATCAATCGCTTGATTCCGATTTAATAAAAATCAAAATTGCCGTCAATTCGGATGAAACCGTTTTGTCAACAAGTTGTTTGCCGCGAATTTCTAATCTGGATAATGCCTTTCTTTATCTTCTTCCTTTATCAAAAGGAACCGTTTTGAAAGCGATTAAAGCAAGTTATCATCCGGATTTGAATAAAATGATTCATCAGATTTCCGATCAGTTTGACCTTATTCTTTGGGATTCAGGTTGCTCTGACGTTTCGATTCAAGAAAAAATATCAGAAATGAAACGTTTTCGAGAAGACGGTTATTATCTGGTTCAGGATATTCGCTTGAATAATCAAAGACATATTCAACAATTGGTTACAGAAAGTTCCCGCAGCAATATCCCTTGTTTAGGCATTATAGAAAACTTTGTTTGAGAGAAAATCATGTATACAAAATATTGGGAACTCCAAAAAAAACCGTTTGAATTAGGTTGCGATCCAGCTTTTTTCTATGCTGGCGAAACTCATCTTGCCGTTTTGCTCAAATTACGCTATACAATTGAAAATCGACGGGGCAGCGCTCTTTTTTGCGGAACGCATGGGACAGGAAAATCGATGATTGTTTCCATGCTTTCGCGATATGGAACGAATATCTGCGGATTAGGTCCGTTTATTAATTTAGGAATGCCTGTTTTTCAAACCGATGATATTTTATTATATCTGGCCGATTCAATGAGTCGACTTAATCCAGAAATAAAGGGAAACGATCCGGGATTTGCAGAAATATCGGAAATGCCTTGGGGAACCCTGAATTCGTCTGGATTATATCGCGCTTATTCCATAATCGAACAATTTTTAATAGAAAATTCAGAAAATCAAAAGCATACTGTTTTATGCGTCGATGATTTTCATCAATTAAACGATCCCAATATTTTAACTTTATTTAAATCTTTAATGGAGTTGCAATATCGTTGTCGTCCAATTCTGTCGTTAATATTAATGACGACGTCCGCGTCAAGGCTTTCTCCGTTGAGCGATCAATTTGTTGATTATTTTATCGAGACAAAAGCGGAAATTCCCTCTTTAGATTTTTCAGAAACCGAAAAATATATTCGACATCGACTCGAGATTGCAGAAGCGACTCGCGAGATTTTTTCGCCTGATTCGATTCCCTTGATTTATGAAATAAGCAATGGAATTCCGCGAAAAATTAATCGAATTTGCGATCTTGCTTTGTTAATTGGTTATGCTGAAAAAATGCCGCAAATTACGGAAGATGTTATCGAATCTCTCAACCGCGAATTGGTTGCTTCTTGATTGGTTTATTGAATAATCTTGCCGCATAAACAATTTTTAATGCAAAAATTCAATTAAAAAACATTATATTGAATCGCTCAATTTTGAATTCTTCGATTCGTCAATCTCGAACTGATTACGGAAGGCAAAAATCTCTCGCCCGCTCATTTTGAGTTCGATATAACGGGCGAGAGGGATTCAAAATTGATCTCAAAACGAAACGTTTTCAATGACTGTTCATCGAAATATTGTTATTGAATTTCCAGACAATAAATATATTGGAAACGATCATTGGGGGCGACGTCTCCATTAATGCTGAAATCGGACCAATCGCCATTCATTTGAATATTATCTGCCCATTTGAAATAAAAAGTTAACGAATTCTGTGAGGTCGACTTTTCTTTTTTTTCTGAAAAAACGTTTTTCGATTGAAAAATGGTTCTTGGAATGGTTAATTCCATTTGATTTTCCGTCAAACCAAAAGGCGTCTTAATAAAATGACAATGATAATATTGACCAAATAACGAAAGCTCGGTTGAATTCGATTGAAGATCAGTATCATTTTGCGACGCTTGATTTTGCGGGCAAAAATCATAATAGACGGTTAATTCGTTCTGTTTATCGTTTTCTTCATGACGAACAATGATATCGTATCCCATCGGACCGCTGTTTGATTGCAAATCGGAGTCAATAAGAAGAAGCATCCAATTGGGATCGTTGGGATCGGAAATCGAATCTTGCGTTTTCACATAAAATGAAACATTCTTTTCGTCTGCGGAAGCTTTGGCTGATATGAAGTCATTTCGACCCGTTTCATTAATATATTGAGTATTGCTTCCCCAACCCCGGCAGTTTCGATGAACCGGATCGCCAATGGTATCGCGATATTCCGGTTCAATATTGATCCAATCAGAAAAATTGCCGTCAATTATGATTTTTCCTGTCTGAACTTTTTCTGGCGGACGAACTCCCTTAAATTGTCGAATATTGGCAATCAATTGATAATAATAGTTGTCGGAATGGCCGCCGATCATTGGTTCAATATCGCGACTGTATTCCTGGTTACATTGATCGACAAACGAAACTGCGGTTGCGCCATTAAAGGGCGCGTTTTTGTCAAAACGTCCTGCGATCCATTCATTCCAACCCGTTACAAAAATGATTTCCGGATCGATTTGAAGAGCATGATCCCATTGTTCTTGAAAATTGCGGCCTGTCATATCCTGATCTTCTGGAGCTGGCTCAGAACCGTTATGAAAACTTCGACCATGAGATCGAGGATGACTCAAAACGCCGAGTTTGCCATCGACGGCATTTTGGGCAACGCCAACGCAAAGTTCTTCAAGTTCATTTTGGTCATTATAATATTGATGTTGCGGATAAACTTCCAGCCAACCCCATTGATTGGCTTTGGTTGGTCCGCTAAAATAATCGGGCTGAGGGGCTCGAAAAGTAAAAAAATCTTTGATTTCGGCAAAAGAATCTTGAGCTGGAAAGATTTGCAAGACAAAATTCTGATCGATTATCTTGCCATTTTCGAACGCTTCTTTCCAAATAATGTTCTCATTTTGTTGAAGTTGTTGAGAATCTTTGGCAAGGGAATATAAACCAACTTTTCCCTGCGGATTGAAAAATTCGATAAAATAAGTTCCTGCCGGAATCGTCTTTTTCAAGGGAAAAACAAACGTTTGATTATCTCGAATTTGAGTCGCTTCAATTTGATCAAGAATTTCTCCTTGAGCTGATTCTTTTCGAAGGCGAATCGTTAAGGACGAATTGGTTTCTGTCCATGTCGGAAGAACAAATTGAATCTTTGTTATTTCGCAACGAGTTTCAAAACTTTGAGCCAACGATTGATTAGAAGTCAATAAAACAGGAACGGCTCCTTTCGTTGAAACGGAGAGAGACGAGTCAGACAACAGATCGGGATCGGCGAGAATCAGCGGTTTTCCTTTCCAATAGAACCAAACATCGGAATAATAATTTTTGCTGTAAACGTCATTCCAAAGTTCTTTGACAACTTTGGTCGGCGCCCAGAAAGGACAAAGAAATGCGACTTTAGGAACTCGATTTCCCTGCTTTTGCATTTCCGAAAAAACCTTAAAAAGCGGTTGATATGATTCTGGATAAGTCAATTGATTTGTGACGTCGAAACAAATAACATCGACTCCGGCGTCGGCCAGCATTTGCGCATGTTTTCGCAAAACAGCTTCATCTTCGCCAACATAATAATTGAAAATGGATTCCCCCCAATGATGCGGCGCATACATTTTTCCCCAAAGCGGATGATTGGGATCATTCATTGCGTTGGGGTCTTGAGCTTGTATTTTCGATATATTATAGGGACCCGCCTCGCCGTGACGCCCCAGCCAAAGAAAATAAAACATCGCAATATATTTATCATTTCGAACATCGCCAACAGTTGAATGATCGGGCAGGGTTCGTCCCAACTGATCCGTTGCTGTCCATAAATCGCTCTTGACATCAATTTCTTGAGCCTGGCCGAAAATCCCGATCAAGAGAAAAACGATTCCTGTGAACGAATAAACAAGCAACGCGGCTTGAGGTTTTGTATTTGAGAACATTTTTGACTCCATTTTTATATTAATGAATTGATTTCTAACGAAGCCCGAAAAGGCATTCGACTTCGTCTTTTGGAACCCGTTCTTTCTTGACGGACTTCTGTTCAACGATTTTTGATTTTTACTGAATTGAAGAAAAACGGGAAAAATCGAAAAACGACTCTTGGAATTCTCTATATTTTTCGATATTTTGCCCGTCGATGTTCGCCATGATGAGGATCTTCAATTTTGAGTCGCTCTTCATATTCTGAAAAGTTTCCTTCAAACCAACGAACTTGTCCGTTTCCTTCGAAAAGCAGCAAATGAGTACAAATGCGATCAAGGAAAAAACGATCATGACTGATAACAAGAGCGCAACCGGGAAATTCGATCAAGGCTTGCTCAAGAACCCTCATTGTTCCGACATCCAAATCGTTGGTTGGTTCGTCAAGCAATAAGAGATTTCCGCCTCGTTTGAGAAGTTTGGCTAAATGAACTCGATTTCGTTCGCCGCCAGAACAGACGCCGACCAAACGCTGTTGTTGAGTTCCTCGAAAATTAAAACGGGAGACATAAGCCCGACTGTTCATCTCGATTGACCCAAGTTCAATGCGATCTTTGCCGCCGGTTATCTCTTGAAAAACGGTATTGTCATTATTCAGGGCGTCCCGATGTTGATCGACATAAGCCAATTGAACTGTTGAGCCCAAATCAATGGTTCCTGAATCAGGTTGTTCTTCGCCAACAATCATTTTTAAAAGAGTTGTTTTTCCGGTTCCATTTGGACCAATTATGCCGACAATGGCGCCTCGCGGAATGTCAAACGAGGCCGAATCAATCAGTTTTACTCTTGTTCCCCCGATCTCATAACTTTTACAGAGATCACGAACCGCTAAAACTTTTTCTCCGAGTCGAGGGCCAGGAGCAATTTGAATTATGGCATCGCTTTTATCGTCAAGCTTTTGTTCTGCGGCCATTTTTTCATAGGCGTTAAGGCGAGCCTGATTTTTTTGCAGACGTCCCTGATGAGCCATTTGAATCCAGTCGAGTTCTCGTTTGAGCGTCTTTTGACGTTGAGATTCCTGTTTTTCAGAGATTCGCAAAAGTTCTGCCTTTTGTGCCAGCCAGGAAGAATAATTCCCTTCAAAGGGAAGACCCCGCGTATTGTCGATTTCAAGTATCCATTTCGTTATATGATCGAGAAAATAACGGTCATGCGTAACGATTATAACGGTTCCTGAATAATCCCGAAGCGTTCCTTCAAGCCAATGAATGGTTTCGGCATCCAAATGATTCGTTGGTTCATCCAAAAGAAGAAGATCAGGTTTTTCGAGCAAAGCCATACAAAGCGCAACTCGACGCCGTTCCCCTCCTGAAAGTCGACGGACAATTGCGTCGTCGGGCGGAAGAACCAAAGCGTCCGCCGCAAGATCAATGCGTCGATCCAATTCCCAACCGTCCAAATGATCGATTTCTTCCTGAAGACGTCCCAGTTCATCCATTAATTTATCAAAGTTATCCGCTTGATCCGGGTCGCCCATCAACATCGAAATCTCATTAAAACGATTAATTTTAGCTTGAATCGGCGCCAATGTCGTCATCAAATTTTCCCGAACCGTTGCGTCAAGATTCAATTCGGGTTCCTGGGCTACATAGCGAACTTTCATTCCTTTGACCATGCTCACTTCGCCGTCAATATCTTTATCAATTTGCGCCATTATCTTAAGCAAGGTCGTTTTTCCGCTTCCGTTTTCTCCGACAATTCCGATTTTGGCGCCATAATAAAAGGAAAGGCTTATGTTTTGGAGAATAACTTTCCCGCCAAATCGCTTTGTGACGCGATTCATCTCAAATATAAAATGAGGAGGCATTTTTCTGAATCCTATAATATAAACTGAATAAAAAACAAAAATGAAGTTCTAAAAATCCCTTTGAAATGCAAACGTCTCGTCCGCAAAAACTGGTTTTAACAACTTTCTCTGAAAATGCATTTGTTGAAAAATCTGGTTTTTTAGAATTTCCTTAGACAAACTTTTTTTCTTATAATAACTGACCGCGTCAACTTGGCTCAAATTTTTTGAGCTTATTCTCTGATTCTTGAAAAATCATTTTTCGGCTGCAAAAAGAGTCAAAAAACAAGTCGAACATCATTGTTCAGTATATCATTAAATTTTATTTTTGTCATGAGCTTATAATTTTATTGATTTTTTATTTTTTTGAGTTAAAATGGAGAATTAGTGAATAAAAGAGTGGATTTTATTCGCTTTTCATGTTATGATAGTATTAAATCAGCGATTCAATAATAATGAGACTTTATAAAATGAGCATAAAAGCTAAATAAATTTGGCTTTTTTTATTTTCAATCCATTATTTTCTTGACATGGTTCTATAAAATGATTAGAATAAATGTTGAAGTGTTATCAATATGATACTCATCATAAGAAAAAAGCTCAAAAACTAAACGCACTTATTGTATTATCGTAAAGTGTATTTAAAATGTCTATGGGAAATCAACAACTTTGTTGCCATGTTGTATGTTTCCCGTAAAAAGCCAGCATAAGGAATACAGCAAATGAGAAAAATGAATTTTTATCAAAAGGGAAAAAACGGATTTACCCTGGTTGAACTTTTGGTCGTTATCGCAATCATTGGAATTTTGATTGGACTTCTATTACCTGCCGTTCAAGCCGCTCGTGAAGCGGCGCGTCGAATGAGTTGCACAAATAACTTAAAACAATTGGCTTTAGCCGCCCACAATCATCATGATACTTATGGTACTTTTCCGGCTGGTTATTGTCCTCAGAATTGGGCGATTGATAAATTCGGCGATAATTTGCTCGTTAATTGGGCTGCCGATGGAAGCGGTTCCGATTATTATCAACGCGAACTGATTTCCTATCTCGTACCCCTTCTTCCGTTCATTGAACAGGCTCCCCTTTATGATTCAATCAAATCAATGCATGAATCTGGCGCTTATGTTCCGCCTACGGTCGATTATAAAACTTATTCGCCCAGCGCTGGCGGCGCTCTTGAGCCTTCCCCGTTTACTTATGAAATTAGTAATGTTTTGTGTCCTTCTGATTCTTCTGGCGTTTCTGATGATTTTGGCGCTATTTCCTATCGCGCATGTCACGGAGACGTTTTGGACCGACGCGTCATCGTTGCCAATAATTCAATGGTTACAAATTATGTTTCGGATCGAGGCGTCTTTTCTCGAGGAGATAAAACTTCCTGTTCCATGGGCGGGATAAGCGATGGAACAAGCAATACAATCTTCTTCTCCGAAGCTTGTCTTGGAAGCGGTATCAGTCGCGCTGAAAAAGGCGGAATTATTTTAAACGCTTTTACGACTTCCGATTCCCCTGCTGTTTGTTTTAATTACAAAGGCGATGATACGTTGACAATGGATACTTCCTCGTCGGGTATGTTTTGGGGACAAGGACATTTCACTTATACAATGTTCTTCACAATTCTTCCTCCGAATTCGCCCTCTTGTGCCCAAGGCGATAATGCCGAACAGAATCCTTTGATTTCCGCGAGCAGTAATCACAGCGGCGGAGCCAATGGCGCTTTGGCTGACGGTTCCGTTCGATTTTTCTCCGATACGATTAATGCGGGAAGCGCTGGCGATCTTTCGATTCCTCGACCGGCAGCTACTCTTGCAGGACAGTCTATTTATGGCGTTTGGGGAGCTTTGGGATCCCGAAACGGCGGCGAGTCTTCCAGCGGTTTATAATTATCCTGTCAATTTTTATGAAAATGTGACGTCAATCAGATGAATTGACGTCCTGTCAACTTCCAGTTATTATCTCAATTGGTCCATTCAATTCGAGATAATCTCTGTTTGGAAGAAACGGAAAATTTATAATCTCTTTGTATTCTGTGCCAATAATATTGTTTTTGTTGCAATATTGGGCGGCATTCGTTGTTCTTCTCAATATTTTCTGTTTTTTGAGGGGGATCATATTTCTCTCTTTTAATTCTGCTGGAGACTTGATTTGATAAAAGTTTTTTGGCCTTGTTTTTCTTTTCTAAAGTTTTATCATATTAAGCAATTATTTTCTTCCCTTGAAATCGGGGGCATTTCTTTTGAATTTGTCTCTCTCGACAATTTTGGGTTGACGGACTTTATTAAATGAATACGAAAATGCCAAAAAACAATATTATTTCTAAAATTCCCATTTATCAAGAAACAATACAAGTTCAGTCATCAGATATCGACGAATTTGGTCATGTCAACAATGTTTGTTATGTTCATTGGATGCAGGAAATCGCGACGAATCATTCGGCTGCGGTTGGTTGGACTGTTCAGCGTTACACAGAATTGGGCATTATGTGGGTTGCGCGACGCCATACAGTCGATTATTTGCATCCAGCATTTTTGAACGACGAAATTCTTGCGGAAACCTGGGTTACCGAAATGAAAAATGTCAGCAGTATTCGAGCCTATCGTTTCACGCGAAAGTCCGATCAAGTCGTTTTGGCAACGGCAGAAACCCGTTGGGGGTTCGTCTCGACCAAATCGGGAAAGTTAATGAAAATTCTTCCCGAAATTCAATATATTTTTTCGGAAAATAACGATTAGAGCGAATTTAAGTTTGTCAAAAGACGGTTTCAAGGATTATTCTGTCGCAATCAACTTGAAAATACCAAGAAATGAGATTTACTCAATGGAGTAACATTTTCTGAAAATCTGATATTCAACGGAAAATGAGGCGCATAAAAAAACAGAAATTGAAATGAGCCAATGACCAATCGGCTTTTGGGTAAAGGAAAGGGCAAGGTAATCCTGAACCAGAGTTATAAACATTTCAATTCCTGCTTGACCAGTATTTCTTTAAGAGCAAAAAGTATGCCAAAGCAAATGTTTTCTGTGATTGCCGATAACGAAAAGTCATCGTTTTTCGATGTTGATTAACCGTTGTTGGGCTTTCGAGCAAAGAAATCCGCGTTTAGCAACTGAATTAAGAATAAATGAATTCTGTGAACCGCTTATTAATTTTATCAACGATTCAGAAAAGTTCAAATCCTCTGTTCTTTTATTTGAAAAATAGAGCAGAGAATGTTTGTTTTATCAAATGATTGCTTTATTTTGCTGCATTATAAAACAGTTGATTTTGTTTTATTTTAAGACTCTTGTTTGCCTTTTTCGTATTTCTTCAAAAGTCTTGAACGACAAATTGATGTTTTTTTGTTTATTGTCTGTCTTTATGTAAAATGTGCGTTACATGATTAACAGAACGGAATACCTATTTTAAAAAACAATATCAACGATAAGATAATTAATCATTCGTGATTCCAATCTTTGCAAGACCAAAAACAGATGAATTGTTCAAACCATCATTTTCGGGAAGCAAGTTTGAGAAACAACCGTCGACCATGCCGAAAATGTCCAATTGCGTTTTTTTAAAAAGGGGCATTTTTTTGCAATAAAATAACAAAGAATGCTGTAATTTTCTTGACATATGTTTGCAAGAACGTTAAGATATATATTAGAAATCATTTGTCTGCCGTTTCCTAAATTGGACCGAATTGAGCTTGTTGCTTTTTTCCAAAGAACGCTTGCCGTTATTTGTTCCTCGATTTTTAACGCGAACTTTTTCAACCCGTTTTCCTGTTGGCAAACCTTGACGAAAGTTTCGGTTTTATGGATCATTCGTTGCAGTCAGGCTTGCGTCTTTTTGCATTCAGGTTTTTGGGGACTTGAGATAAATCAGCCGAATTTTGAGAATGAAGTTGTCGACTCAAATGATTACTTTTTTGAAACAATTTGATCTGCCTTCAACCAGAGTCAGGAAATAATGTCATCCGATCATCAACTCCCTTCAACCGATTCGCCTGGAATGCAATCGCAAACAACAGAGGGAAAAACAAGGAATTTGGGTAATATTCTTCAAGAATTTGGACAAACTTGCCAGTTGACGCAAAATGAGTTACAAAAAGTCATTGTTGGTCAATCATCGGTTATTCGACAGATTCTTGCTGCCATTTTTACAAAGGGTCACTGCTTATTGGAAGGGGTTCCCGGTCTGGCCAAAACATTAATGGTCAGTACTGTTGCCAGAATTTTGGACGTTCGCTTCAAACGAATCCAATTTACGCCAGACCTGATGCCGTCTGATATTATCGGAACAAACGTTTTGGATGAAGATGCTCAAGGCAGACGAAATTTTCGATTCGTTGAAGGACCCGTTTTTACTAATATCCTTCTTGCGGATGAAATCAATCGAACGCCGCCCAAAACGCAGTCAGCGCTCCTTCAAGCAATGCAGGAACGGGAAATAACGGTTGGACAATCAACCTATTCGTTGCCAGAACCCTTTTTCGTTATCGCAACGCAAAATCCGATCGAACAGGAAGGAACTTATCCGCTTCCGGAAGCTCAACTTGACCGCTTTATGTTCAATATCAAAATCGACTATCCAACTTTGGAGGAAGAAGAACGAATTTTATTTGCAACAACGCGCGGCGAATCAATCGAAGTTCGTAAAATATTGAATGGACGCTTGATTCTGAATATGCAGAAGCTCGTTTCGTCCGTTGCCGTCAGTCAATATATAATTCAATATGTCGCTCGACTTGTCCGGGCAACCCGTCCCAAGGATATTTCTTCTCCCGATTTTATTAAAGATTTGGTTGATTGGGGCGCCGGTCCTCGCGCTGGTCAATATTTAATTCATGGCGGCAAAGCGCTCGCCGCAATGGAAGGCCGCTTTTCTGTCGCTGTTGAAGATATTCAAAATGTTGCCATTCCTGTTCTGAGACATCGAATCAGCACAAATTTTCAAGCGCAAGCCGAAGGAATGTCCAACGAAGATATCATAAAAAAACTTATCGCAACGGTTGAACGTCCCCAAATCGATAAATTTGAAAAAAAATAATTTTGTCGCGTCTGACTTAATAGAATGAGCCATTTGGGATTGCCTTAAAACCTGGTTTTCTCCGTTGCTTTTGTTAAATTGGTCGAAACATTGAGGCTTTTGTCTGGTTTGAGTTTTGCGTATCGTCAAAAAGGAAAATATTTCAACGAGACTGTTTATTTCAAAGTCGGCATAATAAGCGATTCTTTCGCGTTTTTTAAGTTTGCCATTGACCGACTTGCGAAAATAAAACCGAGATTTAAACAATTTTTATAAGCGAACTGTTATCAAAAAGGTTTAAATCAAAAAACGCGAACATTCATAAACGAAACTTTTATTTAGGAAGTTAACTCAAGAAGGATCGTTTCCGGGTTCTTCATAAACGAATTATGTTTGATTCTGTTGAGGCAACATTGATTTGCTCCAGCATATATTTTTTTCATAAAACGGCAATAATTTTTTTATGATATTGCAATGTAAAGAAAAAGTTTGTATAATGCAACATTAAATATTAAGGGATTCAGTATTTTATTTAAGCCAGTTGATAAAACTTGATCATTTTTGCAAACGCAGCAATGACGATCAAGGTTTTCAAGCCGAAAACTGTTGCTTTGGCTGGTTGTTGCAACCCATATAACGAAGTTTTCTCTGTTGAGAATGAAACTTCCTTAGTTTGATCAAAGGTCTTTTCCGTTGACCTTGCCGTCTGGACTCCAATGGAACTTGTTTCCATTCATTGGTTTTCGGGAAGACCTTAGTCAAAAAAGACTTTCATTAGATTTTTTAATTCAGCTCAAATTGTCTTAGAATTGGGCTTCTTGGGCTTGATAAGAAGAATTTTTGCCGTTTTTGTTGTTGAGACAGAAATTAAATTGGATTGATTTATAATCAATATTGTCAATTTTAATCATATTTAAAGGAAATTCGATGAAAAAAAATTTGTTGGGAGTTGCTGCTCTCATTTTACTCCTTTTGATCGCGATTGATTCCGTATCGGCTCAAACGCAATTTGGGCGTCGTTTTGGCAATCGTTTTAATCAGAAAGTTCATTGGCGTTCAACAACTGTTGCCAGTTCAATCATCAATTCAAATTCCAATCAAACGGTTGATTCAATGTGCGAAGCTGACGCTGTTTCTTCAGAAAAAAAAGTTGTTGAAAAGAAAGATATTGCAATGACTATTACTGTCAATCCTTTTGGAAAAACCAAGGAAGGTCAAACTGTTAAATCTTATACATTAACAAACAAAAATGGGATTGTTGCTACAATTCTTGATTTTGGCGGCGTTATTTATTCCTTGGAAACTCCCGATCGAGACGGCAATTTTGCGAACATTTCAGCCAATTATCCATTGATTTCAGAATATCAGGATTATCGGCCTTTCTTCGGTTCTTTGGTTGGCCGTTATGGCAATCGAATAGCGCTCGGCAAATTTACGCTCGACGACGTTGAGTATTCTTTGCCCGTTAATAACGGTCCGAACTCTCTTCATGGAGGAATCAAGGGATTCGACCAGGTTATTTGGAACGTCGAACAATTAACCGAGGAAGATGCCGTTAGTTTGAAATTGACTTATATGGCAAAGGATGGCGAAGAAGGTTATCCCGGCAATTTGACAACAACTGTTATTTATACATTAAACAATAATGACGAATTGATAATTGATTATTTCGCGACGACAGACAAAGCGACGCCAATCAATTTAACCAACCATACATTTTGGAATCTTGCCGGCGCTCAAAGCGGCACAATTTTGAATCATATTCTAAAGCTCAATGCTTCGGCCTATCTCCCGACGAACGATTCGTTAATTCCGACGGGCGAAATTGCGAATGTTGAGGGAACTCCGCTTGATTTCCGAACTGCAAAACCGATTGGTCAGGATATTGCAGATGTTACGGAACCGCAATTCAACGGCGGTTATGATCATTGTTTGATTCTTGATCAGAAAACGCCAGAAGAACTGACTCTTTGCGCTTATGTTGTTGAACCGTCTTCTGGTCGAACAATGGAAATTCAAACGACAGAACCAGCCGTTCAATTTTATTCTGGAAACTTCCTGGATGGATCGACAGGAGTCGGAGATTATAAATACGAAAAACATTCCGCTTTTTGCCTCGAAACGCAACATTATCCCGATTCGCCAAATCATTCGGAATTTCCAAATACGATTTTGCGTCCAGGCGAAACTTACCGGCATACAACAATCATGAAATTTGGCGTTGAAAAATAGTCAAGGGTTGAAACGGACTTAATTTTATCAAGCCGAAAAGGACAAAAGTTTTTCTTTCCTTTTTCGTAATTTGTCGTTGTCAAAATTGCGAAACAAACTTTGGGGTCAAGCTTGCAAGCAAAGAGCCAATGACCTGGGACAAGAATTGTTGTTTTTTTCGGTTTCGATTATGTTATTGAGAGCGTCAAAGAATTCATTTTCGATGATTTGTTCGAAATATCCGTTTTTTTCGACCAAAAAGCAAATGTATTCATTTAAAGACGTTTCGTAATTTTTTAGCAAAAGAATACTCATTTGTTAAATGTTGCGAAAATCTTTTTTGTAATAATTCTCGTTCTCGATATTTGTTCTGAAAATATATTTTTTTCGAAAAATCAAGGGGAAATTAATTGAAATTCGATTTCAAATCGACCGTTGGGGTCCTCGGCGAGAAATGTTTGAGTTGGCCGAATAAACAGTCGACTTTTGGGAAGATTTTGAGACTTTCTTCGCGAATTTTCTTCTCGTAATGTTGCTTCATAAACATATTGGTTCGCTGTTGATTCTTTTTCGAGCCGAACCATTCCGAAATAGCGCTGAAGAAAAGTCAAAATTTTGGAATAATCTCCCGTTTTGCCAATAAAAGTTATTTGACGCATTTGACGTTCATCGAAATAATAGGTCAGAACGCCAGCCAAGTCATCCTTTTGCGAGCCGGTCAAGACAGCAACGCGATATCCGAAAAAAGGGGACACCGATTGAATTGTATCGACTCTGCTCCAGGAATTGATAATCCAATTTGGGTTTCGGTCAAAACGAACCATTTCTTCAATCGGAATGATTGGACTTCTGTAAACAATATCTGACCTTTTTTCATTAATGAATTCATTCTGAGAATCAGGAAAACTGTTTGCAATGACTGTTTTGGGATCAGAATTCTGTGACGTTTCTGTAAAAAACTGTTTCCATTTTGTCAGGGGCTGCGAACGATTGTCTGAATCAATTGCTTTTGTTTTTGACTCTTGAGAATCATTGTTGATTTGTTCCAAATTCTTAAAATAATGTCCCGATTCGGTAATCATTTTGGGAACAGCAAAAGCAATAACAACCAACAGTCCGAATTTTAACATTTTGACAAATTGCCCGCCCATAAAACTCTCCCTGTTCAAATTTCGACAAAAAAGTTCTTTCAATTATTTTTCCGTTCGCAAAAAACAATATTTCAGAGTCAAGCTCGTTTAAAATCCCGGATTTTTGAATTAGCAGCCCCGACAACAAAGACGGATTTTGAAAAGTTCGACTCGTCTTCGTAAACTTGTTTCATTGGAAAGAGAAAAAAGCAAGTTCAAAGACAAAATCATATTATTAATTGGACTTAAATTTGAATTGCTGTTGAATATTTAATTCTGAAAATAGTTATCAAACAGGCATTTTGATAAACTTCAAAATCAAGTTATCGAAAAAGTCTCCTTTCTATTCTTTTCGCGTTATTAATTTAAAAACTTTCCCAATTTTAAGAACAATATTTTGAAAGGAATAATCGTCAGAAAAATTTTCCTGTTTTTAAAAAAAAATTATCCAGACTATCCAAAATCTCTTTTTTTTGTTATAATTTTAATAGTTTGTCTTTTGAAAAGTCCGCATTCCGTTGAAACATTTTCGACTCAAACCTTGTTGAACCCCGATTTTTTTGAATTCGCGAACCGGACAACGACGAGCGGATTACTAAGGCGAAACGATTGCCTTGAGCGGTTTCGAGTTTATTTGGGATTTCCCGACTTTTAACGACGAGTTATCAAATTGCCTTAAACTTTCCTTCAGATTGAGCAACGCTTGATTTCAGTCTCAACAAACTTCCAAAATATTAATAAAAAATCATTCGCGTATTAGAGCTATCAACGTTTTAAAACGACAATCTTCCCCAGAATAATCGTTAAAACAGGCCTTTTTAATTATTTTGTTGATTGCAAATCGCGCTGATATAGTCAAAATTCGGATTTTATAATGCATGAAATAATCCCTCAACAATCAAAAAATTCCTGGAATGAAAATATTCGCGATATTGAGTTAAAAGATCCGTTGGTCGCAGGCATTTTGGCCTGGCTTGTCCCTGGTTTGGGACATTTATATCAAAGAAGATTTTTTAAAGGAATTCTGTTCGGTATTTGTATTATTCCGCTATTATTAATCGGAATTTGGATGGGAAGTTATTCCGAACCGACTGATCCGGCGAACTCCGCTTCGGCGAAACGTTGGCATATCGGTCGAAATGTTTATTGTTCCTGGCGAAATGGAGATAAACGACTTTATTTTATTCCGCAGGCGTTGATCGGCGGAGTTGCCATTCCTGCGATTTTGCAAGCGAACCATGGAACCGAAGGAGAGTCTTTTTTGCCAGGAAATGCCTTTGTTCCGCCGCGACTTGCCAATGAACAAAACAATTTTAAACAGCCAACTCTTAATCAACTTATCGAAAAACTTCATTCTTATTTCGAACTCGGGACGATTTTTACTGTTATCGCCGGTCTGCTCAATATTCTCGCCATTCTGGATGCCCTTGGCGGACCGGTTTGGATTGTTGAGGACGAAAATCAGATAAAACAAAATGTCAAAGAACGAAATTCAAATAATGCTTAAAACATTAATCAACTTTTTCGTAAATGTTTGATATGTGATCGATATAATCAATAGAAATTATATTATTCAAAAATGACAACAAATAATATCTATGAACCGGAACGAATGGAAGTCATCGAAGTAACGCAGCAAACAGTTGACGTTAAATCGGTCAAAATTCGATTTCGTGATTTGGGAAAAGCCAAAGCGTTTTCATTTCGCGTTGGACAATTTGGTCTTTATTCTGTTTTTGGAGTCGGAGAATCAACCTTTAATATATGTTGTTCGAATTCAAAAGATTATATCGAATTCTGTTTTCGCAAAACCGGTCGAGTTACAGAGCAAATGTGGGCCGTTGAGCCAGGCGATACAATCGGTTTTCGAGGGCCGTTTGGCAATTCCTATCCGCTGGAAGACTGGAAGGGAAAAAATCTTGTTTTTGTCGCTGGCGGGATCGCAATGCCTCCGATTCGTTGCGCTATTCAATATGTTTTGGAAAATCTTGACCAATACGGAAAGATAACGATTGTTTATGGAGCCAGAACGGTTAGCGATCTGGTTTTCCGAAATGAATTGGATGAATGGGCTCAATTTCCCAATGTCAACGTTGTTAAGACAGTTGATCCAGGCGGAGAAACGCCAGAATGGGACGGGCGAGTCGGTTTTGTTCCCAATGTTCTTGGCGAGACGGAAATTGACGGCGAAAATACTGTTGCCCTGGTTGTTGGCCCGCCGATTATGATTAAATTTTCCTTGCCTGTTCTTTCAAAGATTGGCATTCCGGATACTGCAATTTATACAAGTTTGGAAAATCGTATGAAATGCGGACTTGGGAAATGCGGTCGATGCAATTGCGGCCCTGTTTATGTTTGCAAAGAAGGGCCGGTTTTTACTTTGGCGCAAATGAATGAATTGCCAGATGATTTTTAATTGTGTTTTTGATGTTTTAATCAAACTTTTGATGATAATCAAAATGAATCAACCCCGTTGAATTAATTGATTCATTTTGCAATTCATTCACGATATTCATATCTTGTTCGCAATATTCAAATTATTGACGGATTAAACGTCAAGATATTTAACATCCAAGGCATATTTTTCGATGAATTCCCGACGCGGTTCAACTCGATCGCCCATTAAAATTCGGAATAAATCATCCGCAGCGGAAGCGTCTTCCATTGTAACCTGAACAAGAGTTCGATGCTGCGGATCGAGCGTTGTATCTCGAAGTTCTTCGGGATCCATTTCGCCCAATCCTTTAAATCTCGTAATCTTCTGGCCTTTTTCTCCTGCCGTTCGAATAGCGTTTAACAGACCGCGAAGATCGTTAATCGCAACTTCTGCATTTCCGCGTCGCAAAAGATATCGCGAAGTATCCTGACCCGTTCGTTGAATGGGAATCAACGAATCAATTTCGAATCCCATTTTGCGCAAATCTTGCAACTGTCTATTCAGAGAGCGAACTTCATGCAACTCTAAAATGCGAAGCGTTGATTCTGAAAGCGAGTCTTCGTTGAATCCTTTTGAGGAACCATTTTCTAACGTTTCGCTCTGATGAAGAGCAGCAGAAACGCTATCGCTTTCCGATAAAAGAGCGGCTGATTCGCCTGTCTCTTGTTCGATTTTTAAGAGAAATTCGTCCAGTTCAGGACGACCAAGGAACCAGAGATCCTGTTTTTTCCAAAAAACATGATAAATCGGCAAACGTCCCGAAACCGGATCTTGACGCTCGGCATGTTCGCGAAGACTGATTCCCCGGCGTTCTAAAGCGATAATCGATTCCTCCAACTGACTTAACGTTTGACAGAGGTTTTCAATTGCCGTTCCTTCAATAATTCGTCCATCTCGGGGATCAAAAACGGCATTCTTAATCCCTGCTTCAAGGAGTTCCTTCTTCATTTCTTCTTCGGTTTGAACATAACGAACGGTTCCTTTCCCGCTCACTCTTTGAACTCGAAAGAGGGGAGGCTGCGCAATATAAACATGTCCGGCCCGAACAAGAGCATACATTTGACGATAAAAGAAGGTCAACAGAAGCGTTCGAATATGCGATCCATCGACGTCGGCATCGGTCATAATAACGACTTTTCCGTAACGACGCTTGGTCAAATCAACTTCCTCGCCGATTCCGCTTCCAAGAGCCGCGATCATACTGCGAACCTCTTCGTTGGCCAAAACTTTATCTTCTCGCGCTTTATAAACATTAATGACCTTGCCGCGCAATGGCAAAATAGCTTGATATTCTCGAAGTCGTCCTCCTTCGGCGCTTCCTCCGGCAGAATCTCCTTCGACGAGATAAAGTTCGCATCTATCGACTTCCCGACTTGAACAATCGCGTAATTTCCCGGGCATTCCGCCATGAGAAAGAACTCCTTTGCGCTCGCGAACCAACATTCTCGCTTTTCGAGCGCTTTCTCGAGCTTCCGCAGCGATGATTCCTTTACTGACGATTATTTTGGCCGTCTTGGGATTTTCTTCGAGATATTTGGAAAACATTTCGCCGAAAATCGAGTTCACAATTCCTTCGACTTCGCTGTTTCCAAGCTTGGTCTTCGTTTGACCCTCAAAGCGAGGATTGGGAACTTGAATGGAAATAACCGCCGTCAATCCTTCGCGGAAATCTTCGCCGGTCGGCGAATCATTTTTGAATAAATTCGCATTTTTGCCATAATTATTCAAGGTTCGCGTTAAAGCGGTTCGAAAACCGGAAAGATGCGTCCCGCCCTCTATTGTATGGATATTGTTCACATAAGACCGAACGTTTTCCGTATATTCAACCGTATACTGAAGAGCAATTTCGACTCGAACGCTTTCAAAAACATCCGAAATATAAATAATATCGTTATGAGCCGATTCTGTTGATCGATTTAAATTCTGCACAAAATCGATTAATCCATTGACGTATTCAAATGTTTCGCTTTGATTGTTTCGATTATCTTTATAAATGATTTTGACGCCATGATTCAAAAAGGCGAGATCCTGAAGCCGTCGATAAAGAATATTATAGTCGAATTTTGTATCGGGAAAAATTTGCGGATCGGGTTTGAATGTTGTTTTGGTTCCATGCGCTTCAGTTTTTCCGATTTTGGTTACTGAAGTTGTTGGTTTTCCGCGTTCATATTCCTGTTGATAGGCGAAGCCCTCCCGTTTGACTTCAACCTCACACCATTCGGAAAGAAAGTTGACAACGGTCACGCCAACGCCATGAAGTCCGCCGGAAGTTTGATAAGCTCCCTTGCTGAATTTGCCTCCAAATTTCAAAACGGTCATAACGCCTTCCAACGTCGATTTTTTCAGTTCTGGATGCTCTTCAACGGGAATTCCGCGTCCATTATCTTCAACGGTAACGGAGCCGTCGACGTTGATTGTTACGGAAATGATCGTTGCAAAACCAGCTAACGTTTCATCGATTGAGTTGTCGACGACTTCGGTGACCAAATGATGAAGACCGCGCATTCCCGTATCGCCGATATACATTGCGGGGCGTTTGCGGACATGTTCTTGATCGCTCAAATGTTCCAAATCGTTTGCCGTATAGGAATCGTTGGCCGACAACTGAAGTTCATGGGGCGCGTCGGGGTCATAATGATATTCGTGAGCCGGATGATTAACGGACGAATCAGAAGAATTATTGGAATTGTTATTTAAATCGTTTTTGGGAGAATCGCTCATTGTTTAAACTTTATTAAACGAAAATAAAATTTTCGTTCCTGGGTTATAGGACAAATTTATTTTCTAACAAATTTGATAAAACGAATATTTTCTTCAGGCAACTTTTGTTGGAATTGTTGCAAAATAGCATTTTTATAAAAAGAGATTTCTTGTAAAAGAGTATTCCCTTCAACTTCGATTCGAACCGTTTTATTGCGGAACGATTCGAGTCGCAAATGATTTGTGTACGCAGCTTGGTCATCCAATGAGTCAAAAAGATCGTCCTGTATTTCTTGCCAAACCTTTTGGAAACGTTCGACGCCAATTTTTCGACCGCCGCCATATTTAGCCATGATTTGCGGCATGATGGCGGAAAAATGAGTCACGCGAATCGGACGAGGTTTTTGCTCTTCTAAATAACGAACCCCTAACGGATAAAATCTTTTTGGTTTTTTGGGAACGTTGGGGTCTTTCGACATAAAAAAAATATGCTATCGTTTATTAAGGATATCAGTCGGGATTGGACATCGGGGATTGCTTTTATTCATTCGCTTCTTCTTGCCAAGGGCTTGCGAAGACAAAAATGAAGGATTGTCAACAGGCTTAAGGTTTATGCTTGTTCTTCTGGCATAAAAGACTCAAACAATTAGGTTGATTATATCATATTTTTCCGATTATGACAAGGCCGACATAGGGGATTTATAACGAAATCAGACTGGGGCAGAGGCTTTGTCTTCGAGAGTTTGACCATAGGATTACAGCGTTTGCAAACCGAATGATTCGGGATTTGCAATAAACCCGGCTCGAACGAGATCAAAGGGGAAATGAAAAATCATGAACAATTCAATGGCGTCTTCTTTTTCTTTTGGGAACCTTGAAGATTCGCAAAGAGAGATTCTTTCAAACGAAATGATTCCCCGAGTCGAAAACGTTTGTTTCCTGACAGGAGCAACAGCGAGCGGCAAAAGTCAACTCGGCATTGAATGGGCGGAAAAATGGAATGCGGAGATCATTTCTATGGATTCAATGGCCATTTATCGAAAAATGGATATCGGAACAGCCAAACCGACTCTTGAAGAGCGAAAAAACATTCCTCATCATTTAATCGATATTCTTGATCCTTGCGAAGAATTTTCGCTTGCCGATTATCTTCGTTTAGCAAGAATAAAGGTTGAGGAAATTCGATCTCGTAACAAAATTCCTCTTTTTGTTGGAGGAACCCCGCTTTATTTAAAAGGTCTTCTTCGAGGCGTTTTTCTCGGACCTGCGGCGGATTCCGAACTTCGCCATGAACTGCAAGAACAGGAAGCGGCTCACGGAGTCGGATTTCTTCATAATCAGCTTCAAAAATGTGATCCGGTTTCTGCCTTGCGTCTTCATCCAAACGATCAAAGGCGAATCATTCGCGCTTTGGAAGTCTATGAAAAGACAGGTCAACCAATCTCAACTTTTCAAAAGCAGTTCGATATTCCTGCTTCGCCAGAATCTGTTCGCGTTTGGGTTCTCGATTGGGATCGCAATGAACTTTATCAACGGATCAATAATCGCGTCGATCTTATGATGAGCGTCGGTTTTTTGGAAGAGGTTCGTTCTTTATTAAAGGAAAGAAAGCCATTGAGCAAAACCGCGTCACAAGCTGTCGGTTATCGCGAATTAATCGATTATATCGAAAACAGAAGAACTTTGGAGGACGCTGTTGATCAAATCAAACTGACAAGCCGACATTTTGCCAAGCGACAAGGAACCTGGTTTCGCTCTATGCAAGAATGTCAGTTTATTTCTGTTGATTCCGAAAAACTTGCCCAATTATCCAATTCAATGTCGTTAACTTAGATTGTGTATTTATTGCCTTTTTTTCAATATTTTGGATTTTATTGGTTTTTCCGGAGTTGTTTTGAGCAAAAATATTCGCTTTTTCTTATTTTTGCTCATTCTTGCTGAACTTCCAATTTGAACGAATTGAGTCAATGCTTCTTTTGGAGTTAAGTTTATTTTTGAATTTTTTCGTTTCAAAACGTTCCCGATCATCAACCTTTTTGGCATGAATATTGTCATTCGACAATGGCTTCTGTTTATGATTTACAAAAATAGAATAAATTGCATTAATATTGGCTTTCGTTATGAAAAGATTTCCAACTGACGCAGAAGCTCTTCAAAATTTGATATGTTCAAACAGAGACCTTGACATTTTGCCTTTTGCTTGTTAAAATTCCTCTTATTCATGGGAAATATTTGAATTTAGAAAATCAAAATACCGATAACATTGAGGTCTTGAGTTGTTTGTTAGTTGGATTTAACAGATTTTTTTCGTTTATCAATGATTAACCCTGTTTTTTCCATTTCAAAGTCGAACAAAACAATTTGTTCTGTGCCATTTCTTCCTCCCCGCCTGAAAAAAATATTCGTTTATCATTTTGAAAATATAAATTATAATGAGAAAATATATTTACGTTTGCCCTCGTTGCGGAAGAGCGTACATTCGATATATTCCTAGACGTAACATGCATTGTCCTGTTTGCGATACTGTTTGGAAAACCCGCAAAGCCAAGGGAACATCAAGTTATTTCAGTTGGAAAGCAACAATTGTCTTTTTAGCTATCGTTTTCAGTTTGACAGGTTACGTTTTATATCGATATGGACTGTTTTTTAACTTCTGACAACGTTAAACGAAGGTTTGTCTGATAAAAATTTCTGGTTTGTTATTGGTAAACCTTTTGTTTGCAAAATTCTTATATTTGAGTTATCAATCATAATGATATCAACACAAAAAGGTTCATCGAATCGATCCAAACAGCGTCATGTATCATTGATTCATTTCATTTGGTATCAAATTTGCCGAACGAGTTTATGGTTTGCGTTTAAAATATGTTTTCGAGTTCATTACAAAAATTCGCGCCATCTCCCGGGCAAAGGACCGGTTTTGGTTGTTGCGAATCATCAAAGTTTTTTGGATCCGCCAGCAATCGGCTGCGGAGTTTTTCGTCGAATGAACTTTTTGGCTCGAAAAACATTATTCAAATTCAAACCGTTTGGTTGGTTGATTGATTCTGTTGACGCGATTCCATTGGATCAAGAAGGAATCGGTTTTGCCGGCATTAAAGAAACGTTGCGCCGCTTGAAAAATGACGAAGCGGTTCTTATTTTTCCCGAAGGTTCGCGAAGCTTTGACGGTCAAATTGCTCCTTTTACTTCCGGTTATGTTACGCTTGCCGTTCGAAGTCAGGCGACGATTGTTCCTGTTGCCATTGCCGGAGCTTTTGAAGTTTTTCCGCGAACTCGAATGTTTCCTTCCTTCTTCAAACGGGGGATTCGCATTGAATATGGAAAACCGCTTACTTATAACGATTATGCCGATATGTCCGAAGAAGAAATTCATCAATCGGTTCTTCATCGCATTCAGGAAATGTTTGACCGTCTCAATTCGCATTGATGAATTCATTTTTGCCAAATGAGTTCTTTTTCGAAAAATAATATTTTTCAAAACAACGAAGCGAATCGCTTTCTGGAGAAAGATCAAACGTTAATTTAAGCCCGACGCCATGATTGCGCCACCAAAGACGTCCCGTTTCGGTTTCCATTAAATGAAGCAATGTTTTCGAATAATTGATCGTTGTTGGAAGCGAACGGATTATTCTGCCGGGGAGTTTGGCATTGAATCCAAATCTGGGCCAAGTATAATAACCGTTTTCTTCTGGTTTTCGTGACGTCTTTGTTAAAATTTGCGAGAAATTTAATTCAAGGCTCTTATTCAACTGACGATAAAAACATTCAGTTCCAATTCCCTGATTTTGACAATTATGCCGCAAAATTTGATAATGATCAATGCTCAAATGGCATTTTTGTTTGTTTTTGAAAATATGAAAAGAGGAGACCAGACCTAAATGAATTGGTTCAACAACATCCAGAATAATCTCGTTGTTAAGACAACCGATAAAAACCAATCCATTTGGGGGCGAACCTGCCAAATCAATCCATTCCTTTGTTTCAAGACGGCGATGAAAAAAGTCATGTTCCAATTGCAAACATTTGTTTGCCTCGCCTTGATAAAAATGAACTTGTTGATCTTCCTCAAGAAGCAATGATCCTTTTAAATGACTCAATGACGAACAGGAAAAAATCTTTTGAAAAAACGCATTTTCTTTCATAATGATTCATATAAGAATTACGGACGGAACAATTAGCAGACTCAAATCGACTGATATAATTCGTTTTTGAAAATCAGAGAAATCGGAATCAGCGAACAAAGATTGGCGAAGATTGTCGGATCGTTCTGAAAACCAAAAAATGACCTGAACCGGTCTGAATTTTCCGTCCAAAATGAAAAGAAATTCGTTGCGATTTAACGAGAAGACAACTTAAGACAAATTCAAAGGAAGTTCTAAAAACCTCTTTTTTACAATAAACTCAATTCGGAAAATGTTACGAAAACCAGTTTCTGTGGACGAGACGTCCGTTCCCGGCGAGTTTTTAGAATTTCCTTCAAGAACTCAATAATTCAAAGTTGAGACAAACGCAACCAGGAAAATTAAAAGTTTAATATGGATATATTGAAACGAGCCTGGTTCGTTATAAAAAGGATTGCATTTCTTTCTTGATGTTCAAATAAAACGGCAACATTTCAAACTATTGATAAATCGTACAGTTTGATTTCATTTTAAAAAATAAAAGTCAAAGAGAATTATTGACAAGCAGTTATTGTCTCAGAAAAACTGATCATAAACGAATTTCTAACATAAAGGGGTTATGTCATGCTCGTTAAATATTCGTTTCTTGCCTTCGTAGGCGGAGTCAACGGTCAGCGGATTTTTTGAAGCAGGAAAGGGCAACTTTTCGCTCTTTTATCATTCGCGTCGTTGTCGGGCTTACGATTCAGCGAGCCGATTTTAATCGAATCGCGTCTAAATGAGTTGTCGACTTTGATGATGTCAAAAAAGGGATAGTCAATCATTAATTTTGAAGAAAATTAAAAAAGGTTCTTGAAACGAACTTCTCAAATTGGTATAGTAAGAGAAACACGAAGAAGTTTTCTGTTTTTACAGACCATTTGTGAATCAAATGGATTTTTTATCCCATACTTTTATCGAGGAGATTAAGATGCCAAATCAATTATCGCGACGTCATTTTCTTAAAACCAGTGTTCTTGCCGGAACAGCAGTTGGACTTGGTTCAGCGCCGCGTGTTCATGCGTCCGAAGACAATATAATCAAGGTCGGGCTGATTGGTTGCGGCGGTCGAGGACGCGGAGCAGCGGTCAATGCGCTCAATGCCGATCCCAATGTTCAGATCGTTGCCGTTGGCGACGCTTTTTTGGCGAATGCTCAAGGCGCCGTTGAAGGTTTGAAAGCCGCTTATGGAGATCGGGTAACCGCAACAGAAGAGACTACTTTTGCAGGTTTGGAAGCGTATAAACAGGTCATTCCGGAAAGCGATGTTGTTCTTCTTTGCGAATCGCCTGGTTTCCGTCCGATTTCGCTTCGAGCTGCCGTTGAAGCGGGCAAGCATGTTTTCTGTGAAAAACCGGTTGCAACCGACGCGCCGGGGATTAAAAGCGTTATGGAATCAACAGCCATAGCGAAGGAAAAAGGTCTTTCATTGGTTTCCGGCCTCTGCTGGCGTTATGATCTCAACGTTAATGATATGATGCAACGCGTTCTTGATGGCGCAATCGGCGATATCGTTTCTGCTCGTTTAACCTATTTAACCGGCAAACTCTGGAATCGCCCTCGATTGGAAAATGATACAGAAATGCAGTTCCAGGTTCGGAATTGGTATAATTTTGCCTGGCTTTCCGGCGATTATAATGTTGAACAACATGTTCATACTCTCGACAAAGCTCTTTGGGCAATGAATGACGTTCCGCCGTCCTCGGCTTATGGAATTGGCGCAAGAATGCAACGGGTTGAACAGCCGGCTTACGGGGATATTTATGACTCAATGGCGGTTGTTTTTGAGTATCCCAATGGAACGACCTTTTATTCCTATTGCCGTCAGCAAGACGGTTGTTGGGGAGAGAACAACGCTCATTTCGCCGGAACGAAAGGGTTCGCAACAATCTTGGGCGGCGGTCGTATAACCGATCTCGACGGCAACGTCATTTATAAGCAGGAACTGGTTCCGTCCGATATGTATACGCTTGAACATATTGAACTTTATAAGTCGATTCGCAATGGCGACCCGATCAATAATGGCGATTATATGGCCAAGGCAACGATGATGGGCATTATGGGACGCGAAGTTTGCTATACCGGCAAACGAATGACTTGGGAACAAGCGCTTGACGGTCCCTCTTTGGCCCCAACCGGTTATTCCTGGGATGATCAACCTTGCAATCTTCCCGATGAAAATGGTCGTTACAAGATCAGCGTTCCCGGAATTGAAGGAAAAGTTTATCATACGATAACGCGATAAATTTTTTTCTGAAACGCTTACTGGTCAGCTGATTTTTATTCGATATAATAGTTTGATTGTTGCTTGAGTCTGAGATTGAGACGAACTTCGGCTCAAGCTGTTTTCTCATTTGCTGTTCTTTTCCTTTTTCAACGGAAAGGGAAAATGGAAATGGTTGTTTTAGCTTCTGTTGAAAAATTTGAGGAAACTCAGATCAATCCGACGTTGGATTCCCAAATCAGGCTTTTTTTATGCGAACAATTTCCAGATTGGGCTTCTGTTTTTCAATATCGAAGAACCTGGCATGATGCGCCGCCGGTTTTTACTGTTTTGGCGTTTAATGACAACAATGAAATAATCGGGCATGTTGCTATTGTTGAACGAACAATAACGACTTGTTGGAATTGGCGCTATACTGTCGCGAGTTTTCAAGGAGTTTCGGTTGCAGAAGAAGAACGTCATTCCGGTTTGGCTCATCAACTTCTTTCTCTGGCCATAAAAGAGTCAACCAAACTTGGTTATTTATTTGCCATTCTTTTTTGTAAAGAACCGTTGATCTCATTTTATCATGATCAAGGTTGGCAACTTCCTGACGATTCGATGATTATGTGGAAAGATCATGATTTGCCGATTCCGATGCGTTCCAATTGTCCAATGTTTCTGCCGTTGAGCAATATGCCGTTCCCAGAAGGTCCGATTGACGTTCATAATCCGCTTTAATGTATGCATTTTCATAGCTCTTTTGTTTCAAAGCAAAACAGAATCATCTTGTTTGCAAACGAATAAGATTGTCAGTCGTTGATATTCAAGCCGCCGATTGAAAATCGTTTGTTCGATTCATAGTCCGGCTTGACTTTTAGACCGATGACGCGCCGGATTAAAATGGGGCGGAGAGCCCGTTGTTCTGATTGATTCTGCGATTTTTTCATTTTGTTTGATTGTTTCTTTCAATCATTTTTGCTTGAATTCTTCAAAAATTGCCCTCTTGAAAAAAGTCGAAATTTTGGTCTAATAGATAAAATTTGCTTGATTGCCAAAAATCGAGCGCGTTTATCGAAAACCTTAAATTTTTGGAGAGAACTAATGTCCCAAAACGAAACAACGTCGGGTCATGACGCTCATCATGTCGAACCCAAGACGCCCTCTGCCATTCCTGTTGTCATTGCGCTTTTGGTCGTCTTTCTCATTTATGCCGGTCTGATTTGGGCAGGAAAACCGCAAAGTTGGACTGCCGCGCAACATTCTGCCGCTCATCATGAATCGGAAGTTTCTGAAGAATCAGTCGATCATTCCGAAGCGGTTGCAACTTCCTCTGATTCTGTTGCTGATTCAGAGATTTCTGATCCCAACGAACAAGCAGTCTCAATGACTGAGGACAAACAATCAGTAACAAACGGGGAAAACGCCCTTTCGTCTGGCGATCATGCAGAATCTGTCGATCAGGGGTTGTCTGACGCTGCCGCTCAAGCAGAGAATGTCCATTTAGAGGAAAACGCTGAAGCAACAGAACATTCTGCGGAAGCAATTCCCCCGATTTGGATGATTACTCCGTTCTGTATTTTGCTTCTTTGCATTGCGGTTTTGCCATTGATTCCGGCGACGGAAATCTGGTGGGAAAGCAATTTGAATCGATTTATCGTTGCGGCTGTTTTAGGACTTGTGACTATTGCTTATTATGCTTTTGCCTGCGATTTTCCGATCGCATTGCATTGGCCGACTCATCAACTCGTAACGCCTCAGGACGGCGCTTTGGCAATGGGTTGGACAATTTTTGTCAATGCGATTGTTAATGAATATATCGCTTTTATTGTTCTTTTATTTGCGCTGTTTACGATTTCTGGCGGAATTCGAATATCAGGCGATTTAAAAGCGTCGCCCTTTATTAATTCGATTATTCTGGCAATAGGCGCCACTTTAGCGAGCTTTGTTGGAACAACGGGAGCCGCAATGTTGCTCATTCGCCTTCTTCTTGAAACGAACAAAGAGCGAAAATATAAGGTTCATACAATTGTTTTCTTTATCTTTTGCGTTTGTAATTGCGGCGGTTGTTTGCTTCCGATCGGCGATCCGCCTTTATTCCTTGGTTATTTGCGCGGCGTTGATTTTCTTTGGACGACAAGTCTTTGGAAAGAATGGATGTTCGTCAATGGAATTTTGATTGCTTTCTATTTCCTTTGGGATTCGCTTTGGTTTTATCGTCGAGAATCGTCGGCCAATATTATTAAGGACGAAATAGAGCGAAAACCGTTGCGAATAGCCGGTCTGTTTCCAAATCTTTTCTGCTTGATCGGCGTTATTTTAGCTGTTATGTTTCTTGATCCGAGCAAGGAAATTTGCGGTTGGAAACCTTGGATGTTCTTCCGCGAAATCGTCCAACTTCTTATGGTTTGCATTTCATTGATATTTGGTTCATATTCCATCCGAAAGGCGAATAATTTTAATTATGCAGCGATAATCGAAGTTGCAGCGTTATTCTTTGGGATTTTCCTTTGTATGCAAGCGCCTCTTCAAATATTAAATGCCAAAGGCGCCGTTATTTCGGAAGCGGCGAATAAATATGGTCAAAAAATTCAATTGAATGAACCTCAACAATTTTTTTGGATGACCGGTTCGCTTTCATCCGTTTTGGATAATGCTCCGACCTATCTCGTTTTCTTTGAAACAGCGAAAGCGGCTTCGGCAACAGAGCTCGAAAAACTCAAGGCAGAAGGAGAAACCGAAAAAGCGGAAAAACTTGCCGCAGAAATAAAGCTTGCCGAAGAGAAATCGGGAGTTCCGGTTCCTTTGGCGTTATTAGTTGCGGTTTCTTTGGGAGCTGTTTTTATGGGATCAATGACTTATATTGGAAATGGTCCGAATTTTATGGTCAAAGCGATTGCAGAACAATCCGGCGTCAAAATGCCGAGCTTTTTTGGTTATATGGTTTACAGTATTTTCATTTTGTTTCCGATTCTGCTTTTAATGACGATTGTTTTCTTATAATCTGACAACTTCTGGTTACTCTTTTGAAACTCAATCAGGAAGTTCTAAAAACCCGCTGGGAGCGTCGATGTCTTGTCCGCAGGAACTGGTTTTCGTGACGTTTTCCGAATGGAGTTTATTGAAAAATTTAAATTTTTAGAACTTCCTGATTGGAACATTTTATGGTTTTGGCCAAAAGAACCGGTTGTTATGATAAAGTAAGGCAGTCCTTGCCGAAGAATGGCGAAAGATAACTCAAAGCGTTGTTATGAAGGGCAATTTGCCTTTTTGCAAGCCCGCCTTTGAGCGGGTTTGCAAATCCGACGTTTCGGTTTTGACGGAATTGCGGATAAAGATTTGGCTCAACGATAACATTGAATCAACTTTAGATCCTTTTAATTCCAAATGAAAAGGGGAAAGTTAAAAAGGTCAAGATTGAATCTGTTGGCCTCGTTTTATATAATTTTAACAGAATTCATTAATTCAAGTTCAATCGAAAACGGCTTAAAATTCGAATAATATCGAACTTTTGTCGAAGATTTTGTTTGAGAAAAATGGGCTGGTTATTCTTTTTGAGACGGGTTTTTGTCCTGAAAAAACGCGAGGAATTCTTTATTGTTCAAAAGAACTTGCCGTTTTTGTCGACTTTTTTCTCGTTTTTGCTAAATGATAAGGGCTGTATAAGATAAAAGTTCGTCGTTTTTGCCGCCAAACGTTTGGCCTGTTTTGGTTGGATTGATTTATTGAAGTTGTTTTCGGCGAAAACAGCAAAAAGATAATCCAGACAGATTTAAGGGAAAACAAAATGTCTCAATCTCATCCGCTTCCAAAAGATCGATTTTTTTTGATTGAGGATATCGTTGTTCGTCCAGAATCGTTAAGCATTTCTGGAGAAATTTCGTCCCAATCGTTAAAAAACGAACAAAACATCAATATTAAATCAGCGGAATTTCTTGAAGATAAGCTTTCTGATCTTGATAACAATCGCCGCGTCGTTTGGATGAATGGCCAGAAATATGAACTGAATCAGAATGAGAATCTTATTCTCTGTTCCTTTGAAAAAGAAAAAATCTCAGAGGTCTATTGGAAAACGGCGCCCAATAAAATCAAATTTTGGATTGTTCAGGACACGCCTGACCAAATCAGCATTGTTTCCGAGCAAGATTGGAATGCCGGTCAGGAAACTCTTTATTTATATTCAATTCCGCATCTTGTTGAAGACATATTAAAAAGTTGCGAAGAATTATTGGATGAAATGTTTAACGTCAATGAAATTCATTGGGATTGAATATAAATAAGCGTCTCAAATGATTGGTCAGTTCTTCAAACGGTCAAATGTTGATTGGTTTTTTTAAATTGAACGACAAACATCGGGCATCTCATCGGATTTAAGCCCTTTGAAAACCGGACTCGCAAGCCCGGCAACGACGAATTAATGACAAAAACGCTAAGCTTGTTGTCGATTTGGTTTCGAATAACAATCTTTTTCGATAATTGGTTTTGAAAAGAATCCTTTAATAATTGCTAAAAACAGTATCGCAAATCAATAAAATTAACGAAATTGCAATTTTGTTGTTTTGAATTCAATTGTCATCGACATAAAATTTGGTCTTGGGGATTATTGTCTCCCATTTTTTACGCGTCAACGAAAAATGCGTCCATTTTAATCAGAACTTTAATCAGTTTTGTTGGTTTTATTAGTTTTGTTAGTTTTGTCAGCGGACGTTTTTCCTTAAAGCGATAACGGTTCGCTGGCGAGTTGACGTTCATGACGCGTCAATTCATACATATCATAAAGAAGTTGCGAGTCGCATAAACGCTGATCAACATTTCGTCTGGCAAACATTCTTGCTTGCGTCGCAACCATAACTTCGACTGGAATCTCCGTTATTTGGCCAAAAGAACGAGCATAATTGACAAAACTGGGAACAGCGGTTGTCACAAATCCATAATTCATGCTGCAGGCGCCAATTGTTTTTCCAGTAAACAAACTCGTATTAATGGCTGTTTTCGAATAATCTCCGATCACGCAACCCAAAAATTGCATTCCCGATCGATGTTTTCCCAAAGGAGATTCCATACAAACTTCATTATAGGAATTTTTGAGATCGCTATTGCAAGTTCCTGCTCCCAAATTAACCCAGCTTCCCAAATAGCTGTGACCTAAAAATCCGTGATGCTGCTTGTTTGTATAGGGCTCGACAACCGACGCTTCAACTTCGCCGCCAATTTTACAAATTGAACTGACCGCAACATCGTCTTTGATTGCCGCATGTTCGATGACTTTGCTTTTGGGACCAATATAAACCGGCCCGCGAATGAAACAAAACGGGCCAATGTCGACTCCTGATTCGATTATGATCGGACCGTTTCGGCAATCGCTGACAAAGAATTCGCCGATTTTAGGCGGATTATTGGTTTCGCGAGGAATGAAAACGCCCTCTTTGATTTCCAAATAATCCCCATTTTTGATTCGATATTCAATATTGTTGTTAAAAACTCGAAGATGATGTCGAATGATATCGGAGGGATGATTGAGCAAGGCAACTGATTTTGGAACCGGAATATCCTGAAGTTTAAGGTCATCAATTAAACCAAGAAGTTGAGCGGAACCGATATCTTGATCGGGTAAGACGGATGCGTCATCCAAACGAGCGGCAATAATTTCCGTCCCATTTCGATAAATACAATTTGGCATTTCAGAAGAAAGGAGTTTTTTCCAAATGGCAACCATGTTAGCGTCTGGGACCGTTCTCGCATTGATTGCCAAAACAGGCCCCTTTCTTTTTCCCTGTTGAGCTGTCCAAATGTTGGGAATATCTAAATGAATGATCTCTTTTAAATGGGGACGAACAATTAATTCAAGTTCTCCCTTTAATTCATGAACAAGGTTTAACAGTCGAAGAGAGCCGACACTGATTGAAAAAGCCGCGCGACCAATAGTAACTGGATATAAGAAAGGAACAAAATTGTCTTCAAATATAATAATATGCATAAAACGCTCCGAAATGACAGAATATAAAATATAAAAAGATCAAGGAAAAATGATTGATGACAATAAAATAACTAAAGAAAAAACATTATTGTCGAAATATAATATTCTCTAATAATTATTCTAGCCATTAAAATAGAAAAAACGAGGGGGAGCGCTAAAGACCGATTCGAACGAATCCCGGTTTGGCAACCGATTTTGCCCTTTTTAATCAGCCTGTTGTTGCCGGACCAGCGAATCGAACGGTCCTGTTTTCAATAGGCTTGAATATCAATCAAGAAGTTTTTTAGACAAAAATCTTGCCAATATTATTAATGGGTTATTTCGATTGCAAAAACCAGGATTTTATTGAACCAATATTAAATTAGTGTTTGAAATGGCGACGTCCTGTAAAGACCATAGCGATTCCAAGTTTATTACAGGTCTCGATAACAATGCTGTCGTTACGAGATCCGCCGGGTTGAATGACCGCAACAACATCTTTGGCCGCTTCAATGCCGTCGGGAAACGGAAAAAAGGCGTCAGAAGCAAGAACAGCGTCTTTAATTCGATCGCCTGCTTTTTCAACGGCAATTTTAACCGAATCGACGCGACTCATTTGACCAGCGCCAGCTCCTAAAAGCATTCCGTTTTTGCAGATTGTAATGGCGTTTGACTTGACATGACGAACAACTTCCCAAGCAAAACGAAGATCATTCATCTGTTCTTCTGTTGGTTTGACTTCCGTAACAACCTGCCATTGATCTTCCGGGTCTTTTGCAACATCCGCTTCCTGTAGCAGAGCGCCGCCTGTAATCGGTCGAGTAATCCAACGAGACGGTTTGGTCGATAAAGACCCGCATTCGAGAAGTCGAACATTGAGCTTCCATTTTGGTTTTGTCGTTAATATTTCCAGCGCTTCGGGAGAGAATTTGGGAGCAACAATCGCTTCGACAAATAAACCAGGAGTTGCTAAAAATTCTGCAGAAGCTGCATCAACTTCGCGATTGAACCCCAAAATGGATCCAAAAGCGCTTAACGGATCGCCTGCCATTGCTTTTTCAACCGCTTTGGAAAGAACAGAATCAACTGCCGCTCCGCAAGGATTGTTATGTTTTAAAACGGCAACAGCGGGTTGATCAAAAGATCGAACAAACGTTAATGCGGCATCCAAATCAAGAATATTATTATAGGATAATTCTTTCCCATTTAATTGACGAGAAGCAACAATATTGGCCGCCTGATTTTTCGTTTCGGCATAAAGAGCAGCTTGTTGATGCGGATTTTCGCCGTAACGCAAAACCGTTGATCTCGTATAATGAGCGGTTATTGCTCCGGGAAATGTCTCTTTGTCATTTCGACCAGCGAAAAATTGAGAAATCGCTGTATCATAGGCGGCAGTATGGGAAAAAGCGTCCAACATCAAACTGCGACGCAATGCCAACGTTGTTCGACCGGTTGCTTTGATTTGTTCAAGAACGATTGAATATTGCCCCGGGTTTGTAACGATTGTGCAAAATTCATGGTTTTTGGCGGCCGCTCGAACCATTGTTGGCCCGCCGATATCAATATTTTCGATCGCTTCAGCATCGGTTACTCCTTCTTTGGCAACCGTCGCTTCAAAAGGATATAAATTGACGACAATCAAATCAAAAGGTTCAATTCCGTGATCTGCGGCGATATCCATATCTTCGGCGTTATCGCGACGACAAAGAATTCCGCCATGAACTTTCGGATGCAATGTTTTAAGTCGCCCGTCCATCATTTCAGGAAAACCGGTATAATCGGTAATGTCTGTTACCGGAATATCGTTTTGTTGAAGATGTTTTTTGGTTCCCCCTGTACTGAAAATTTTGACGCCCGCCGCGACGAGTTCTTTTGCAAAATCCGTCAATCCCATTTTATTACTGACACTGATCAACGCCCGCTTGATTTGTGGAGAATTCATCCGATGCCTTTCCGCAAGCAAAAAATCTTTTTGATGATCGTTAATTGTTTCCATTCATAAAGAAAGAATGTTTTGAGGATATTTTTGCCTTTTTTAAATGAATCAGGCTCCCAGTCAACTCTAAAAGTTGTTGCGTTTAGACGCCTATTTTTTTGGCCAACCTCAAATCAATTCTCTTGTTCGAGATGCTTAACGTTGCTCGAAAACAACCTCGGTCTCTTATGGAGACAATATTCAAATGAGAACGTTCCCATTTATATCCAACATTTTCATATCGGAAGAAATAAGGTCAAGCCCCCCTTGGAAAATTCAGGGAGCCCCCTTTTCTTTCGAAGGCAGAAAGAGCAACAGAATTCAAATTATAATCTGATTTTGCTTGAAACGATAAACCAAAACCAATTTGGTTATTTCTTCCCCTTTTTCAGCGTTTTTGCGAAATAAAAGGGAATTGATTTTCTCTTTTTAGCGCCGATACATCATCGTTTGACGCAATCCGCGATCCATATCGGCTTTTTTAGCGGAGTCGCGTTTATCATAATCTTGCTTTCCTTTACAGAGTCCGAGAAGAAGTTTGGCTTTTCCATTACTAAAATAGAGTTTGAGCGGAACAAGGGTCAAGCCTTTTTCAAGAGCGCGGTTGGCAAATCGTAATATTTCTCGACGATGAAGAAGCAATTTTCGATCTCGTTTTGGACGATGATTGAAATGAGAGGCTTCAAAATAGGCAGGAATATCACAATTGACAAGCCAGACTTCGCCATTTCGGACTTTCGCATAAGCTTCTGAAAGAGAAACCGTTCCATTTCGTAAACTTTTGACTTCGCTTCCGAGAAGAACCAGGCCGCATTCAAGCGTTTCTAAAATATGATAATCATGTTTCGCTTTTCGATTTTCGCTGACAACTCGTTCGTTTGAATCCAAGGTCGTTTTCTTTTTATCTTTTCCTGATTTAGCCATTTTTTTATCTTTACAACGAATATTGACACAAAAAATAATTTCCTTTGGGGAAAACAATAATGAAAAGCATTAACGATGATAATAAGAGTTGAACCATTGAACAAAATGAGAAATTCCTTCTTCAATGGTCGTTTTGGGATGAAACTGTAAATCCTGAATTGATTCGTCGATATCAGCAAATGTTTCTTGAACGTCGCCGGGCTGCATCGGCAACAGATTTTTAATCGCTTTGATTCCTGTGACTTTTTCAATGATTTCGATCAAATACAGAAGTTCAACGGGCTGATGATTTCCCAAATTATAAAGGCGAAAAGGAACATTTTTATTGATAATCGATGCTGATTTCGCTTTTTCGTTGGCATTTTGAAAAACATTGTCTCTTCGATTATCGATCGCGGCAATGTTTGAATCGATGACGCTCATTGTTTTAGGGAAGTTATCAGAAAGCGTTTCATGTTCGCTTTGAATTGCGTTTTTATTAACTTTTGGGGAATCGTCTTTGCTTGATTGTTGCGGAGAAAAAGAGGTTGGGGTTGATAAATTCGATTTGAGATTACAGTCGTCAGGAATCAAATCATTGGCATGAAGCAGACCGTCGATAACATCGTCAATATAAGTAAAATCGCGACGCATTTGACCGAAATGATAAATGTCAACAGGACGTTTATTTAAAATGGCGTCAACAAAACGAAAAATCGCCATATCCGGTCGTCCCCAAGGACCATAAACAGTAAAAAAGCGAAGTCCGATGATTGGCAAATCATATAAATGAGAATAAGAAAACGCCAGAAGTTCATTCGATTTTTTGGTCGCCGCATAAAGACTGATTGGTTGATCCGTTCTTTGTTGGATGGAAAAAGGAATATCATTGCTGTTGCCATAAACAGAGCTTGAGGACGCAAAAGTCAGTTTGATCGAATGTTGACGGCATTCTTCCAAAATATTATAGAATCCCGTCATGTTGCTCTTGATATAAGCCTCCGGATGGGTCAAAGAATAACGAACGCCGGCTTGAGCTCCCAAATGAATAACATGAGAAAAGTTGTTGTTCCGAAATAACAGGGAAACGGCCTTTCGATCAGAAAAATCAATCTTCTCAAATCGAAACAAATCGCGTTGAGGGGACGTTTTTAAATGATTTAATCGATCTTTTTTAAGGCGAATGTCATAATAATCGTTAAGATTGTCAATTCCTAAAACAAAATCTCCGCGTTCAATCAGTTTTTGGGCGGCATGAAATCCGATGAAACCGGCGCTTCCAGTCAAAAGTATGGTTTTCATGAGATATTGAGCTTTCCAGGAATTCCGATTGCGTAATATTCAAATCCGTTTTGATTCAAGTCATAACTTTCAAATTGATTCCGACCGTCGATAATAATGGGGCTTTGCAAACGAGAACGAATTTCATCGAAATCCGGACTGCGAAAACAAGACCATTCAGTCAAAAGTAAAAGAGCTTCGCAATCATCTAATGCGTCATATTTATCGAACGCATAATAGATTCGATTATTATCCAAATGCCGAAAATATTGATTTTTGGCTTGATTCATTGCTTTCGGATCAAAAACTCGAACGCAGGCGCCGCGATTTAATAATTCTTCAACAGTTATTGTTGCTGGAGCCTCGCGCATATCGTCTGTATTTGGCTTAAAAGCAAGTCCCCAAATGGCAAATGATTTGCCGGAAAGATCATTTCCAAAACGTTGAACAACGCGTTTCCAAACGACTTTTTTCTGTTCCGTATTGACATTTTCAACCGCTTGAAGCAAAATCGGTTCAACTTGATTGTCAACCATTGTTTTAATTAAGGCGCGAATATCTTTGGGAAAACAGCTTCCGCCATAACCGCAACCGGGAAAAAGAAACGCGGAACCGATTCTCGAATCGCTTCCGATTCCCTGACGAACTTTGTTGACGTTTGCGCCAACTTTATCGCAAAGTCGGGAAATTTCATTAATGAAACTGATTCGAGTCGCGAGCATTGCGTTTGCCGCATATTTCGTCATTTCAGCGCTTCGAATATCCATTGAAAGAATTCGATTTCCTTTTTTCATAAACGGTTCATAAAGCGTTTTCATAACTTTGCGGGATCGTTCGGAATCGGCTCCAATAACAACGCGATCCGGTTTCATAAAATCGGCAACAGCTGAGCCTTCTTTCAAAAATTCTGGATTGCTGACAACATCAAATTTAAGATTTCCTGCTTTTTCGTCTCCTTGATCAATTCGACGTTGAATCGCTTTTTGAATGGTTTGACGAACTTTGTCCGCTGTTCCAACAGGAACCGTTGATTTGTTGACAATAATCAAATTTTTGTTCATAAACGTTCCGATTTCATCGGCAACGGCAAGAACATATTGAAGATCGGCAGAGCCATTTTCTCCCATTGGCGTTCCAACGGCAATGAAAACGATTTGAGCCTTAACCAAAGATTGAGCTAGTTGAGTCGAAAAACAAAGGTCGCCGGACAACATATTCCGTTTGACCATTTCTTCGAGACCCGGTTCATAAATCGGTATTTCTCCTTTTTGCAAATTTTCGATTTTTTCATGATTTGAATCGACGCAAATAACGCGATTGCCCATTTCAGTAAAACAGGTTCCCGTTACAAGTCCGACATAACCGATTCCAACAATAACGATATTCATGAAAATTCCATTTAAACAATTTGAATTAGGAGTTGCGTTTCAAATTATTTCAAACAATCGAAACGCGAGACAAGTTCGCTTGAAATAAATATCGATCTCGAGACAAGGCAACCTTCCTCAAGACAAACAATTCATTATTTTATTCCGCAAGCGATTTCGGCTCGAAGAAGAACTTCTGCGGCCTTTTGGCGGGCGCGAGCAGCCCCTTGCGCCAGAATTTCTCGAACAAGTTCCGGTTGGGCGGCAAATTCTTCCCGACGTTTTCGAGCGTCGGCAAAATAAGCCTCTGCGACATCGGCCAACTCTTTTTTGATCTGCCCATAACCAAAGCCGCCGCGACGATAAAGCGCCGCCATTTCTTCTCGTTGAGAATCAGTCGCAAAGTTGGAATAAAGCTGAAAAAGATGATCAATTTCCGGGTCTTTGGACTCTTCCATTGGGCGCGAATCGGTTGTTATCCGCATTATTTTTTTGCGTTGAACTTTTAAATCTTCAAAACATTCGATCGTATTACCATAACTTTTCGACATTTTTTCGCCGTCTGTTCCGGGAACTTTGGCTGATGAGTCAAGAACTTTTCCTTTGGGAAGAACAAAAACGTTGCCGAAAAGATAATTGAAACTGCCCGCAATATCTCGCGCAACTTCGATATGCTGCATTTGATCTTCGCCGACAGGAACGATATTCGAGTCATAAATCAAAATGTCTGCGGCCATTAAAACCGGATAAGCGAACAATCCTGTGTCCGCCGTTAATCCTCGCGCCTTTTTTTCTTTATAAGCATGGCAACGCTCAAGGAGTCCCATTGGCGTTACGGTCATGATCAGCCAAGTCAGTTGCGAAACTTCTGGAACGTCAGATTGAACAAAAAGCGTCGCTTTTTCCGGATCAAGTCCGAGTCCGAGCAGATCAAGAGCGGCGTCATAAACATTTTGTCGCATTCGTTCAGGATCGCGGACTGTTGTTAAAGCATGAAGGTTGGCAATAAAATAAAAAGCTTTTTCTTTATCGCCTTGAAGAGCGATATATTGTTGAATCGCTCCGAAATAATTGCCCCAATGAAAACGACCGGTTGGTTGAATTCCTGATAATATTCGCATTGTTGATTCGACTGAATTTTGAGTTGTTATACGGGTTGAGCTGTCCTGTTAATTGGAAGCTTGCAAAAACGAATTTCCTTCCATTATATAATGCGGCGTTTTTTTTCCAAGGGAGTTTCCCGCTTTTTGAAATCGGGAGAACTTTGTTATTTTTGTTTTGGAAAACAATTGCCAACAATGAAACATTTCCTGAAAGATTCTTAATCAAATCCCTTGAAGTTTTTTCAAATCTTTTATCAACGAGACTAATTTTAGGGATTACGTAATCGAAAAGCGAAGATTTTAATCGTTACGGTTGCGATAATTAAAATTTTCGTCTTATTCGTTGTCGTTTAATCACAAAACCAAAAGTTGCAGACAACCAGTTTGAATCGTTAATGAACAAGGTTTTCTCGTTTTTCTGAAAAATCATTCTTCAACAAAAAATGAGAAAACAGTTCCTGTCGAACTCGAAACGGGAATGAGACGCCTTGCCTTCTGCAATCCGCCCTTCGTTGTTTGGCGTCCGAATACAAAATTCGGACTTTTTCATCGGTTTGGGCAGAAGATTAATCTTCAATGATCAATTCATACCAAAGCGTTTGATATTCGGGTTTCAACTGAAAACAAACCTGATCTGTCGTTTGATTGACAGGAATTTCTTCTTTTCTCGAACCATTTTGATCCAAAGCAAATAACTGAACCTTATTCGATTCAAGATTCTTCAATAGTAATTGAAGCGGGATTCCTTCGCAGAGGACAGGCGCCTGTCCCGAGGAACCGCCATAATCCAATGCGGTTGTTATTTTGTTTCCCCCCATATCGATCAAAATGGCGTCCCGATTTTTTATAAATCCGGTTGCGGTTATCAAATAACGTCCTGAAGACAAAATATCCTTTTTTTGAGCGTTTGAATCAACCTCGGAAGTTTTAACGATTGAAATGGTTGCCCAATTTAATCGCGTTTTGCCAGGAATCAAGGTTAACGCATCAAAATCGAATGTTCGATCATTGATAAATCCGCTAAAAAGTTTGCTGTTCGGCGTATCGACCTGAAAATAACCCGCATTTTCTTCAACAAAATTCCAAAAAATTTCGCCAAACTCATTGCGAATCCATTTTTTATTCGGATTTCCCAACGATTCCGGAAGTTCATTCCAATTTGAAATCTTTTGAATTTTCGACAACGAACTCGACGTTGAATCGGATTTGGGGGCGTTGACCTTTAAATCCGTCAAATCCAGACCGGCAAAAACGGCAAGAGAAAGCGAACGATCAAGTTTTAAACCGGAAAGCGATCGATGATAACCGCTGAGGCTTTCCTTCATAATCGATTTTTCTTTTTCTTCCGACATTTCAGGCGAATATTGGAATTTTCCCGGGCCGCTTTGGATATCGCCCCGAACAAATAAAGCATAACAAGCAGGCAAATGGACTAATTTGACAGGATTGGCGCACATATCAAAAAAACTTGAAACGGATTTTCGATAAAAATCAGAACCATGAGACCAGGCAAACTGATAAACAGCGCTCCAATCCTGAAAAGCGCCAACAGCGCAAATCATCGGATTTCCTTCGGCGCAATAAAGATTAGGATAAGGATGATCATATTCGCTCACAGTCAATGGGCGATTCAAAACGCGAAGCGTTGCCAAATTGCCGAGCGTTCCATTAACGGGATGATTTGCCAGCGATGTATTGGTTACATACCAATTATTGCCGTCCCAGGAACGCTTGGGGAAAACCGGATGATTCCAATAGGCATGAATGTCACAATAATCCAGATTCGCCTGATTATACCAAAAACCGTATTGCAATTGCGTTCCGGTAATGGGTTGTTGAGCTTTCAATTCGTCTTTAATGTAACGGAACATCTCGTTCCAATAATTCTTTTCGAGATCATAAAGAAATAACGACCAATCGGCATAAACGGCTGGCGTAACGCCCCAACTGTTATTGGAACGTTTAAGAATCTGAATTGATTTATTTTCAAGCGATTGCTCTGTCGGAAAACCGATTTGACCGCCTGTTTTGAGAGAGACGTTGGCAATTTCAACAGAACCTTGGCCGAAACTTCCGAATGTAATTCGGGCTTGAGGATCATCTCGAACTGTTAAAAAGGAAAAGGAATAGTCTTTCCATTGATCGGAAACGTCGATTTCGTCTCGAAAACCAAGATCGCTCCAAGGGGCATGATTTTCAATAACGCCGACGGAAACTTTCGAAATATCCTTGGCTCGCATTTTGAAGGAAAGCGTATAAAGCGTTTCTCCCTGAACGCTCAAACCATTTCGATGAAGTTGAGGAATCCAACTTTCCGATCCCATTTTTTGAATATCAATTTTTAAAATATTGCCGACATTCGAATCCGTTTTTTCGGAAGAATCGACAATTTGAATATCGGCTTTCGATTGGCTGTCTCGTTGTAATTCCCAGCCGTTTGGATTTCCAGATAATGTTAAATCTTTTGGAAAGTTGCCATCGGAAATGATTTCTTCGCTCAACGGAATCTCTTCACATTTCCAGGCTTTTTTAAGATTTTCGGTTGTTTTATATTTTTTAAGAAGCCAATCGTTCCAAAGTTCTCGAAAAGTTGAACAATAAGGTTCAGGAAGCGAATCCAGTTGTCCCCAGGACCAGCTCGCAACGACGGAGTTTTCATTGTTGATTTCAATCATTGCAACGCCGGGATCGTTAATATAGGCCTTTTGGGTATAAGGATTGATATGAGTTAAAAGGTCTTTGGCATATTTTTTTTGAAAGGCGATCATTCGGGGTTCAAAATTATCGAGTCCTTTATTATGCTCGGGAAGTTGATCTGCATTTTCAAAACCGTCTTTTTCATTAAATTTTCGCGAAACATGAAGATTAATATTGATATAAATGCCGTTTTGTTGAAGTTGATTAATCAGATAATCAAGTTTGTCAAGTTGATCGGGATCAATGATCGTTTGCGTCTTATTAAAATTCTTTCCCCAAATATCCCGACTGTCCATATGATGCAGCCGAATAATATTGATTCCGAAGCGAGCCATTGTTTTGGCCAACTTTTCTGCGTCTTCTTTCGGAGGAAAATTCCCGCTGAAACAAAGATTGGATCCGAGAAGTCGAACCGTTCCCTTTTCGTTGACAAAATGACCGTTTTCAACTTTTAAAAATCCGTCGCTTCCCGCTTTTATCGGCGGTTGCCAAGTTTGAACATTGACAATATTATCCTGAACCGTTTCGTCAATATAAAACGGAAACATCGGCGCAAAATCCCCTGGTTGTTCCTGGAACGGTTCATAATCTTTCTCTTGCGCCCAGATTGAACCGATAAAAAGCGAACAACTCAAAATCATTCCCCAAATAAATAATGATCGCATTATCATCCCTTTCTCATAAAATCAATAAACGAACATGAATCATATGTTTTACATTTTCTTAAGTTCATAAAATATTATAGTCAGCCAGTTCAAAATCCCGGATTTTTTAGCGTTTTAACCCTCGCAACGAGGGAAAGGGGCTTGCTTGATGGCGAAGCCTGTTTGTCCTATTCAATCATTAAAAATGAAAAGGATCAACAAAAATGGATTGCGAACCAAGGGTTCAAGACGGATCAAACGCTTTGGCATTGTCGCGATTTAACAGCAGATTCTTGGGCGGAACAACGGCTCAAATTGCAACAAAAGTTCTAATCCGCAATATTCATTCAGAGTCAAGCATTTTTGCCTCTCATTAACAAAATGTCAAAAAATCTGCCGGACTAAAAAGGAAAACTCGACTCAGAAAAATCTGGACGAAAACCTTTCTAAAAGAAAGACTCAAGTCAATTTTTTTCGAGTTCAAGGATCAATAAAAGTCCAATTTGAATTTTTGATTTTTGTTGGCCTGTTCAATAAATATCCAATTTACGAACCGCTGAAAATAGATAACAAATATTAGAAGAGATTATAAAACAAATAGAGGACGGTTTCCAGACCGTCCTCTAAAATAAAAAGATTAAAAACAAATCATTCCTTATTCAAAAACTTTTGCGTTGTTTGTCATGACAGGATTTTTGTTCTTGACTAAACAATGGTTGTCCTAATCTATTTTATATCATTCTGTCGTCAGATTGAAATTATTTTCCTGATTTTTTTCTTCAGACTGATTTTCTTGAGAATGATTGGCGTCAGGAATAATGGTCGGATCAGTTCCCTGATTTTGAGGATAAACGCCTCGGCTGAATGCCGGCGGTTCCGAAAAACCATAATCAAGATAATGAGCCGCATCGCGTTCTCGAGCCCGACGATAGGCGTCGAAATAGGCTTTGTTTGCCCAGGGACCTTCGGCCAGCGTTATCCCGTTATATTCCAACAATGAACCTTTTTGATAATTTAAGTTGACAATGGCGAGATTATAATCAATGACCATTCGATAATAATTGGTTTCCGCTTCTGCCAATAATTGTTGAGCTTGTAAAACTTCATATAAAGTGCTGTTTCCAATAATGAAGGACGAAGAAACAGCGCGGAATTCTGTTCGAGCCGCTCGCAAAACGGTTAAATAATCTTCAATTAAATTATAGGTTCGATCAAGATCAGCATACAGGTCGGCCATATTATGCGATAACTCGAATTCTTGCTCTTGCAGGATTGCCCGTTCTCGAGCCAACATTAATTCCGCATTACGAACGGCAGCCATTTCCTGGCGAAAACCTATTGCGATTGAGGACGAAATTCCTAATGACCAATCATGATATTTGTCGTGAACCAGACTGCCGATAGCGTTGCTTCGATGATTCGAAGGATCAATCAGATCTTTCCCCATTCCATTAAATTTGTAATAACCTTCAAAATCAACTTGCGGCAGAAGATAATTGCGTTGAGCAATCAATTCAAGTTCTCGTTTCTTGACCGTCCATTTTTGTTTTCGCAATTCAGGAGCGCGAGCCAAAGCTTCCGCTGTTATTTCTTCCCAATTATATTTAACCTTGGCGATTGTTGGTTCATCAATTGGTTTGATCAAACGACCGTCAGTTGCCGCGATTCCAATCATATAACGAAGAGCTCGTTCATTTTTATATAAATTATTTTGAGCCTCTTGAACTGAAACGCGAAATTGCTGATAATTGCGTGCCGCCTGGGCAAGGTTTTGAGTTGTTCCTTGTCTGTGACCCGCTTCGTATGACGCTTCAATTGATCGCCAGGATTGTAAGGCGGCGTTCAAACCTGAGCCTGCTGCGCTTAAACTTCGATATGCGTAATATAAATTCCAATATGTTTCTTCAATATCTTGAAGAAAATCGCGAACAGCCAATTCAAGATCGACAAGGGCGATATCTTCATTAATTCGCGCTAAAAGAACGCCATTGCTGTTTCCCGGCGATCCATTCGGACCGGCAATGCGGTTATATTCAACTCCGGCTCCGCGAAGCAACGGTTGACTAAAACCGGCTTGAACATAGGAAGTCCAGGCAGAGGGGAAATAACGTTGATCCGAATTGCCCCAATCATATCCAGCGCCTGCGCTGGCATAAACATTTCCGCCCGTTGCAACCGTTTTCGATAACGTTGACTGAAATGTTCCTGTTTCCGTTTTGTTTTTATTGGGATAATAAAATGTATTGTTGAAAGGCGAATTCGATTTATTCCAACTGAGCTCATTACTCCAAATTGTATCATAAGCAGCAAGGGTCGCTTGAACGCCTGCGTTCGGATTGGACTCGATGATTGCCGGATCCCAGACTGTCGCAACTGAAGACGGATAATCCAAAAGAAGAGACGGCATGCCGCTCATTCCATTGGCGCTATAATTGACTCCATTAAGCTGTCGAAGAACCTTGCTGTTTTCCATTGCCATTTGACGAACTTCGTCAAGAGTTAAAAGCCATTCTCCTTCGCTTGGATCTTGATTGTCCAATGTTAAGGGAGCCAAGGAATTCATAACGTCATCAAGATGCGGAACTTCAGTATCCGGATATTCTAATCGAGTTTCTGAGGCAATATAATGACTGGCAATATTGCCCCGTTGATGAAGAAAAATGGGCTGTTGCGGCTGACATCCTGCCAAAACCGCAAGCATGATCGCTCCAACAACGATACTAAAAAGATTTAAATGCCGATTCATCGGTTTTTCCCTGTTCATGACAAAAACGAACGATCTGTCCTGGGAGAAATACGAATTCTTTGTCAAGAAATTTTGTCAAAAACTGTTTTGAAGCGATTCGTATCAGGAAACATTCGTTCGATTCAACTTGTTTTTTCGCATTGACATCGAATGAAAGACCTCCCTGTCTTTCATATTGTCGATTTTGCAGAAGCTGTAAAATTTTTTGTTACAAAATCGGCAAAGTCGACACAAAGTCTTTTTTTGGTATAACCAGTATAAATATAATCGTCCAAAAAAACGCTATAGGCAAGAAAATTCAGTAAAAACATTGAATTTTTTAGAAAAAAAATAAAGAGTCGGGAAAAAACCGTTGCCTATTTTGCCTATTTTAGAAATTTTTTGAACCCGAGCAGGGAACGATTTGAGAAAATGTTTCATTCGAATAATTTGGCGTTTCAAAAAGCATCGGTTTAGTTTCGGCTGAACCGACTGCTTGATAAAGAGAATAACATCGAATTTTTCGAGAAGCGTTGGAATCGATAAACGAATTTTCATTTTTATCAGAAAGGACGGATGTTTCTTGAAAAGAAGAGCGATAAATGGTTGAAGATGACTTGTCCGATTGAGGATTTGGTTCTGTTGTTTCGTTCGATGAATTCTGACCTTCTGGCTTTTCGTTTTCCTGAACTGGTTGGGTTAAGGAAGCGTTATGAAAATACTCTTTATTGGCAAGTTGAGCAGGTTTTTGATATCCAGAATATTCAACATTTCTTTGAGGGGTTGATTGATTGACCTGCAATGAATTGTTTAGTTGATTATTTGATAAATCTTCTTTTAATTCTGTATTCGAAACGGGAATTATATTCATTGAATTTTCATTGATAGGGGCGATTGAATTCTGGGAGAACTCATCGTTCTTTTGAGACGGTTCGGTCGTTTTATTGGAATTTTGTGACGTTTCTGTTAATGTGAATGCGGAATTCCCGTTCATCATGACCCAGACCGCAGGATAGCGGCAAATGTTGATCCATAGGCAAATCATTACAAGAAGCAGAGACAGAAACAAACCAGAACATTTTGACATTTTTTTTGTTTCTTCCTAATTTTTGAAAATGATATGGACGATAATATTAAGTTTGACTTTTGTCAAATAAAAGATAGCTTTCATTTGAATGGCTGTCAAGAAAGAAGAAAATAAAAGAGACGAAATTCTCGTTACGCAAGTTATTAAAAAAAGGCTTATAGCGATTATATCAACAAAACAGGCGGCTTTGTTTGTTTTTTAAGAAAAAAACCTGAGAATGTTCAAATTTTGTAACGTCAGATTCCCCATTTCGGTTCGTCTGTCCCGTCGAAGTTGATTATTTTTCGCTGAACAGGCGGACTCGAAGAACAGAGATTTTCAATCGCCTTAAGATTTTTTCAATCGCCTTAAGATTAAGGGGTCATATTGCAAACAAATGAAGAAGTTAATTTTTTGTAAAATATGCCGAAAAAAGCGTTATTTTTTGACTTCTTCATCAAACATTGCCTCGATAAAAGAATCGGGATCAAATTCTGCGATATCGCTTGCTTGTTCTCCTAAACCGACATATTTAACCGGAAGGCCAACATTTTTTCGAATGGCAATGACCGCGCCCCCTTTGGCGGTTCCGTCCAGTTTCGTTAGCATGATTCCTGTGCAGGAAACAGAATCAGTAAAATGTTTGGCCTGACTCAAACCGTTTTGACCTGTTGTTGCGTCGAGAACGAGAAAAACTTCATGCGGCGCATCGGGAATCTGTTTTGCGATGACCCGCTTAATTTTTTCAAGTTCGTTCATTAAATTTTTTTGAGTTTGAAGACGGCCTGCTGTATCAATAATACAAAGATCCGCATATTCTTCAATCGCTCTGGTTACAGTTTTATGAGCAACGCTTGCTGGATCGCTTCGTTCTGGGCCGGTTACAATCTCGACATTGAGTCGCTTGGCCCAAATTTTGAGTTGGTCAACAGCGGCTGCTCGAAATGTATCGGCGGCTCCCAAAATAACTTTGTTGCCAAGATCGCTCATCAATTTTGTCAATTTGGCAATACTTGTCGTCTTTCCGCAACCATTAACGCCACAAAAAAGAATAACAGTTGGTCCTTTTTTCGCAAAATGAATGGGAGCAGATTCCTGACGCATTAATTGTTTGAGTTTGGCTTTGATGACGTCAATGATTGCGTCCCGTTCAACAACTCGTCCGCGAAATTGATGACCGACTTCATCTGTTGCTTCTTGCGCTGCGACGACTCCCATATCCGTCTTAATCAGAATTTCAAAAAGCATATTAAGAAAATCCTCATCAACGAGGCGTCCTTCCGTTTTAAATAAATCTCGAACGTCTGTATTGAGAATTCGGACAGTTTTTTGAAGTCCCTGTTTGATTTTATCAAAAAAAGCCATAAATGATTTCCTGTTACGAATTTGATTGAGCTGTTTTGTCCAAGTCGAATCGGAAAACTATAAAGTTATTTTATCCAGAATTCCGTTGATAAAATGAATCGAATCTTTTGTTCCAAAGCGTTTGGCAAGTTCTATGGCTTCCGAGATAACAATCGCTTTTGGCGTTTTCTCAAAAGTCATTTCATAAATCGACATTCGAAGAATATTGCGATCAATAGGGGGCATTCGCGAAATGCTCCAATTTGCGGCAATATCGGAAATTTTCGCGTCGATTTCCTGTTGATGCTTTCGCGTTCCTTCGATTAAAGTCTTCACAAAATGGACAAGGTCAAGCAGTTCATGATAAAGAAGCGGTTTGTCGATTTTTAATGAATCATTGACAGGAAGTTCCAAAATTTCCGACTCGGAATTCAAATTGTTAAGGTTTTCCTCTGAATTGTCGACAGAATCGTCGTTCAATTTCTTTTCTTGATCAATCAAACAAAGTTGATTAAGTTCGGAATAGACAAAGTTGTCGCCGTATTCCGAAACAGCGCCTGGATTGAGTTCTTCCTGATAAAGCGTCTGTAAAGCAACGAGACGTCCATAACTTCGATTCTGAAAACGTTTGTTTTTTATCGAAAAAGTCATTTTATTCAATATTAATATTATTAAGGTTTTCGTTTCAAATGATTAATCAAGCAATTTGAACCGATTTTAGAAGTCTTCTTTTGCAATCCGTTTTCGTTCATTGTTCTCAAACTTGTTCATAAATTCGAATGATATATTAAAAGTCCCTGAACGACGATTTTCTTCAAAAAAATGATTGAGGCTGTCGTCATATTGGTTGCAAGAGAATCAAAAAGGAAAAACCGTTGAAAAAAAGGAATGACATTGAAATCTGTTCTCAATCGATACAAACCAAAACGAATTGCCAGTCTTGTTTGTATCAAAGCCGGAATCGACAACGGAATTCGCCTGTCATTCGCTCGACGTTGCCGGGTTTGCAAGGTCAACGAATTGGGGTTAACAAAAGGCTTGATTATTATGGGACATTTATCGGAACAACTTTAAAACGTTTAAGAAGTTCTAAAAAACCGCAGGGAACGCGGACGTCTTGTCCGCAGGAACTGATTTTTGTGGCGTTTTCCAATTTGAGTTTATGGAAAAAACAGCTTTTTAGAACTTCCTGGTTCTTATTTTTTATATTTCTTCATGGACGACGACTTTGATTTTCCGTAATTCTTATGGTCGGATTTTGAATTTGACGACGAATGACCAGAACTTTTATGCTGCCGTCCATGACCATTTTTGGAATGATGTTTTTTTGAGTCTGAAGCATTTCGCGAGGACGAATGCCTTGATTCTTTGTGACTGGATTGGTTATGCTGCTTACGATGAGACTGACCAGGCTGAAACCAGGCGTCATCGTTTGCTTCCTCATAATCCTGGTCGTCGTCTACATAATCATCGTCATCGTCGTTATCGGTCAAATAAGAACGATTGAATGTTTCATTTTGCAGCTCTGAACGATATCGTTCTGTATTGGCCGTAATATTTTGCAAATAAGAGTCGGCGCCGGGAAGTTCGGGAAGTTGCAAAAGCAAATCAATCATTTCAAGAGCAGATTCTGCGGCCTCCGCTCCTTTATTGCCAACGGTTGGATCAACGATTTTATCGCGAGATTGTTCATTTAATCCGCTTCGAGCCAAGGCCTGATCTTTGGTATTACAGGTCAAAACGCCAAAAATGACAGGAACGCAAAATTCAGCCCCGATTCTCGCGAGTTCAAGACTGACCGCTCTATTGATATGCTGATCATGAGTCGTTTCGCCTTTGATGACGCAACCCAAACAAATGACCGCCTGATAATTTTCGTCTTCGGCAAAACGTTGCGCCAAAGTCGGCAATTCAAAAGCGCCGGGAACCCAAACAACGGTTATATTTTCGTCGTTTATTGAATGTTGACGCAATTTTTCCAAAGCGCCGTTCAGCATATGTTCCGTTATTGATTTATTAAAACGAGAAACAATGATCGCAATTTTTCCTTCTGCGGGCGGACAAACTTTTCCTTCGTAAATTCTCATTTGATTTATCATAATTGGGTTGATTATGGAACGCCAGTTTTTACAAAAATTCCCTTAACATTTTTTTCAAAATGCGACCTTAGTTATCAAATTAATGATTATATTCAAACCAGTAAAAATCCGAAACGCTGGATTGACAAGTCCGAGATTGACGGGCGATTGACAAAAGGGACGAAGTCTGTTGCCCGGCCGTTTCGTTTTAAAACGGTTCTTAAAAAGGGAAACAGGTTTCCTGGATTGAATCTTAATCTAAGGTCAAATATTGAGCAACAGTTCAAATTCATTAAACAAAACGAACTGGTTTTTATTTCAATTGGACCAATTTGTATTGATGGGGGCAATGGGGGATATTGTCAGGGGGAACAAAATATTATGAGTTGGATTCCATTGAAAATCCGCCCGCCTGCCCTTTTATATGATTTTTCCGATAAAAACCGAGTTTTTCGAGAGCGAGATAAACTTCTTCCAATGTTTTTTCGCCAAAATTGGGAATCGCCAAAAGATCAGAACGTTTACAGTTCAGTAAATCGCCGACCGTTGAAATTCCCTGTTCGTCCAAACAATTCGTTGTTCGAACGCTTAATCCGATTTCCGCTGTACTTAATTCCAGTTTTTTCAATAACTGATTATGACGAACGACAGCCGGATTCAAACGAACTCGAGTTCCCATTTTCAACTCTCCTTCAATAAAAAGAAAATCCTTTAAGATGAGACAATTATATAGGCAAAAGGAAATAACGACAATTCCCCAATTGATTTTTTGTTAAAATTGATTCATTTTTCCAGAACGAAATGCTTCCAAATCAACGGAAATGAATTGAAAATTTAATTCTTTAAAAAATTTTATGATTTTGTTGCGAATTTCTTTCGGGGCAAAAGAATGAAACTGATCGTCTGGAACTTCGATTCGCGCCAGCAAATCCGAGTCCATACGAACGCGAAAATTGTTAAAATGTAATGATCGGAGAAAACTTTCCGCTTTTTCGATCCGTCGGAGTCGTTCTTCATTGATCTTGAGACCATAAGCGATTCTTGTTGCCAAACAAGGGTTTGACGGTTTTTGAGCAACAGATAATCCCCATTCAATTGCCCATTCTCGAATTTCTGATTTCTTTATTTTTAAATCTAAAAAAGGGGAAATGATTTTCAACTCTTGAACTGCCCGATAGCCAGGCCGATAATCTTCTGAATCGTCGGCATTCGTTCCTTCCAAAAGTTCATAAGAATGATCAAGATCGTTTGGGGGATCATAAGATTTAAGATGTCGAAGGAGTAAGGAAAAACGCCTTTTTTTGCAAAAATAACAACGTTGGGGATCATTTTTGATGAATTGCCTGTCATTCAACTCATCTGTTGGAACAATAAGAAGCGGAATGGAAATTTCTTTTGCTGTCTGTTGCGCCTCTTGAACTTCTTGGGATGAAACAGTCGGGCTGACGGCTAAAATGGCTAAAGGAAGTTCGGAAAGAAAATGTTGTTCGAACGCTAAAACAGCAGATTTGGCTAAAACGGAACTGTCAACTCCGCCTGAAAAAGCAATGGCTATTTTTCTTTTTTGTTGCGAAAACCAACCCCAGAGAGCTTCTTGTTTTTGTTGAGAAGTCGCCATTATTTAAGATTCTTATGACGTTAAATAAAGAAAGAATGTTTCAAAAAAACTCAGCAAAAATCAGTCGCCAAACTTATTGGGAGCCCGTTATATAATGGGGGTTCCTGGGAATAATGAAACATGATCGTTTACATATGGCCCCAAGGACGCGAAAACGATATACGTAAAAGTTATTCCTTTTGAACAGGAATCCAACGGACTAATTATCGGCTCCCCGGATGTGAATCCGCAAACCAAATCTTGCTGAGCTATTATTATATTAACATATATTTTGACTTAGGCAAGCTCATCTTTGTCAAAAGAGCAATATTTACAAAAAAAACAAAACTGATTTCTCATTGAATCAAAAATCTCAACTCTTAATCTTATTGCTTGATTATTTGTTGTCATTTTCTTTTTGAATCAATCAAAGGCAAAAAGCAATTTCGCAAAATAAATCAAAAGAAATCAGTCTTGTTTCTGTAATATTTGAATCGCTAATTTTCCGTCGATGACAATCAATTTTCCAATTGCGATTTTCAGGTTTTGATAAAATAACTGAACGATTCCTTTTTGATTTTGACGCAACGAAATTATGGTTCCAGGACAAAAAGACGCTATTTGTTCTGAAGAACAATAAACGCGTCCTAATTCCAAATTTAAAACTTTTTCGTGACGGGTTGAATCAAATGAATCCGGCTGATCCGGAACGGTATCCTGATTTAACAGAGATTGAATGGCATTTTCTGAGCAAAGAGCATTCAACTCATCTTGAGCTCTTTCGAAAAGTTGATTCAATTTCGTTTCATTTTCGGACAAATGATTGACTTCTGACGAATCGTTCGGGTTCATTTCGATGAGTTTATCTGGTTCATAATCCAACCATTGACATCCCGAAACATTTTAGGCGTTAACTCTTCTTCGGCATTGTATTGATGAATCGAAACCGAAAGTCCCGCTGTATGAAACTGTCTTAAATGGTTTGCAATAGAAAAAGACGAATAAATTTTGCTTTTAGAACCAACAATCAAAAACATCGGAAATGACCGAAGCGACTGCCAGTTTCTCAAAGGCATTTCTGTTGAAGGAAAAGCCCCGCCCAGAGAAATGGCTCCCGCAAAAGAATGAGGGAAGCGCGTCCCGATTCGCAAAGCCATTGTTCCGCCAACATCCGCGCCCGCAATAAAAATGCGATGACGCGCAATATGATATTGTTCCGTAACGCGCTCAATCGAATCAAAAATACGATTTTCGATTTCCGTAATGGCGTCAGGGGATTCCTGCCAATTATAAAGCGAGAAAATATCGTTTTTGATCAAGGTTGGAACAGTTGGTTCATTCTCAGATTCTTTTCTCATCAATCCTCGAGGCGCAACGGCAACATAATTTTGGTTGCTGATATAGGGCATAACCTGAAATAATTGATTTTCATCGCGTCCGGCTCCATGCAACCAAACAATTAATGGATAAGAGTAACCCGGTTCATAGTGAATCGGGGACATGATCAAATGAGGAAAAGTGCCCTGATGTTCGGTCTTGGAAGGACGAATAAATTCAGATGGGCGAAAAACATTTTTGTTTCTTGTGCTCGGAGGGGAAATATTACGCTGTATCTCTTGAATGTTTGACATTGGGCAATCCATTTATCTATTTTTCGACGATCCGTCTATCTCTTCTTATGAAAATAAATCATCATAAATAAAATAATTATTGAATGTTCGTCTGAGGTTCGTTAATTATCCAAATTAATTAATCGCTGACTATGATAAAACTTTTTTAAATATCAGAAAAGATCAAATTGATCTCTTTTAAAATTTATTACGCATCTTAATCAATAATTGTTTTGTCAATTTTATAAAAATAAAACTTTTTTAGAAAATAGTCAAGACATAATAATCAGACAATAATAACAGCCTTTTTAATTGTTTAATCAGAACTGTTCTCTTTGTTTAAAATAATAGCCTAAACTGCCCTATATCGTCAAGACGTATTTTTCATCTTTAGCTATTTATATATATTTTTTTATTTTCTCTAAGTTTGAATCGTTATAATTTATTAAATTTGTTTATTTTTCTGTTTTTGTTTATTATGTTTATGTTTTGTGTGTTATCTATTTTTTTGATCATTGGATTTGACCCAACAATTTATTTAATTCAAATCTGAGTCTCTTGCAATATAAACTGTTCTTTGATATGATATTTGTTATATTGTTTCGAAAGCATTGTTTTAAACAACTGTTTTGACTTGACCAGGAATAAATGAATCAATAAAACAATCAACAAATATTGAATGTTTTTATAATTGTTGTAGCAAAAGAGGAAAATGGAAGCGTTAATCATATTAGCAAAGATTTTTTTGGGGGGCGGAATCTTAATAGCTGGCGGCGAATTGTTGGTTCGCGGAGCTTCTCGAATTGCTTTAATGCTTCGAGTTCCTTCGTTGATTGTTGGTTTAACAATTGTTGCGATTTGTACAAGCGCTCCCGAATTAACGGTTTCTCTTTTAAGTTGTTTTAAGGAAAACGGAAGTCCGGAACTTGCTGTCGGCAATGTTATTGGAAGCAATACATTCAATATTTTAGGAATATTAGGAATAGCCGCTCTGTTTTGCCCGATTGTTGTATCAAGCAAATTGATTCATCGCGAAATTCCTTTAATGATTTTCTTGTCTGGATTATTTTGGCTTTTCGCCTTTTTATCTGTCAAAACAGAAGGATTGCATTTTATTCCCCGTTGGGGCGGCGTTGTTTTTATCGGAATGATGATCGGTTATATGACTTGGACGGTTGTCGAAATACGCCGAAAAGAAAACAATAATATTGTTAAAGATATTGAATCCGAAAGCGAAAAGATTCCTCAGGGAACAAAAGAATGTTTCTGTTCTGTTATTATATTCTTTGTCGGACTTGCAATGTTGATCTTCGGCTCGGATTTATTTATTAATGGAGCTGTTCTGGCAGCGGAAATGATGGGCGTAAGCAAACTTGTTATCGGGTTGACCATTTTGGCGGTTGGAACATCGCTTCCCGAGATTGTTGTCAGCGTCCTTGCTGTTATGCGCGGCAAATCGGATTTGGCTATCGGAAATGTTCTCGGAAGCAATATGTTCAATATTTTCGGAGTTTTGGGATTAACGGCCCTTTTGACGCCAGGCGGATTGAATGTTTCGCGTCAAGCATTGGTTCTCGATATTCCAATGATGTTTTTCGTCGCTTGTTTTGGAAGCCTTCTTTGTATTACAGATCGCCGTTTGACGCGCGGCGAAGGAATCATTCTCATTTCTGCTTATTTGGTTTATCTGGTTTATTTAATCTGTGTATCTTGATTAGATTAATATTTGATTGTTGATTCTGTGTTGAATGGCTGTTTCTGCTTAAGGCAATTATGCCGCAATGTTTTTTCAATTATCGTTGGCGGCGATGCGGTCGGATGATCGCCTTCCCGATTCTTCTCCGGATACGTTGAGCGCCGTTCTTTCCCTCGAAACATATTAATTGTCTTTCCCCTTGAATTGTCTTGGATGATTTTTTGCGCAAAATACGCCAACCCCCTAATCCCGACAATATCTAATAATCTTAAAAACCGTTGTTCAAAATACGACTGTCGATTAAAAATGGGAAAAATGATCAAATATTAGAATAGTCAAAATAAATGTAAAAATTTTGCCTATTTTCTTATTTTGATAATCAGGGAAAATTTTTTATTTTGTTTTTGTGAAATATGCAGCAAAAATACAGAAATATGAATATAATCATTTATATCAAAAATAAAAAATTAATGAAACTGAAATTTTAACTATTTTAACTTTTTTTACAAAATTTTGATAAAAAAGAACGATTTTGTGTTGTCATTTTTTAAGAAAACCGATATAATCTTTAAACAAAGATGATTATCATGTCAAAAATTACAAAATCAAATATATTGTTTTGGGAATCAAAAAATGAAAAGGATCAATTATAAAGATTACGCTTGCATTTTGTCGACATTAATATTGCTTTTTTTGATTGGATGCAACGGTCAAAATGGACAGCGAGAACTTTGTAACGTCTCATATGATCCGACGCGTGAACTTTATCAGGTTTATAATGAATTGTTTGTTCAACATTGGAAAGAAAAAACAGGCGAAACAATAGCGATTGACCAAAGTCATGGCGGTTCAGGCGGTCAATCCCGAGCGGTTAAAAGCGGCAAACCAACCGATGTCGTTACGCTTGCATTGGCTTTTGATATCGACGATTTAACTGTCGGGCAAAACAATCAGCCCGGCTTGATCAATCCCGATTGGCAAAAACGATTGCCGAATAACAGTTGCCCCTATATTTCAACAATCGTCATTCTTGTTCGAAAAGGGAATCCGAAAGGGATTCATGATTGGGCCGATTTAGCCAAACCGGGCGTCAAAGTCATAACGCCCGATCCCAAAACGTCGGGCGGAGCTCGTTGGAATTATTTAGCGATTTGGGGCGCCGCATTGGATCAAGCGCTCGCCGAAAAAGGAGGTCTCGCTGCTCTGAACGATCCGAATTTGAAATCAGAAATTGATATTGCGCAAAAGAAAGCCTATGAGTTAACAAAAAACGTCTTTGCCAATGCGGTTAATCAAGGAATGTCGCCAGGCGCTCGCGGAGCAACAGACGATTTTGTCAAACGGGGCAACGGCGACGCTTTTCTCGCTTGGGAAAATGAAGCAATCTTATCGAAAATGGTTAAACTTGACGATCAATACGAAATCATTTATCCCAAAGTCAGCATTAAAGCCGAGCCGCCTGTTGCGCTGGTTGACCAAATGGTTGATCAACGAAAAACTCGAGATATTGCAGAAGAATATTTGAATTTTCTGTATGAACCAGAAGCCCAGGAAATTATTGCTCAAAATAATTATCGACCAATGCTTCCGGAAGTCGCGGAAAAATATCGAGAGAAATATCCGGAAATCAAAATGTTTTCAATTGACGACGTTTTTGGCGGTTGGCTCAATACGCAACGAACTCATTTCAATTCCGACGGCATTTATGACAAAATGATTTCCGAAATAAGTCAACAATAAAAAATGATTAATTGTTGCATAAATCATAAAGAAGGTTAATCGGTTTAAACCGACGCGTTTAGGGGATCGTTTTTGGTCATCCGTTTAGTTAAACAGGGATTACAAACCCATTGACCCGGTTTTTAACAGAGTTGAGCAAAATTTGGATGAAAATTCAATACAAAAACCGAAGCGAAATCAAAAATCAAGAATGCCTGTTCAACGTTATTGATATCGAATTAATATTAATAGGAAGTTCTCAAAGCCGAGATTTTTCAATAAACGCATTTCGGAGAAAAGTCGTTAAAACCAGTTTTTCCAGACGAGACGTCCTCGCTCCAAAGGGGTTTTTTGAACTTCCTTAATAGATCAGATCCTTTGACAGATCGAACAATAAAAATATTGGGAAATCCAATCCATGAAACTTGTTCAACGAAGCGTTTTGCCCGGCTTTGGACTGACAATGGGCATAACAATAACTTATTTGAGTTTAATTGTTTTAATTCCATTGTCAGGTTTGTTTATTGTTACATCGCAATTAAGTTGGGAACAATTTAACAAAATATTAACAAACGATTTGGTTCAAAAATCGTTTTATCTGACTTTCAAAACCTCATTGATTGCCGCAACGATTAACGCTTTTTTTGGCTTTATCGTTGCCTGGGTTCTCATTCGATATCGGTTTTGGGGACGTCGATTTCTTGACGCAATGGTCGATCTCCCCTTTGCATTGCCAACCGCAGTTTCCGGCATTGCCTTGGCTCAACTCTATTCAGAAAAAGGCTGGCTCGGTCAATTTTTTTCATTTCCGATTCGAGGAACGCAATACGGCATTACAATTGCCCTCATTTTTATCGGTCTTCCGTTTGTTATTCGAACACTTCAGCCCGCTTTGGAAGAAGTCGAAGTTGAATTGGAAGAAGTCTCAGCCAGTTTGGGAGCAAATCGCTGGCAAACATTTCGATTCGTCGTTTTTCCAATGGTTCTTCCGTCCTTAATAACCGGATTTTCAATGGCTCTGGCTCGAGCTCTTGGCGAATATGGTTCCGTCCTTTTTATTGGCGGAATGATTCCAGGAAAAACCGAAATCATTTCAAACGTCATTTTACAAAAATTATATGAAGAAAACGGTCATATTCCTGCTTCCGTTATTGCCGTTGCAATGTTGCTGGCTTCGTTTGCTATTCTTCTGTTAATCAACCTTATTCAAATTTGGACCAATCGTCGTTTTGCAAGAGCAACTTGAATGTCAATAAATATTATCAAACCTTTCAGAAATCCCCTATTGTTTTCTTCGCAAGCTTGAAAACGACGGATTGATTAGAAAAAAGCGAAGCCTGTCGTTCTGAACGGCTTTGCTCTCATTCCCCGAAATATCAATATGGTTTTCGATAAAACAAACCGAAACCGTTTGAATTTTGACTTCAAGAATCCGTCTCAATCGATTCGTTATTATTTAATTTGAAAAAACAGAATTTTGGAACTATTTTTGTGACTCCCGAAAGAAAACTTTTATTGAGACAGCAACGCGATTATCGTTCGCATTATCGAGCAGTTAAAAAAGCAACGACGGAATCTCGACGCGTTCGTTTTATTTTGATTCTTATCGCATTTCTGTTTATGACTTTTTTTCTGTTTTTTCCGTTGATTTGCATTTTTTATGAAGCGTTTATCGAAGGTTGGGATTTGTTTTATGAAGCTATTTCAACGAAAGAAACAATGAACGCGCTTCGAATAACATTGATTGCAACCGTCATTTCGTTGATCGCCAATGTTATTTTTGGTTTGGCTGCGGCTTGGGCAATTGGAAAATTTGAATTTTGGGGCAAAAGCTTTCTCATTTCTCTCATCGATATTCCTTTTGCCATTTCGCCTGTTATTGCGGGACTTTTATTTGTTTTTCTTTTTGGAACGCAATCCTCTTTTGGAGCTTGGTTGCAGAGTCATAATATTCGTATTTTATTTGCGATTCCCAGCGTTGTTTTGGCAACGATTTTTGTAACATTTCCTTTTGTTGTTCGAGAATTGATTCCGGTTATGCAAGCGCAGGGAACCGAAGAAGAACAAGCGGCCCGAGTTCTTGGAGCTCGCGGCTGGCATATTTTTTGGCGAATAACGCTTCCCAATATTAAATGGGCTCTTCTTTATGGAATCATTCTTTGCAATGCAAGGGCAATGGGCGAATTTGGAGCTGTCGTCGTTGTTGCAGGAAACAGCGTTAAAACCAATACGCTTCCGCTTCATATTAACGCCCTTTATCAGGGTTACGCAAACGGGTCCGCTCCATTTGCTGTCGCAACGCTTTTGGCTGTTATGGCCATTTTAACTTTGATTCTCAAAACAATAATTGAATTAAAGATCGCAAAAAAAGAAGAATAAAAGTCAACAACATTTTCCGTTTTAACTCAAGTCAATTAAAATTCCGGATCGTTTGATTGACAAACCTGTCAGCGAGAAAACGGATGACCGAGGGGAAAGTTTCTCGTTCCGAATGACTTCGTTATAACGTCTTGGATCAATTGACAACAATCCGGAAATAAGAAAAAACTCAAAAGGACAGAATAGTTTCTCTGGCTTGAAAATTCAAGCGATTAATATTTTCGAACCAAAATATAAAAACAGGGAAAAAGAAGTTTTTGGGACAGCTATAGGAAGAATGAAATGGGAATTGAAGTTCAAAATATATCGAAGTCGTTTGAACAATTTAAAGCGCTCAATGACGTTAGTATAAAAATCGAATCCGGCGAACTTGTCGCTCTTTTGGGACCGTCTGGCTCTGGAAAGACAACTCTTTTACGAATCATCGCGGGACTTGAAGTTCCCGACGCAGGAAGCGGTCCCATTTATTTTGACGGTCAAGACGTTGCTTCTCAAAAAGTTGGCGATCGGGGCGTTGGTTTTGTTTTCCAGCATTATGCTCTTTTTCGACATATGACCGTCTTTGATAATATCGCCTTTGGATTGACGGTTAAGCCGCGACGCATTCGACCATCAAAATCAGAAATTCATGAAAAAGTTATGCAATTGTTGCATATGATTCAACTCGACAATCTGGCCAATCGTTTTCCTTCCCAACTGTCTGGAGGGCAACGTCAACGAGTTGCATTGGCTCGCGCTTTGGCCGTCGAACCGCAGGTTCTTCTTTTGGACGAACCGTTTGGCGCTTTAGACGCAAAAGTTCGAGTTGAATTGCGAACCTGGCTGCGTCATCTTCATAACAAAATTCATTTAACCAGCGTTTTCGTGACTCATGATCAAGATGAGGCGCTTGAGTTGGCTGATCGCGTTGCTGTTATGAATAATGGAACGATTGAACAGATTGGTTCCCCTGACGACGTTTTTCATCATCCGAAAACAGTTTTTGTCGTTAATTTCCTTGGGCAGATCAATCAATTTCGCGGACGATTCGAAAAAGGAAAGGTTAAAATCGGACAACATGAAGGCGCCGCAGACGAAATGGTTTCAATGACCCCGATTTCTTCCAAGGATTCGCCCGCTGTCATTTGTGTTCGGCCTCATGATCTGGAAATTTCGACAATTGCCCGGCCAGGCTATTTAAGTTTGCCGGCAATCGTTCAACGAATTCATTCTGCCGGAACGCGGGTTCGCGTTGAAATGATTACGGAATCTGACGAAAATTTAATCGCAGAAATCAGTCATCAAGAGCGGGATTCTCTTCAACTCGAACCAGGAAAACGCTATTTTGTTATTCCGAGAAGTCTTCGCGTCTTTCAACAATAAATCCTTTGCTCATTGCTCGAATTTGTTGGGAGAACGCTTTTGTCTTGCCAGGAAACATCCGAAAAAAGTGAGCAAGCCATTGACAATTAAAAGCGTAAATCCAAACTTAAAGCCATAATAACGACCGCCCAAATAATCGCACAAAAAACATATTATCGGCGACAAAATGGCAATAAAAGGAATCCAACGATCTCGAACGCGATATTTAGTCAGAATTCCGAAGAAAAAGAGTCCTAAAAGCGGGCCATATGTATAGGAGGCAACGGCATAAACAAGATTGATAACGGCGTCATTTTTATAGGCATTAAAAAACAAAATAAGAGCAAAAAAGAGAGTCGCAAAAGAAAGATGAACGAGATAACGAATCTTCTTTTTTCTCTTTTCGTCCCAACGATTATTTTTGTCGGTTCCGAGAATGTCAATGCAAAAAGAAGTTGTCAACGAAGTCAGGGCTCCGTCAGCGCTGGGATATGCGGAGGAAATCAGACCAACAAAAAAGACCAAACCGGCAACGAGTCCCAAATTTTGAAACGCAACCGTTGGGAAAATCTTATCGGTATCTTGAAGCAACTCGTCGGTCATTAAATTTCTTTGCTGCAAATAAAGCATAATAATGGCGCCGAGAACAAGAAATAAAAAATTAACAACGACAATAATCGAACTGAAAACAAACATGTTTTTCTGTGCGTTTTTGATATTTTTGCAACTTAAATTCTTTTGCATCATTTCCTGATCCAAACCGGTCATCGCAATCGCGACGACAATGCCGCTGAAAAACTGTTTGAGAAAATATCGGGAAGAGAGCGGATCGGTATCCCAAAAATCAAAATATTGACTTTGATAAATTGTTGAAAACATTTGCGTTAGACTTAAATTCAATTCGCGGCAAATGATTATGATTGAAACAATGACGGCCAAAATCATAAACGTTGTTTGCAGCGTATCCGTCCAAACGATCGTTTTGATTCCCCCTTCGAGCGTATACAGAATAATCAGAAGAATGAAAATCAATCCGGCAAGCCAAAACGGAAACCCAAATTGATCAAGAATAAAAACATGCAGAACGCTAACAACCAAAAACATTCGCAAGGTTGCGCCCAATGTTCGAGATAAAATGAAAAAGGAAGCGCCGGTTTTATAGGTCGCCGCGCCAAAGCGTTCTTCTAAATAGGAATAAATCGAAGTCAAATTCATCCGATAATAAAGCGGCATTAAAACGGTCGCAATAACGATATAACCGACAAAGAAACCAAAGACCATTGGCATATAATAGAAATTTTGTTTCGCGACAGCTCCCGGAACCGACATAAATGTAACGCCGGAAAGAGAAGCTCCGATCATTCCATAGGCAACAACAAACCAGGGCGACTGACGATTTCCGATGAAAAATGTCGCATTGGTTGCCCGTCTTGAGGTTATCCAGGCAACAGCAAAAATCAGTAAAGAATAGGCAAGAAAAACGCCTAAATAAATATACGGAATCATATCAAACTTTCTTTGTATTGAATTCAGCGTTAAAATTTGATTTTGTATTCTGCATGGAATTAATAACAGGAATATCTTTTGCTATTTCTGTTATGATTTCATTATTGATCAATATACAGCAAAAGAAGAGAAATGACAAGAAAGATTAAGTCAAAATATAGGAAATCATTATTGTTATACTCTTTTCCTTTTGGATTTTCCAAAAATTTTATGTTGCGTTGATGATCTGAAAGTTCTCGGTTAGTAAAGTCCGTAGTTCGGCGTCGAACCTTTTCCAGCGTTGAAAAAAGTTTGAACACGATTGAAGAAACGAATCGTAAGTTTCGTAATATCTATTATTTACAACTTTCTTTTTAAAGGATCTCCAAACGCGTTCGATCAAATTCAAATTCGGCGAATACGGCGGAAGAAAAACGATTTCGATTCGACTCGTTTCCAAATATTTTTGAACCAATTCGCAATGATAATACAAAGCGTTGTCTGCGACGACCGCTATTCGTTTGGCGGGAACATGAGTCGTTTTTTTATAGACAAAAT
>JAUNBG010000042.1 GCA_030527205.1 Planctomycetia bacterium
CGGCGAATCAACGAATAACGGAAATTATTCAAAGGGAGAAGTCGAAACGAAGGACAATAATCAGCCAAACGAAGAGTCGTCAAATCGAGAACAATTGTCAAATGAAGAGAAACGCCCCAATGAAGAGAAGCGGTTCAATGAAGAGAAGCGGTCCCAAGAAGACAAATTGTCGAATATATATTGCAGGCGAATGAATCGGGGTCAACAGTTTTTTGTCGAGCATATTCCGTCTGATGTTGCTGTCAGAACAGACGAAAATGGGCGTTCGACGATTTATGTAACTCTTCAATTTATGGGGAAAGTTATTTCTCTCGATGCGGCAACAGGTTTGCAGAAAGAATCCTGGTCTGTTGGACGCGAACCGTTTTCAATGGAAATAACGCCCAACGGTCGATTTTTAGTAATCGCCAATCTTCTCCCAGAGCATCAGGCAGACGTTTCCTTTATAACTTGCGCTGTTTATGTAGTTGATTTGCAGGAAGGGACGAGCCATCGAATTGAATTGTTAAACGGGATTGTCGGATTAAAACAGATCGCGATTTCTCCTGACGGCAAATATGCTTTTATAACAGGAGCGGTCGGCAATTATTTAACAGTAACGAGTCAGGTTGTTGGCGGCTGGATTACAGAAAATTTGTTTGCGGCTATTGATATCGAATCGCAGCAATTAATCGATGTTTTTTATCTCGACGATACAACGCTTGGGGCGGGAAATCCCTGGGGAATAACCTGCAGCGACGACGGGCAATTTTTAGCTGTCACAATAGCAGGAACCGATGAAGTTATTTTATTGCCTTACGAAAGAATCGAAAAAATGCTGATCGAACGACCGTTATGGAATCGTCCCGGTTACGGTTCTTATACTTATTCGTATCAAGGGCAGGGAGAAATCAAACTTCCCTTTCGTCTTCGAGTCAAACTTGGTTTGAAGGGAATGCGCCGAATCATTATGCGCGGCAATAATATTTATGTCAACGGTTATTATGAGGACGCCATTGGAAAAATAGGCGTTCATATCAATCCCCCTTTTGAACATTATTCTCATTTTATTATCAAACCTTCTCAACCTCCCAAACCTGTTCATGCGGAAGATTTTGTCTTTATGAGACTTTCGGAATCTGTTGACGTTCATAATCCTTCAGTTAATATTGATACAAATGTTAATGTCGTTCCAAATAATATAAGCGAACCAAAGGCGTTTGGTCCATTCGACGTTTTTGACGATTCGCCAGAACAAGGCGATCATTATTGGAGCGATATTCCGTTTCGATTGATTGAATTGGAACCGCTTCATTTATTAAAAGGGGTTGATTTTGTTCGAAGCATTGCCTATTTAAATGGTTCCAAGCCGCAATGGACTCAAGAGCGACGCGGCGAAGTTCTTTTTCATGACGCAACGATTTGTATGGAACATTGGATAAGCTGTATAACTTGTCATCCAGACGGACGCGTTGACGGATTAAATTGGGATCTTATGAACGATGGCGTCGGAAACCCCAAAAATACAAAAAGCCTTCTTTTGTCGCATGAAACGCCGCCGTCAATGATATCCGGCATTCGTCCGGATGCCGAAACGGCGGTTCGCGCCGGGGTTATTCATATTTTATTCAGTTCTCTGTCAGAAGAGGATTATTGCGCAATGGACGAATATCTCAAAAAGTTGCGACAGGTTCCCAGTCCCTTTTTGATCAAGGGAAAATTGAGCGAATCGGCTCAACGAGGGCGTTTTCTTTTCGAAAGCAGTCGAACTGGTTGCTCGACTTGTCATCCTGAGCCGCTTTATACAGATTTAAGTTTTCATAATGTTCATTCAAGCGAATATTATGACAATATTTCAAAATTTGATACGCCGACCCTGAGCGAAGTTTGGCGAACCGCTCCTTATTTGAATACAGGACATTATCGAACGATTCGCGAACTTTTGATCGACGGCAAACACGGAAATCAGGACGGAATTCTCGACAAACTTTCCGATCAGGAGCTCAATGATTTGATTGAATTTGTTTTGTCATTATAATATTCATTAATAAAAAGTTCCAAAAACCCGCTGGGAACGCAGATGTCTTGTCCGCAGGAACTGTTTTTGCGACGTTTTCTGAATGGAGCTTATTGCAAAAAAACAGGTTTTGGAACTTCCTGTTAATGTTAATGGGATCAATGCAATAATCAATAATATTGACGAATAATATAAGGCGAATTCAGTCGCAGTTCCGATTTCGATATTGAATCAAGAAAAAATGCCAGGATAATAAACAAAATCTTATTTTGTTATTCAAATTCAACAAATAGGTTATAATTAAGAATGAATTGGAAAGATAAAGTTGTTTTGGTAACAGGAGCCTCAAGCGGTTTGGGACGCGTTATTGCCGAAGAGTTTGGAAAACGAAGCGCCAAACTTGCCTTGGTTGGACTGGAAAGTAACGATATTCAAAAGGTCGCTCTGGAACTGAAATCAAAAGAAATCGACGTTTTGCCGATTGTCGCAGACATAACGCAAGACTCCGAGGTTGATCGTCTTGTCAACGATACAGTCAATCATTTCGGAAAGTTGAATGTTTTAGTCAACAGCGCCGGTCGAACGCATCGGGGAAAGATTCAGGAAACGTCGATTGACGATTTTCGTGCCATTTTTGAATTAAACGCGCTCGGAACAATTCGTTGTTCTCAAAAGGCGATTCCTTTTTTGCTCAAAGAGCGGGGACATATTATTAATATTGGCTCGTTGGCCTCGAAAAGCGCTTCCCGCTGGGTCGGCGCTTATCCGGTTTCAAAGTTTGCCGTTGCCGCTTTTTCTCAACAACTTCGGCTCGAACTTGGAAAAGAAGGGCTTCATGTTTTGCTTGTCTGTCCCGGGCCTGTTAAACGGGAAAATCCGCGACTTTATCAACTCCCCAATGCCGAAGGAATTCCCGAATCGGCTTTGCTTCCGGGCGGCGGCGTTAAAGTTCATAAAATCGACCCCGTTTGGCTGGCTCAAAAAATAATTCAATATTGCGAAAAAAGAAAGCCGGAACTTATTGTTCCCGGAAAAGCAAAGATATTGTTTGCTATTTCGCAATTGTTTCCGTCGCTCGGCGATTGGATTGTTCTTAAGAAAACTTAACAAGCTTGAGTATGCCGAAGCCTGTTGCCCCTAAACTGTTTCAGTATAAATTTTAATGCGAAACGATTACTGATTTTCAAAAGGTTTTTATCAATATTTTTTCTTTTTTCAACAAACAGGTCAAATTATGCCCTCAACAGAACAACCATTTCTTTCGGAAGAATCGCAAAATCTTATTTTCAAAACCGCTCGCGATCAGGTTATCGCGACCGTTCAAAGGACGAAAGGCCCAAATTTTTCGGAAGCGCTGGGCGATATCGCCAAACTTTCGGTTTTGGGAGCGTTTTTCAGCTTGAAAAAACAAGGAGAACTTCGATCTTGTATGGGTTATATGTCGGAAGGGATAGCGTTGGGCGAAGCGCTTCGATCTGCCGCAATTTCCGCAGCAAAAGATGATCCGCGATTTCCTCCGATTCGACAAGCGGAGTTTCCCGATTTGAACGCTGAAGTTTGGATTCTTTGGGGAAAAGAAAAAGCAACCGTTTCGCCTGAAGAACGCCCCGATATTATTGAAATCGGCAAGCATGGCGTCCAAATTCAAGACGTTTTTCATCGAGGCCTCCTTTTGCCCGGCGTTGCAACGGAATTTGGAATGAATTCGACTCAGTTTCTTGAAGCTGTTTGCCAAAAAGCCGGGCTTCCCAAAAATGCCTGGAAAAGCGACCAAACAACCCTTTTTCTTTTTGAAGGACTTCCGATTGCTCGCCCATTTCTTTGGGAACTCAATTCTTCAATTCAAACTCAACGAACAGATGTTCGAGCCCCGGCCGTTGCTGGAATGTTTTATCCAGCCAACAAAATTGATCAGAAAGAAATGCTTGATAAAATGTTTGATTTTTCCAGGGAGTCAAACGCCGAATCGGTTCCAACGATTATTCCGAATGCAACGGCTGTTATGGTTCCTCATGCCGGTTGGATTTATTCCGGTCATATTGCCGCTGAAGTTTTATCAAAAGTCAATCTTCCTGAAACCGTTGTTATTTTGGCGCCGAAACATCATGCTGAAGGAAAACCCTGGGCCGTTGCGCCTCAACGATATTGGGATTTTTTTGCTGGACAACTCGAAAATGATCTCGATTTTGTTCGACGTTTGACTGAGTCTGTTCCAAATTTTGTTGAAGATGCGACCGCTCATCGTCAAGAACATTCCATTGAAGTTCTTTTGCCTCTCATTGCGAGATGTTCGCCCAAAACGAAAGTTGTCGGCGTTTTAGTCAGCGGGGGCTCGAACGACGAATATCAAAAGGCAGCCGATCAATGGGCTAAAATGTTGAGCGAAATGCAAAATCCGCCCCTTTTAATTGTTTCCAGCGACATGAATCATTTTGCCAATGAAGAACAAACGCAGAAACTTGACAAAATTGCTCTCGATGCTTTGGAATCGTTAGATCCGCTTCTTTTTTATCGAACTGTTCTTGAACAACGCATTTCGATGTGCGGCGTTCAACCAATGTTTTTGACTCTTGAAATTTTAAAACGAATGGGCAAACTTGGCTCTGCATTAAAAGTTCGACAAACAACAAGCGCGGAAATTTCTGGAGACCGAAGTCGAGTTGTCGGTTATGCCGGTTATATTTTCCTGTCATCCGACCAATACTCTTTTACGAATTATTCTTGGAAAGGTTCCTTTGGTCAATATTCATTTAAAATGAAGCAATGATTCGGAAATGGTTCTGCAAAACCTCTTTGAACTCTCTTTTGAACCTTTTTCGTCTTTTATTTGACATTTTTAAGGAATTTGTCCAAACGGATTGTTTGCTTTTCTTCAGAAATTTCAAGCGACAGTTTCATTGGAAAAAAGGAAAAACGATTTTGTCGGTTTTAACGGAAAATCGTTTTTTAAACCGTTAAAAAGGAGAAAAAATGTCAATTCTTGTTTCAAAACCGGCGCCGGAATTCAAAACAACGGCTGTTTTGCCAAATAAAACATTTCAAGAGATTTCTCTTGCGGATTATAAAGGAAAGAAATATGTCATACTTTTCTTTTATCCGCTTGACTTTACATTTGTCTGTCCGACAGAAATAATTGCTTTTTCCGATGCGACGTCAGAATTTGAAAAACTTGACGTTCAACTTTTGGGTTGTTCTGTTGACAGTCCTTATACGCATTTAGCCTGGATCAAAACGCCTCGAAACGAAGGCGGGATCGGCGACATTCAATATCCGCTTCTTTCTGATTTGAATAAAACAATCAGTTCGGCTTATGATGTTCTTTTGCCAGAAGCAGGCGTTGCGCTTCGCGGTCTTTTTTTGATTGATAAAAACGGAATGGTTCAACATGAACTGGTCAATAATCTTCCGCTGGGACGCGATGTTCAAGAAACGTTGCGAATTGTTCAAGCGTTACAATTTTATGAGAAAAATGGCGAAGTTTGTCCAGCAAATTGGCATGAAGGAAATAAAGGAATGAAAGACAATCCTCAAGATTGCAAACAATATTTCCAGACAGAATATCATTAAAAATCAGCCGCTCTGATTTCCCTTTTTTGGCTTAACAAATCAGCCAGGTTATTTTGGGGGACAAACAGAAAATCAAACAAGACGGGGAATCATTGCGGCTAAAACGGATTAAAAAGAAACCAAAACAGCTTGGGAAAAGAAATGTTTTTAAGGGAATGTTAAAGAATGCAATATTCTTTGGGGAATTTTTCTTCTCGAATGAATTGCCTTTTTTTCATTGAGATTCAAGTTTTTTCGCCTCTTTTATCCCCTCAAATCGTTACAGAGTCAATTTGAGTCGACGCTTCATAGGCGACATGAATCATATAAAGGCCAAACGGCGGCGCTGTTGGACCTGCGCGTTGCCGATCAACGGCGTCAAGAATCGATTTCATTTCATTTGGATTTTCAAAACCGGAATGCTTTTGTCCAAATCTGGCCAGGGTTCCTGCAATGGCGCGAACCATATTATATAAAAATCCGTCCGCTTCAATTTCTAAAGCGATAAGAGAACCGATCGGAAAAGAAAGCGAATCGGAGCGATTTATCGGTTGATTGGGAAAGCTCCAAAGAGCGCCTGACGCAATTCGTTCAACCGAAATATCGAAAATTGTTCGAATAGAAGATTGTCTTGGCGAACCTTGAGTTTCAAAAGAACGAAAATCATGCGTTCCTTGCAAAAAAGAAGCGGCTGTTTGCATTGCTTCCAAATCAAGCGGTTTGGTTTGATGCCAGACATAAGGGCGATAAAATGGGAGAAAAGGCTGTTGGTCTGAAAAAAGATAACGATAACGTTTTCGAATAATATCAAAAATCGGATGAAAATGTTCGGAGACTTCGGTTGTTTGCCAAATTCTGATGTCGCGCGGCAACGTTGCGTTTAAGGCGCGAGTCAATGTTGAGGTCGATAATTCTGTTTTAGCAGAAAATGCCGCAACCTGATAAAGCGCATGAACGCCGGCGTCTGTTCGCCCGCTTCCAATAATCGAAACGGTTTCGCCTGTTATTTGAAGAATCGCTTTTTCAATCTCTTCCTGGATCGTTCGAACCTTGGGCTGTTTTTTTTGAATTTGCCAACCGGAATAGTTTGAACCGTCATAACAGATTTCCAATTTAAATCGTCGCATAAATAATTAATAACCGTTAAAATTCCTTTTATTTGAAAAGTCGAACATTCTTGCCGGTTTCGAGCCGAAGACTGAAGTTTTGGCGTCCGCATTTGTCATTCGCAACGAACAATTGATTGCTCTCGCATTATTTTGCGTCGGTCGATTATTATATTTAAGCCAGTTTAAACATTGGAATCTTTGGGGCGTAACCCCAATAACGTTCGGCGGACGGTTGAAGGGAAAGTTGCGTCTGTTTCGGCTTCGAATTATTCACAGGAAGTTTTAAAACCGGATTTTTCAACAAACTCAATTCGGCTCATTCGTAAAAAACAGTTCTTGCGGATGAGACCTCCGCGCTCCCTGGGGAGTTTTGGGAACTTTCTTAACGACATTATTTTTATTATTTTGAAAAAATCCCTCTTGTCAATGATGTTTCGTTTGATAGAATGAATAATTAATTGATGAGTTCAGAGAATTGCTTCCGAACTTTTTGATAATTTGATAAACGGGGCATGGCGCAGTCTGGTTTAGCGCGTTTGACTGGGGGTCAAAAGGTCGCTGGTTCGAATCCAGTTGCCCCGATTTTAAGAACAATATCGTTTTTGACGTTATTGTTCTTTTTTTTTGAGCAGAATTGATTCTTGGAATCGCGCTTCGTTTTTAAACGAATATCTTTTGAAACTTGATGCCGGCTTGGGACTCTTTCGTCGAACTAATAAAAAGAGACGCAACGGTCAACGGGTTTATGGGCAATTTTTTTGATTTGTTATAATCCGTCTGTCGTTGATGAGTTTGCGAATCCAACAATTTCTGCTTTTCAATGGGCTTCTGCTTTTCAATGGGGCTCAAAAATAAAACGCGAATTTAAATTGGCGTTTCAGAAGACTTCCAATTAACGAGTTTCTGAATAAGAATTTGAATTGAAATTGCTCATTTTAATTCAAATTGGAAGTTAAAGAAAGAAAAGAACGACAAAATATATATTGTCGTTTTAATATCTTTTGCAAAGATTGGCTCAAATAAACTCTTCTGATCTAACAGATACGAATCATTTCCAAATGAAGGATTTGGGCAAGTTTTTCCAATTTTTGAGACAAATGTCCAACGCCGATAGCGCAATGATGAGCAGGTCCTTTCTGACTCCAAGCGTCGATAAAATCTCGAACGTCCAACGAAAAACGATAACGGCTGTTTGTATTTCCGATTTCGAGGATTGGTCCCGGTTCCGAAGAACCTTCTGCGACAAGAAATCGAATATTTCCGTCTGGAGCGTCAATAACGGAAAGAAGCGTAACCGGTCCGTGTTTGACGGACATTTCAACGCTTAAACCTTGTCCGACTTTTCCGTGATAAACATCGAGCGGCTTGAGCTTGGTTTTTCCTTCCGCAATTTTAGGATGTCCCGGTCCGTCATGTCCCATCAAAACGACATTATCGTTAAAATCAATCGCATAAAATTCCGTAAAAGACCCGCCGGATTGAAATGAATCAAGAATTTTCATAGCCAAGACGTTTTTAACCTCATATTCGCCAGCAACAGGAATCCCTTTTGCTGTCAAAAGAGAATTGCCAACAATGACGGAACTGATCAAATCAATATAATCAGAATCGCCAAAACCGTTATAAAAATAGGCCAAAGCGTCAAGTTTTTTGTTTTGAACGAAGCGATCCAGCATAATTGAAGTTCGAGCGGCCCGTTCAATTTCTTGAGGCAAACAGTCTGGGCGAACGTCGAAAGTTTGGTTGATTTCCAAAATTCGATTTTCGAGCTCTTGTTTCTGAACGTTCTTCTTTTCTTGAAGAAGTTCGCCCATTTCACAAATTTCGAAATGAGAACCGAGTTGCGCTGAAAGTCGGGTTAAATCGGAATAAATGTCCAGCATTCCGTTATAATAATGTCCCAAGAGACCGATTCGGCTGTTTTGTATTATTCGAGCAACTCGGGCAGCTTCAAGCCAGTTTTGGATTTCCTGATCGACAAAATCGTCGTCGTTGAGTGTTCCGGTTATTTGATAAAAACGAATTCCAGCTCTTAAAAAGGCGTTGGCAATTTCTGGAACGCTGCAAGCTTGACAATGAGCAAGCCATTCTCCCGTCATTTTCGTTCGATCGCCCATCGCATTAAATTTTGCGTAATCAATCGCTTTAACCGGCTGAAGATTTAAAACGATAATCGGAATGTCAAGTTTCTGAACAACAGGAAGAACCGTTGAAGAAAGAGCATAAGTCGAAACATAAAGAAAAACGAGATCAACGCAATTATTCCTGAACTGTTCCGCCGCCCAATGAGTTTTTTCTGGAGAATCAATCAAACCGAGGTCAATGACGTCAACATCGAAGCGCTTTATATTTTGAGCAATTTCTTGTTGATAGCCGATCAATCGTTCTCGAAGACCGTCAAATTGAGGCCAATAAGTTTCCAAACCGATTCCGTAAAGCCCGACTCGAACTTTATGCGTTTCTTTTTGATTTTGTTGATTATCAGAACTCATTTTGGGCGCCATCTTTTTCCTTTTTAAACGGCAGAGAGAAAATGCAGGTTTATTATATCGAAGTCGATCGCCTGGTTATTTTGGCTTCGATATAACCAAGATTAACCTTCGAGCATTTCTCCGGCTCGAAGGGCTAAATAACTTTCATAACGACGCAGATCAAGCCGACCGTCGGCGATTGCGTCTTTAACGGCACAAAAATCTTCATGAGTATGCGAGCAGTCTGGAAATCGGCATAAATTTTCATAAGGGCGCAGATCGCGATAAAAACCGATGACTTCTTCCGGAATGAAATCCCAAAGCATAAACTGACGAATGCCTGGCGTATCGACGACATAACCGCCCGACGTCAATTTCAGAAGTTCTGCTGTTGTCGTTGTATGCTTGCCTTTTTGATTTTCGGCGCTGATTTTGCCGATTTTAAGATCAAGCGAAGGATCAATTTGATTTAAAAGCGATGATTTGCCGACGCCGCTTTGACCAACAACAACGCTTTGACAACCGTTCATCAAACGTTTTAATCGTTCAACGCCAACGCCTGTTATGACGCTTGTTGGAATAACGGAATAGCCCATTTGGGAATAAACGCCAATCAATGGTTGCAGCGACGCCAAATCAATCAAATCGATTTTATTAATACAAATGATCGGTTTTATTCCGGCGCGGTCGCAAGTTACCAAAAAACGATCAATAAGATTGGGTTTAAGACGCGGTTCTGCCGCGCTGGCAACAATGAAAGCTTGATCGATATTAGTGACGATAATATGTTTTCGGTTGCGACTTGTTCGACTTAACGTTCCAAAACGCGGCTCAACCCGTTCGATAATTCCTTCAAGACGCTCAGGAAGCTGAGCGTCACGAAAAAGAACTCGATCGCCAGCAACAACAATTTGACGTTGATCGGTTGAAATCGTTTTCAAAATTCGACGCGTCGCGCAAGTAAACAGTCTCCCTTTGGAATCTTCGACATAAGAATAAAGGCCATGAACTCGAATAACGCGTCCCTCAAAACAATCGTTGGCGTCAATTTTCGGCAAAATATCGAAATCGCCGCGTTCTCCTGACGCATTTTCGCGGTTCAAAGCCGTTCCAATAATCGTTCGTTTGCGAACCAGATTCCCTTTGCCGCTGATTCGTTCTGAATTTGATAAGTCCTCTTTGTCATTTTGCAACTCATTTTGTTGAAATTTTTGCGTCCAGTTTGTTATTCGCGTTCGCTCATTTCGATTCTTGCGAAAATCGACTCTGATTTTCGATGTTGTCTCTTTTTTATTCTTTTTCGCTGACATTTATTGTTTAGGACTGTTGTCAATGAGTTGTTTGTTATTTCGATAAAACGATATTGTTTTGATAATATTTTGTCTTTGTAATTAATGAATGTTGTTGCAATAATTGCTTGCTTACAGAAAAACAGTTGTTTGAAAACGTTTGATTGGCTAACAAACTTTCGTTAGAACAATCAATTTGAACTTTTGTTCAAATAAGGAAAACGAAAGTTCGATTAAAATGATTATAACGGATTTTTGCGATTTCAAACTTCAATATTTGATTCAAAGGGCAATGCGTCTTTGGCGAACTTAACGATATTCGATTCTTAATATAACTTCAGCTTCAATGAAAACCTTAATATTATAAAGATAAAATAGAAAGGACAGTTAAACTCTAGCGAGATGAATCAAGGTTTCGACGGTTTTTTCAAGATCGTTGACGCTAAGCCATTCTGTCGGGGAATGAAAATTTCGTCCTCCTGTAAAGATATTGGGGGTTGGAAGTCCTTGTTCTGTTAACCGAGAACCGTCAGTTCCGCCGCGAATTGGTTTCCAAACAGGTTCGAGGCCAGCAAGACGAACAGCGTTTTCAAGTCGATTAAGAACTTGCGGATTTTTCTCAAAAAAATAACCCATATTCAAATATTGTTCATAAAAATCCAATTGAATGGAGACCGGATTCCAGATTTTTCGTATTTCTTCAACAGTATCCGATAAAATTTTGCGGTTATTTTGACGTTCCGTTTCATCAAAAGCGCGAAGCAGAAATTCTGCCGTTGCAAAGGAAACATTTCCGGATATTTGATAAAGATGACAAAATGGTTCGCGATTTTCTGTCGTTTCAGGCGTTCGATTCCAAGGAAGAGCCGCAATGACTGCCGATAAAATTCGACTCGCATTAATCATGATTCCTTTTGCTGTTCCGGGATGAATATCTCGTCCTTCGATTTTAAGAACCGCTTTGTCTGCTGTAAATGTTTCGTTATTGATCTCGCCTAAGGAACCGCCATCGACTGTATAGGCAAAATCGGCATTAAAACGTTCTCGATCAAAAAAAGCAGTTCCCATACCGATTTCTTCGTCCGGCGTAAACGCAATTTTGATTGTTCCGTGAGGACAATTCTCCTGAATTAAACGATCCAGAGCGGTCATAATCGCCGCAATTCCCGCTTTATCATCGGCGCCCAAAAGAGTCGATCCGTCGCTAACAACAATTTGATGACCGCGACATTTTTGAAGTTCGGAATCTTCCGGAATGACGGTTCCATTTTTGAGCTGAATGTCCCCTTTTTCATAACAAATGACTTGAGGCGAAACATTTTTTCCCGAAGCGGCGGATGAAGTATCTAAATGAGCAATGAAACCAATGATCGGATTTGGGGAAGAATTGGAATGCAGATTGGAAGGAAGCGTTGCATAAACATAACAATGACGATCAACAATGACGTCTTGCAGACCGAGTAAGCGCAGCTCTTCGGCGAGAAGGTTAGCTAACTCGAATTGCTGTTCCGTACTCGGAACTTTGCAGGCGTTCTCCTGAGACGTCGTTTCAATCGCCGCATATTTCAAAAATCGCGATAATGCCGTTTCCATCGTTTATACTTTTTTCTTAACTCTCAAAACTTGATTTTATCGAAGTCGTTATTGAGAACGACAATTGATTCGGTCTCTAATGATGGGATTGTTGTGCGATAAGATGTTGTTTGTGCTTGTTAGTGAGATATTCATTTAGAGTTATTAATTTAATTGAGGGCGGAAATCAATTCTTCAACGGTCAAGGCTCCGCCGAGAGTCGGACATATTTGCGTTTCGACATAATCTTGAATCTCTTGCGAAGCGGCGCAACAGGCTTCGGGAATCAAACGAACATTATAACCGAGATCATAGGCGCTCCAAGCGGTTGCTTGAACGCAAATATTTGTCAAGAAACCAGCAATAATGACATTTTTAATCTTTCTAAAATGAAGAATTTGGGCTAAATTGGTATGCGAAAAAGCGCTGAGGCCTCTTTTGCCCTCCAGAACAATTTCGTTTTCCCAAGGGGCAAGTTCGTCAATGATTTGATGCCCCCAATTTCCAGGCGAAAAGATGTCGTTGTCATAAAGACCTTCTAAAATCCCAACGGAATGATTCGCTTCAATCCATTTTTTATCAAGCGTAAAAGGGCAATGAATGATTTGACAACCCTTTCGGCGAGCTTCATCAAGAAGTTTTTTTGCATGAATAATTGTTTGATTTCTTGCCAATTCATTTTGAACCAAAGCAAAAAGTTTTCCTTCCGGGTTGCAAAAATCATTCTGGAATTCGATTAATATAATCGCAGTCTCGCTTGCTTTCATTTAACTTTCCTTGTAAAATGGAATGAATATTTAAATTGTGCCAAAAGTATTGTCAGGTTTTTTCCAAAAAAATAAGTCTTGTTCAAATTTCTCAAGTCAAAATGAACTATAATGATTATAGTTTATAGAGTTGTTTTCGCAAGATTGGCGTCAAGAATTATTTATTTGCGGCGATCTCTTTCGCAAGATTAAACTGCTGGGAGCCAATAATGTTGCGAAATGAAGAAAATGTTGCAAAATGAAGAATCGAAGATTATTTGGTTCTCGCCAGCTCGACAAGATTGAGCGGATTACGAAGTTTTGTCAGTTGTCTCAACGATTTGATATAAAAAATTGTTTTAGGAAAAAGATGCAAAAGGAGTAAGTTAGCGAAAACAAGCTGGCAATTTTTAAAAACAGCAACTCGATATAATCAGGCGAGCAGTTTAACTTTTCCGTATTTATCAATTTTTAGGAAGAAATATTCGTCGTCATGAAAAATCTTTTTCATACTTAGACTCAAATATATCTAATTTTAAGCATTCTTACAACAGTCCGTTCGAATAAGCAAACAGACGGAAATAAGAAATGGGTTTTTTTAGCGATTTGAGTATAATATATAGAAGACGAAATGAAAAGATGACCGATACTTTTTTACTAAAAGTCATATCCAAGGAACAATGAAAGTTGTTTAATAAATTTCAAGGGAGATTTAACTAATGAAGATTTTGAAAATGGGAATTTTTTCCTTTTTTTTCTTAATACTGTTTTCAGGAACAACAATTCGGGGACAATTGTCGACGGATCGCATTTTCCCTGAAGCAACAAAAGGTTTTTTTGCAATATCAGATGTTAATGAACTGGAACAAAAATGGGGAGAAACTCAACTTGCTCAATTAATTTCTGATTCAGCTTTCGATGATTTTCGCGTCTCGCTTCGAACGCAACTTGAGAATGCCTGGACGACTCGTTTTGGTATGAAGCTTTCGGATCTTTTAACTCTTCCTTCGGGCGAAATTGGGGGCGGATTGATCGCTTTGCCAGGCAGGAAACCAGGGTTTGCTCTGGTTATGGATATAACGGGCAATCAAGAAGCGGTTAATCAGTTTTTGATCAAGTTATCGCGGAAAATCTCAAGCTCTAAAAAAGGCGAAGTTAAAAAAGAACGGTTTGTTATCGACAAAAAAGCGGTTGACGCGACTGTTTTCGTTTTTCCTCCGTCTGACGATTGTCCCGTCGTTCGATCCGCTTATTATATTAATTTGGGAACAATTCTTGTCGTTTGCGATCAACAATATCTTGCGGAGTTGTTATTGACCCGTTTGGCGGGCAAAACTCAGAATTCTTTATGCGACGTTCCAGCTTATCTGGCAACAATTGAGCGATGTCTTGAAAACGGCAACGAAACTTCCCCTTTGGTTCGCTATTTTATTTGTCCCTTGGAGTTCGGCGAAGCGGTTCGATCAATCAGTAATCTGTCGCAAGAAGAACGCAACAAGATTTCTCCCTTTAACGCTTTGGCCAAACAAGGGTTTTCTGGAATTCAAGGCGTTGGCGGAATCTTGAATTTCGCTTGCGATAATTATGAGACGATTTGGCAAACAAAAGTTTATATTCCCGAGCCGTCCCAACTTTCGTTGAAAATGTTGTCGTTTTTCAATGTTGATGAGTTGTCGCCGCCAATCTGGATTGATCATCAAGCGTCCTGTTGCTCATTTTTGACTTTGGATGTTTTGACTTTTTTCAATAATTTTGGCCCTGTTTTTGATGAATTTTTGGAAACCGAAGGCGCTTGGAATGATATCCTTGACTCATTGGAAAAAGATAAAAATGGTCCGCAAGTCAATTTGCGAACGGAATTGATAGCTCATTTTGGCAGCTATTTTTCCCGAATGACGTTTTTTCCGGAAAATGCCAGGGAAACGGGAGGGAAAGTTGTTTTTGCCCTGGATATCAAACCGGGGAAAGATCAAGCCGTTGCAGAAACGTTGCATCGAATGTTTGATACGGATCCGGAATTCAAACAGATTTCTTTTGGCGATGACGTTTTATGGCAATATGTTCCCTTGAAAAAACAAAGACGTTCGACTCGAATCAACTCGAATCAGGTTCCGCGTCCCAATGTTGCCAGTCAGCCGGTCAGCGACGAAGAAACCATTTTGAAGAACGGCGTTTTTTGTGTTTCGTCTGGTTTTCTTTTTGTTGCCAATGATGCCGAATATCTTGGTCAACTGATTAAGAATGCCGATGAAGGCAAAATTCAACCGATAACGAATAACGAACAATATCAAAAAATAAAAGACATTATTCAACAAAATACCAAAGAAGTTGGACATTTTATCGAAGGTTACTCGAACAACAGCGAAGGAATTCGAGTTAATTATGAACTGTATCGATCGGGTAAAATTTCAGAAGGAACGTTATTATCGTCGCGAATTTTACGAATGTTACTCAAATCGCCAGATCAACTGCCGACAGAGGAGATCGATGTTGACCCGACTCAATTGCCGCCATTTGAACAGATTCAACATCATTTGGGGATTGGAGGATATTATGGAACGGTTGAAGAAGACGGTTTCTTCTTTAAAGGTTTTTCTTTGAGAAAACAATAACTTTTCTCAAATCGTTCAAGTATATTATTGATATATTATTGACGAGAATTTCAATTTTCCGAGAAAATGCAGAACAATGTTTCATTTTGGTTCTTCATTTTCTCTTTTATAACAGAGAAGGGACAAAATCATTTTCCTTCGCAAAAAATGATGTTATTTTGCTTCGTCAAAAAATTTTTGATGATTTTTGTCATTTTTTAATGAAAAATAGCCATGGCCTCTGGACAGATCATCATTTGATGTTAGAATATCTTTATCGATTGGAAATAAATTTGATCGATTTAAGACAGAGATATCTGTTTTTATCGCGGGGTGGAGCAGTTGGTAGCTCGTGAGGCTCATAACCTTGAGGTCGTAGGTTCAAGTCCTGCCCCCGCCATTTTTTTCTAAAATTTTGTGTTTGACTTTTTTCTTTTTAAAGAGTCGTTCAAAACTCTCGATTTCTCTTTTGCTTTGTTGACCCAAAGTCGTTTTATTGCTGAAAAGAGCTTTCTGATATTTTGCAAAGAGAGAGAACAATCAAAACGTAACCGGTAACCAGACTCGCGTCGTTTTCCATCCAGGCAAAGTTGTCGTTGACCCAAGAGCCGTCTTCGTTTTGTGCTTCTTTAAGAATGTCGATCAGTTCGCCTTTCCAAAAATGCTTATTTTGATCTTTGTCGATGAAAATGTCGTCGTTTAAAACGCTCAACGCTTTCGACATTGTGTGATAATAATAGAATAATCCGCGCCGACCGAGTCCAGGATTTTCGTTGACGGAATAGTTCTTGCGAATCCATTCCGTTGCCGCTTTGACTCGCGGATCATTTTCGTCGAGTCCGGCATAAATCAGACTTTTTAAACCGGCATAAGTCATGCTTCCGTAACTTCGCAAACCGCCGTTGATTTCTCCTGCTGGACTTTCGCCTTCTCCGGCGCATGTATAAAAGAATCCGCCGTCAGGATTTTTTGACGCGAATTCTGTAGGATTGTTTTCTGTTTCAAGATTTTGACATCGAGAGACAAAAATCAAAGCGTCTTGAATGGCAGGGTCGTCAGGGCCAGCGCCGAGCTCATTTAACGTTTCGATAAAAAACTGCGTATTTGATAAATCAGGTCGCGTTTCGTTTCCGTAACCGATCCCGCCATAATAAACATCGTCCGAAGACGTTTCGGTCGATTCGTTATATTGTTGAGCTCGAACAAATTTTTCGGCGCGATTCAGGATTTCGTCCAAGTCATTTCGTCCCCTTTTTTTGGCCAAATTTAAACAGGAAAGCGATAAACAGGATTCATAAGACGCAATCTGGCCGCCCGCAGAATAAATGCCTCCGTCGTTCTGAACGTTGTTTAAAAGAAATTGAATTCCTTTTTCCAGCATTGGATCCTCAATCGAAAGTCCCGATTCGAGAAGTCCGAGCAAAACAACCGCGTTCAACCCGACGTTTCCTCGCGGCGATAATGAAAAAGAACCTTCTTCATTCTGAATAAATCGCAGATAATCGATTCCGTAATCAATCATTTCCTGACGCGTTTGCTCCCATTCCTGGCGCGTTTGTTCCCATTCCTGACGGTTTGGACTCTTCGATGGCGAATTCAAGTTATTCGGTTCCTGTCCAAAAAGAGTTGCGGTTCCCAAAAGGAAAATGGCTAATATATTGGTCAATTGTTGTTTCATCATTTCTTTCTCATTAAAAAGAAGGTTTCGCGTTAAAAGTTGAGTTTTATGAATATTCCGGATTAAATTCAAATTGCTAAAGGAAAAATGGTTTCTCGTTTGAGCTTTTTCCTTTTTATGTAATTTTGGGCAATTTTAATGACCTTGTTCAAATTATGAGATATCGTTAATTTGACAAGGTTGTTTGTTCTGGCAAGGTTCCTGGCCTGACATTTTGAGTCAAGACAACAGGAAACACAAGGTTGTCTGGCAAGTCAGACAAAGTTAACCGGATACGAAAAACGAAGCGAGTTGTTTCTGTTTTTTGGATTTGATAAAATGAGCAAGTTTTTTGGATTAATTGATTTCGCGACCTTCTTGAAGAAGTTGGAACGGTTGTTTCAAAGCGGTTGTCAAGGCCGGATAAATAGCGGCGATTGCGCAGAGAAGAAGGGTCAAACAGAAACCAATGAACAATCCTTGAACAGGCAAAATCAAAGGGGGATCAAGCGATCCAAAAATGCTTTTTCCGAGTTTTAAAGCGCCCAGCGCCGCGACGAATCCAAAGAGAAAACTTGTCAAAGAGGCAACAATTCCAATCAAAAGGGCTTCGATGCAAATCATTCGAAGGATCGCTTGACGCGTTATGCCAATTGCTCTCATTATTCCAAATTGCCAACGGCGCGATCGAACCGAATTGGTTATCGCTCCAATAACAGCGATCGACGTTATGATTAAGGTTATTAATGGCATTTTGCTCAGCCCCCAAATAACATTATCGGCGCGATTCTTTATCGAATTGTAAAGCGAATCCCGAGTCGATAATTTAACATAAGCAGTTAAACCTTTTGTTTTTGATCCTTTTTCGGGTTGAATCATTTTAAGATTCTTTTGAGCGAGCCGATCCAGATCGTTTTCCATTTCGGAATAAGAACGACTTCCGTCAGTATTAAACCAGAAAAATTGACGATCTTGCCGTTGATAATCGGTCATAATGTCGTTTTTATTGGCAAAAACGATTCCTCCAGACCGGGCAAAATTGCGTCGGACGCCTCCCGTTTTTGATAGCCATTGCCAACCAGGAAAGGAAACAACGCCAACAATCGGATATTCGAAAGTCAATGAGCTGTTCTGCGGAGAAACAACTTTCAAAGAATTGCCGACATTTAACCCATAATCAATCGCGATCGAATCGGTTATTATGACGCCTCGATTCGTTTTTAATGCCTGAATTGCGTCTTTTCGTTTTCCTTGAATAAAATGTAAATCGATCATTGGCCGAGGGCCGTCCAGACCCTTGTCGACATCAACGCCAAAAAAAACAACGTTGGCGAATTGAGCTCCCATTCCTTTTTCGGAAGAAATCGAATCGTCCGCAAAAGCTGCTTGTTCAATGACCATTGATAAAAACTCATTCTGTTTGATTCCTCGAATATTTTTTAATTCCAGAACGCTTTCCTTTTCGAGTTCGATTGGCATAAAAGCAACGAAACATTCCGGCATTCCCTGGCTCGGGAGAAACGGTCCGAGCATTGAGTAACCCCAAATTTGCATTGAAACAAAGAGACCGCCGCCGAGACTTAAGAGAACTGTGACCGCCGTTGTTCGACCCAAATTTCCCGAAAGTTCATTTTTAAGAAAAACGGAATCGAAACGAAAAAGTTTCGCAAAAATCGGAACGAAAATAAATTCTGTTCCTTTAATTAAAATAGGAATCAGAAAAAGAGTCCCCAAGGTTAAGAAAAAAATTCCGATTCCTGAATGAAGCATTGCTTTTTGGGCGGTTGGCATCGGAAGAAAATAAATGAGATAAAGATCAACGCTGACGAATAATCCGCCAAGCAAGGCCGATCCGCAGAACAATAAGGTTCGTTTTGGGGGAGATGTTTTGAAGCGAAAAGGATTCGATCCTTGATGAATTGCGTCAAGCGGTTTGATTCTTGCTGCTTGTATCATTGGATAAAAAGCAGCAAAAATGGCTCCCAGAACAGCAGCAAAAAAGGAAATTCCGATCATTTTAAGATTCAAATCCATAACTTTTCCCGTATTCCAATAAAGAAGCAGCCAACCGGTTATCAATCCGCCAAACCAACCCGGAATCGCCAAAATCAACGATTCGATCAAAATCGACATGCTGATTTGGCTTCGCGTCAATCCAATCATTCGATATAACGCGATTTGACGCTTCTGTTCTTGAATGCTCATATTTAACGTTGTAAAAATGATGAAAATCGCCGCGAGAACCGCCAAAAGAGTCCCGCTCATCGCTTGATATTGAAAAAGATTGTTCTGCTGTTGGTTTTCTTCTTCTTTTTGAGCCGCAAATTCTTTTTCTGTCTGTATTTTCAAACCAGGAACTTCATTTTGAATTCTTTTTTCCCATTTCTTACGAAAATCATCTGTTGAAATCCGAATCTTTAATCCTAACGATTGGGTCATTAATTTCGTAGCCGCTATTTTTTCTGCCAGCGGTTTCGAAACATAAAAACCGTTTGAATAAGGATCCGCAACGATTCCTATTATTTTCAATTGAAATTCGGTTGATTTTGTAATAACCAAAAGATCATCGCCGGGTTTAACATTCCAATGTTTTGCGCCGTTTGAGGTCAAAACGGTTTCCAGAGCTTCCGCGTTTTGTTGAAGCCATTTTCCTTCTTTGATTTCAAAGGGCGGTTCTTTTGCCGTTGTCCCCAAAAAAGTTGCCCCCATTGCCAATGGCGTTCCCAGAGCGGCGCGATATGCCGCTAATCCGTTTTGATGAAGTTCAGGGTCAATTCCTTCCGGCGCGGTTGAAAATAGGGATTCTTTCGATATTTCTTCTGCTGTAACTTGAGTTGATTTCTTTTCAATGATTGATTCGTTATCGACTTTTTTTAGAATATTGCTATTGTTATCATTTGACGGTTGAAGAACGTTTGGGGTTCTTTTGGAATAGACAAAACCTCGGACAATCGCTGTTTCGTCGCATCGAATAACGGCAGAATCTGCTTTTATATCGGCAATCAAATTTTCTGGAATCGAAGGAGTCGTCCCAAAATCGCTTCTCATTCCGCTCGACATTCCGCCGCGTTCATTTGGCATTCCGCGAAATTTGCCTGAATCATTAGCCGTTTCGCCCAATTCTTTAATCGGTTGACGGTTCATCGACATTTTTTTTTCTTCATTGCAATCCAGAAAGCCGTCATTGTTTTGGTCTATTAGCTGAAGTTTTTCCAAAATATGAGACGGAACCTTTTCTTTTGTTTTGGCGATCTCGATTCGCCCGTCATTGCTTCGGGCATATTCAAAACGATCTTTTTTCAGATTTGAAATTCTTTCCGGATTTCTTTTGAGGCTTTGCGATTCGTTGTTTTTCTGCGGTTTTAATGTTTGTTGAGCAAAAGGTCCGCCGAAACTGCCCTGGCTGTTTCGCATTCCTCGATTGAAACCGCTTGACGGCAACGTTCCGATTCGAAGATCATAGGAACTTTCTGAATTGTTTTCCTCATTCATTGCTTCCGTAAAAAGCGATTGATAGCCCCCAACGATCCAGACAATAAGGCAAGACGACGCGGCAATTGCTAACAGAACGAATGCCAAACGAATCTTTTGTCGTTTTAATCGCGCAAGAACAATCATTTGTAACAGTTTCATAAAAATGCGTCCTTAAATATTTTCTGAATTGGGTTTCAATTGAACAATTTCCTGATATTGAGCCGCAAGGTCTTGGGCGTCTTCAAAGGAATCAATTTTCAAATCAGCAATTATTCTGCCGTCACGAAGAATCAAAAGTCGTTGAGCCCAAATGGCAACCGACGGTTCATGCGTTACAAGAGCGATTGTTCGTTTCTTTTCGCGATTGAGTCTATTCAGAATTCGACAAATATTTTGACTGCTGATTGAATCGAGATTTCCAGTCGGTTCATCGGCGAGAATAATGGCCGGGTCCATCGATAACGCGCGAGCCAGGGCGACGCGTTGTTGTTGTCCGCCGCTCAATGTTTCGGGATATTGACGCAATTGATCGACGATTTCAAGTTCATTTAAAATCGCTTGAAGTTTTTCCGATTCCAAACGACTCTTTCTGCCGTCGGCTCGAAGCGGGAGCAGAATGTTTTCTTCTGCCGTTAAATGGGGAATCAGATTATAACTTTGAAAAACGAGACCGATTTTTTGGCGTCGAAAGGTTGTTAGATGTTGATCGCTCATTTTTGACAGATCTTCCTGATTAACGCAGACCCGGCCTGCGCTTGGTCGAATCAGTCCTGCGATTAAATGCAAAAGAGAACTTTTGCCTGAACCGCTGGCGCCCATAACGGCAACAAATTCGCCTTTTTCAATCTTCAAATCAATCGAATCAAGGGCAACAATCGTTTGATTTCCCTGGCGAAATTCTTTAGAAAGCTTTTCCGTTTGAACGGCCATTTGATGATTTTCTTTGCTTTTCAAAATGAAGTTCCTTTTTTATCAAAATGAACTCAATTGGCGAACAATTGAAGTCCATTCAAAATCGCTTGAAGTTTTTTGATTCGAAACGAATCTTTTTGCCGTTCAAAGCGGGAGAAGAACGTTTTTTCTGATATTCCGTTGTTCCTTTTTAAAAACAGCAACAAGATTCATTGTTTATTAGTATATTTCATAAAACGCTGAATTGTTCTAAAGCGAAACGATTTCATTGCCGTTGGCGCTGGATATTGCTTGCCAAACAGTTCGGTTGATTGTATTGTTAAACGGACGGACGCTTCCGTCAGCCATTGAGCCGTTGACCATTCCCGGATGATCGGACGCGGCGCCCCAATAAAGAAGTTCGGCGCCTCGGAGCCAAATTGCGGGAAGTTCTTCGTTAGGGGTTTTCCAAGCGGCAAATCCGGTTGTTGTCATTCTTCCAGAAATCCAGGGAAAACCGCGTTGAGAATAAGTTGAGGCATCTTTAAACGATTCCAAATTAAGTCCTTGATAAGCGGACAACGTTGATCCGAGCGGATCAAGAGCGTTCATTCGCTTCCAGTCTTTTCCTTTGGGCGAAGAAGGAATGCTTTCGAAAGCGAGCAACGATTCGGACATTGCCATTGTATTGCTGGTTCCGTCTGTAATCATTGCGAAATTCGTTTGAACAAACTTGAAAATGCCGTCGTTCCGATAATAATCAAGACAATAACCGTCGCCGGTTCCGCTTCCGACACAAAAAACATAATTGGTTCCGGCTGTTGTATTGACCGTTGGAAAGGTTAACGTTTTTATGCGATTTTGAGATTCGCTCGGACAGCCGAGAATCGGACATTCAAAAAGTAAACGGTCATTTAACAGCGAATTAATGGCCGATTTATTGGAATAAACGCGCCAATTATAATCGCCGAAATTAATTCCCTGCATAAACTCTCCTTGTTCGATAAACGGAAGGATTCGAGAATGAATGGAAAATCCGGTATCGACAACTAAACCGGTTGACGGGTTGATCCCCCAAGAAGTAAACTGAGGAAAACCGCCTTGAACGTCATGATAATTATGAAGGGCAAGGGTCCATTGTTTAAGATGATTTATGCATTGCATTCGACGAGCCGCTTCTCGAGCAGCTTGAATGGCGGGCAAAAGAAGGCCGATCAGAATGCCAATGATTGCAATAACGACAAGAAGTTCGATGAGAGTAAATCCTGATTTTCTATTTTTCGACATAATTTCCTCATTGCGGTTAAAAAATAAGGTCAACGGGATTTGAAATGGCAAAGCAATCAATTCCAATTAAGCCCTTATTTGACTATTCAAGAATTAATTTATCCAGAAGCCGGTTTGGGCGAACAGGTCGCCTTTTGATAATCGTTTGTTTAATGGGTTGCGAAACCCAACGATTTTAGATTTTCAACAGGCTTTAAATAAAACGGAATAAGAGGAAAAAATGTCTCAAAAAAGAAGATGAGTCGAATTGATTTGTTTTAATGTCAAGGGAAGAAGCCGAAAAGCAATTCCTTCGACGAAATAGAAGCAGAAAGAGCGTTTTTTAACGCGGCAAAATCGAAGAAGGGATTGCGTCATTTGTTCCAGAAAAAGAAGCCAAAGTCGAAGGGAATCTGTAAAAGAGTCGAACAGAGGCAAATAACAAAAATGAATCCCGAAGGAGAAAAACAAACTGAAGAAAGCCCCCAAAAAAGCGAGCGGCGCCGTTATTTTAATAAGTTGAAGTTTCGTCGTTTTTTGAATTAACAGATCATTTTTCGAGAAAAAATGCAAACGGTTGAGCGGATTTTTCTCAAAATCGAACTGTTGAGGCTGATCATTAAAAACCAAAAACAGGTCTGCCTGTTCCGGAGAATCAGTTAAGTCAAGCCGATCTCGAAAAGTTGTCGAACTTAATTCTGAAGTTGAATTCGATTTTGAAGTCGAATTTGGGGCGGGATTCGATTGCGAATCGTTTTGAAACTGGTTTAGAAAATGAACGGCAGCGTTCATTTCTGCGGAATGTTCTTGATTTTCAAACAATTCGAGAACGTCGATCGAGTCATAAACAAGATTAAATGTTTGATCGGACTGATTTGTTGCGGTCTCTTGAGTTAAAAAATCGGCGTCCTCAATGAGGTTTAACCAGAGGTCTGAATTTGTCGATTGGGACGATAAAAAAGCTATTTCTTGACCGTTAAAATGAAAACGGGAATGGTTGAGGCCTGCGATGACCATTTTTTCCCGATCACTGAAAGAAATGGAACTCCGCTGAGTCAGAAAGGACTTGGCCTGACGCAATAATTCCGATTTTGCCGGCTCTCTTTTCAGTTGAACCGTTTCCTGAATTCTCTGATTTATGACCGCAAAATATCGAACAGAATTGCCATAAATAAAACAAAAAACAATCAAAAAACAACCGACAAGAAAAGCCGAAACGGCAAGTTGTTGATAGAATCGTTTTGGTTTTAAACTTTTGAATGGCATTTAAAATCAGGCCTCTTGAAAAACAAGATCGTTGAGGTCGCAAACTCGGCAATAATAAATGGGTCATTGAAACGAAACGCCGAAACAAAATCAATCGCCGAAATGAACAACATCAATTCAGATTCATTGTAATGCTTGGAAGATTTTATGTCAAGCCCCCAAATAACGCCGCAAAATGACGCCAATTGTTCGAAATCGAATCGTTTTATTTCAAGTGATTTCAGGAAAAGTTCAAGGGGAACTCTCCGTTCCTCTCTTTTCGTTGGGATTTGATTGTTGGGGAAAATGAAGATTGAACGTTTCAAGACCCTCGACAAACTCGATTTTCAACGGTTCAGACAACGGAACAGTTCCTTCTCGATAATCAAAGAAAAGATTGCTCAAAACAATATGGCGAAGCGGATTATCAGGGCGGCCAACAATGGTTGATTGGCCGGCAAACCGACCGCTTAATCCGTTGAAATAAATATTTTGAATATGAGTTTCCGGAGCGGCATAACCTAAAGTCATTGTTATCGGTTGAACGACGTCCATAACAATATTGTCAAATCGAACATTATCAATCGAAACGCCTGGACTCCCTTCTGTATAACTCGAAAAAAGGTTTAAACCGATTCGACCGTTATAAATGGCAAGATTGCTAAAAACGGCATTCCGAATGACCCCATTGCCGACTCCGATGCGAACTCCGCAATGAGGACTGCTCAAGATTGAATTCGTAACAGTTATGTTTTCACAGAAACGTTTTTCTTTCAGAAGCGAGTCGCTGGCTCGAAGCGTTATGCAATCGTCGCCGCTTTCAATATTACAATGACAAATCATAACATTTTGAGAACAATCGATATCAATGCCGTCGCCATTGGCTGTATCGGAGCGACACCAAATTCGAACGCCATCGATTCGAACGTTTCGACATCCATGAATAAAGCAGTTCCAATACGGAGAATTATATAATTCGACCTCTTCAATAACAATATCGGTTGATTCGCAAAAGAAAATCATTTGACCTGGACGCCAGGGAATTTTCTGCTTCGGGAGAAGTTTGTCGCTTTCTGGATCTTTAAGAAAGAAAGGGCCGTTGCCGTCAATCCGACCGCGACCGCTAATTCGGATTTTGGTCTGTTCGATAGCGTTAATGAGATGTCCGCCCTTGACAAAATCGCTTGAAAAAGCTGCATTTTGCGGAACGAAATCCGGTTTGTCATAATCATCAGGATTGGAACTTCCCAATAAAATGGCCTGCGGAGCAAGATGAAAATCGATATAACTTTTCAAATGAAGCGAACCGGAAACCCAAACTCCTTTGGGCAAATAAACTGTTCCGCCCCCAGCTGCATGACAAGCATCAATTGCTTTTTGTATTGCCTCGGTATCGATTGTTTTGCCGTCGCCAACCGCTCCGAAATCCCGAACATCAAAAAGCTCGGGATCTCGACTTCCTTCTCCTGACTGACCTGATAAAATGGGCGAAAAAAAAAGTCCAAACGTCCAAAAACAGACAAAAGCCATTAATATTCTATTCAATTTCATTTTGTTTAACTTTAATTCGATTGAATGTTGTTGATATTTTAGGTTAATAAGCTAAATATCAAGACGCCGTTCTTAAAAAATCTTTTTTATTATTTTTCGATGAATGTTCAGATTTTTCGCGAACGAAATTTCCATTGGAACGAAGCGGAGCCGAAAAACGAAACTGGTTGTTGACCGGTTCTGTCATTCTGTGTTCAAACATTCAATGTTCAACGAAATGATATTCTGGAATGAATTCGAGGAGTTTTTGCCGAATTGTATTTTGAGGGGCATCGAAAAGTTTGCTGAGTTCCTCGAATTGGTTGAGAACCCGTTCATATTCAAACTCTCGATGTTTAGATGCAAAAAGTTTGGGCTGTTTCGTTTCGGTTATTATTTCGTTATCGAAATGCAATTCTTCATAAAGTTTTTCGCCGGGGCGCAGACCAATTTCGCGAATTTCTATGGAATTTTCTGGAAGGCCGGCCAATCGAATCATATCCTTGGCCAAATCGACTATTTTAACTGGTTGACCCATATCGAGAACGAAGATTTCTCCCCCTTTGCCCATTGCGGCTGCCTCAAGAACCAATTGGGCTGCTTCGGAAATCGTCATAAAAAATCTTGTCATCCGAAAATCTGTAATCGTTATTGGACCGCCGTTTTGAATCTGTTGCTTGAAGATTGGAACGACGCTTCCGTTTGAACCCAAAACATTACCGAATCTTGTTACAATATAGTTCGTTCGTGACACAGTTGATTTGGCGTTGACATAACGCTCAGCGAGATGTTTACTGGCGCCCATGACATTGGTCGGATTAACCGCTTTATCTGTTGAAATCATAATAAACTTTTCGACTCCAAAAAGATCTGCGGCATCGGCTACGATTTTCGTCCCGCAAATGTTCACTCGTAACGCTTCTTGAACATTGGATTCCATAAGAGGAACATGTTTATTTGCGGCAGCATGAAATATGATTTGCGGTCGATATTCTTTAAAAATCGCATGCATTCGATGTTCGATTGAGACGTCGGCAATGATTGGAATTAGATTTGTTGAGGTTTTGAGCGATTGGAGTTCCCTTTCGAGAAAGAAAATTCGATTTTCTCCCCGCCCCAACAAGACCATTTCCTGAGGGTCAAACTTCAATAATTGCCGACAAATTTCTGAGCCGATACTTCCGCCAGCTCCAGTTATAAGAATTCGTTTTTTTCGAATTAAGTTTTGTATTCCTTTGGTATCCAAAACAATAGGAGCTCGTTTCAAAAGATCATTGATATCGATTTCCCGGATTGGAATCTTCTCTTGCGCTTGAAATTCGACTTGAGGAATAACCTTGAGAGACAAGCCCGCCTTTCGACATTGATTATAGATATCTCGAAATTCTGCGCCGGGAAGAACTCCAGCTATAACAAAAAGTTGGCGGATGTTATGCTTTTTCGCGATTGATACAACGTCATTGATATGACCAAGAATCGGTATATTTCCGATTCTCATTCGAACTTTATAAGAATGAAGCGTTATAAATCCGACGATTTTGCAACCGCTATCTTGTTTTGTATTGATTATATTGGCAATGTAACCGCCGTTTTTATTTGCTCCGATGAGAAAAGCTTTTTCGAGTGGCGTTTTAGCCGAGTCCCAACGTTCGCTCAAGAGCCGATTCATCAGACGAAGGCCTCCGAGAATAAAAACGGAGAGCCCAAAGTCAAGAATCAAAATCCCCCGCGGAATCTTGTAGATTGTAAGAAAAGAGTTATTAAGAAAATCAGAAAACTGATTCACAATCATTAAAACGATTAATTCTATAAAACAAAGTTTAATGATTGCCTGAACATCTTTTACTGAGGAATAAAACCAGCTGTCGCGATACTGATGACTCAAGTAAAGAATAATAATTTTAATAACGAGAATGTATCCGATCGTTCCATAAAAAACCTGACGGCTTGTTCCGGATATATTAAAATCAAATCGCAAATTAAAGGCCCAGGTATATGCGACTAAATATGAGACAACATGAATCAAAACGGTCAGGAAATACAAAACAAATCGATTATAATAAAATAACTGCCATAATGTTTGGCGTTTGATTTTTTGTGTCGATTTTTCATTGCCGTTTTTCATTTTCAGTACAAAAGCAGGGTTAAGACAGAAGTTTCAAAATAAGACATAATTTCCATATTATAGAGTTTTTTTTAAACAAATCAACATGGATTTAGCAATATTCAGCTCTATTCAAATTGGGATTATTGTTTGATTTTCCGGTTCGGGCAAAAATGTCTGAATTGCGGCAAGGCAAAACTTTGTCGATTATAAACGCAATCATCATTTCCATTTTCTCTTGAAAACCGTTTTATTGATCAAAGCAATATGAATTTTATAAAGACATCGTCTCATAAAAATAATATCTTGAAAAGAAAATCCAATTTGTTTTTAAAAAGAAAAACTTTTGAGGCAGAACGATTCTGAAAGTCCGGCAAAAACGCGAATATCTCAGCAGCGTTTTCTGCCAAAGGCGAATTGATTTTTATAAGAATTCATTTTCTTTGCCCCTCAGTTCTGTGTGCGGACACGGTTTTCCCATTGATTCTCAATTCTTCGTTACAATCTGAGAATGAATACAATTTCCATAAAACTCTTTTCGGAATCGTGAGCGACGTTAACGAACGGCAATAACAAAATGCCATCCCCAATCGGCGTTATCCCTTCCGGAATTTCATAGGAATAACGGCGTATAAAATGCTGAAACGAATAAATAATAAATAAATGCAACAATAAATTATATCAAGTTTGATTTTCTGACGGTTAACGTTGACCAGGGCTTTATTGTTTTTCGATTCTTGATAAAATAGGAACAATAAAAATGAGAATTTCCATCGGTTTTTAACCAAACCGACTTTCAAAATTAACGATTTTACTGGAAAAAGAGTTATGAGCATTAAGCTTCCCCAAACCATGTATGACAAGATCTGGGCAAAACATCTGGTTTTTCAGGAACCGGATAACGATCTTGCCATTCTTTATATTGATCAACAACTTTGTCATGAGGTCACAAGTCCGCAGGCTTTTGAAGGTCTTCGTCTGGCCGGGCGTAAGGTTCGTCGACCGGAAAAAGTGATGGCCGTTCAAGATCATAATGTTCCAACAACCGATCGTTCGCTTCCGATAACCGACCCGGTTTCGCGACAGCAGATCGAAACGCTTCGGGCAAATTGCAAAGAATTCGGAATCCGTCTTTACGATATTCATGATCGGGAACAGGGCGTTATTCATGTTGTCGGCCCGGAACAGGGTTACACGCGTCCCGGTATGACGATCGTTTGCGGCGACAGTCATACGGCAACGCATGGGGCGTTCGGCGCTCTGGCTTTCGGAATCGGAACGAGCGAAGTCGAGCATGTTCTCGCAACACAAACGCTGCGTCAGAAAAAAAGCAAAACGATGCGAATCAATTGCAACGGAAAGCTCGGCAAAGGAGTTACGGCGAAAGATCTGATTCTTTACATCATCAGCAAAATGAGTACGGCGGGCGGCGCCGGTTATGTCGTTGAGTTTACGGGCGAAGCGTTTACCGGTCTTTCAATGGAAGGACGCATGACCGTCTGCAATATGGCGATTGAAATGGGCGCTCGCGCTGGAATGATCGCTCCGGACCAAACAACGTTCGATTATCTGAAAGACCGACCGTTTGTTCCCAAGGGAAGCGAATTTGACCGAGCCGTTGAAGAATGGAAGAAACTTCCGAGCGACCCTGGCGCCGTTTATGATAAAGTCGTTGAATTCGACGCGACGGAAATTCAACCGATGGTCACTTGGGGAACCAATCCGGCTCAAGGCGTTTTCGTTACCGATTCCATTCCAAATCCAGACGATTTCTCTAGTTCCGATGAACAAAAAATGGCAAAAACCGCGCTGAATTATATGGGACTCGAAGCGGGAAAACCGATGACGTCCATTAATTTGGACTGGGTTTTCATCGGTTCCTGTACAAATGGGCGACTCGAAGATTTCCGAGCCGCTGCCGCTGTTGTCAAAGGTTATAAAATCGCCTCAACCGTTCGAGCGATTGCCGTTCCGGGAAGCGGTATCGTCAAAGCTCAAGCGGAAAAAGAAGGGATCGACAAGATTTTTATCGACGCTGGTTTTGAATGGCGCGAACCGGGTTGCAGTATGTGTCTGGCAATGAATCCGGATCAGCTCAAACCAGGCGAACGTTGCGCTGGAACGAGCAATCGAAATTTTGAAGGTCGAATGGGCAAAGGGGGACGAACTCATCTGGTTTCGCCGGCAATGGCTGCCGCCGCCGCTATTTGCGGTCATTTTACCGATATTCGAAATTGGGAATATAAATAGTTTAAAGGAGAAAATTGAAATGAAAGCCTTTGTCAATCATTCCGGTCTAGTTGTTCCAATGGATCGCGGCGACGTTAATACAGACGACATTATCCCGAAACAGTTTCTTAAACGCATTGAACGAAGCGGTTTCGGAAAATATCTCTTTTTCGATTGGCGTTATCTCGATGACGGTTCGGACAATCCGAATTTTGAATTAAACAAACCGGAATACAAAAACGCAACGATTTTATTGGCTCGCTGCAATTTTGGTTGCGGTTCAAGTCGGGAGCATGCCCCCTGGGCGATCGACGATTACGGATTCCGCGTCGTTTTGGCTTCCGGGTTTGCGGACATCTTTTATAATAACAGCTTTAAAAACGGTTATTTACCGATTCGACTTTCCGAGGAACAAATCGAAGAACTTTTCCAACGGGAAGCAAAGTTCAAACCGTATACGCTTCATATTGATCTCGAAAAATGCCTTCTTTCCGACGATCACGGCCTTTCCGTAACTTTTGAAATTGACCCCTTCCGCCGCCATTGTCTCCTGAACGGTCTGGACGATATCGGTTTGACTCTGCAACACGAAGCTGACATTTTTGCTTATGAGAAAGCCAACGGCGTTGTTTGAAAGAATGATTGTCGTTTAATACAGTTCTGTGAAATATTTGCTGCAGAAATAAGAAAAATATTCAAAATTTGAAAAGAGTCAGTCGATAATCAAGGATAAGGAGGAATCGAAATGATATCTTATTCAAACGACTGGAGAGAACGGGTTATCGACGATATCGCGGCGTTCGTCCAAATTTGTTGGAATATTACGACCTCATTCGCAAAATTGTTTCGGAACGTCCCGATATCACAGCGTTGGAAATCCTGTCCATGATTCCGGTTACCGTTTGTTTGGACACTATTTATTGGCGACAAATTTATTTGTGACAATCTTGCCCCACACAAACAAGAAATAATCGACCAGGAATTAATTGACCAG
>JAUNBG010000010.1 GCA_030527205.1 Planctomycetia bacterium
GCATAAAATTCCATTGTTTCAAAATAAACCTTCTCGCCGCTCGCATGAGGTTTAGACTGAATTTGCCAACTTGCTGACTCGCAAAATATTAACGGTCTTTAAAACGCACTTCAAGGCAAGGTTGGCTCTTAGATAATGAGTCAAGTATTTTGGAAAAGTTGAAAGTTGAAAATGTTTCTTTTTCTCTCTTTTAATTATTCCATTATCAACGATCAACTCAACTTTATTTCCCCTCTTTTTCTTTTTTCTTTTTCAGTTATACTTAGCATTCAACATTATGCTTTCTCTTTTATTCACGGGAATCTAAGAGACCTTTTTTGGGGGCGTTTTTTTAGGAAAGAAAGAAAAAATGAACCGATTATTGATTATTGGAGCAGGAGGCGTCAGCCGGGTCGCAACATTAAAATGCGCTCAACATCCCGAAGTTTTTGACGAAATTATCCTGGCCAGTCGAACAAAATCAAAATGCGACGCAATCGCAGCAGACGCCAAAAAATGGTTTTCACAAACAATTCAAACCGCTTACGTCGACGCAGATCAAGTCGATGAACTCGTTGCGTTAATTAAAAAAGTTCAACCCCATTTAGTCGTCAATGTCGCTCTTCCATATCAAGACTTAACGATAATGGAAGCTTGCCTTCAAACCGGAGTTCATTATTTGGATACCGCCAATTATGAACATCCAGACGAAGCCAGGTTTTGTTATGCGCCGCAATGGGCGTTGCATGAACGGTTCCAAAAAGCAGGGCTAACCGCACTTCTCGGTTGCGGTTTTGATCCCGGCGTCACCAATGTCTATACAGCTTATGCGCGGAAACATCATTTTGACCGAATGGATTATGTCGATATTATCGATTGTAATGCAGGCGATCACGGTTATCCGTTTGCGACCAATTTTAATCCGGAAATCAATATTCGGGAAGTCTCAGCCAAAGGGCGCTATTATGAAGCAGGCCATTGGCATGAAACGGCTCCTCTTTCGATCAAAAAAGTCTTTGATTTTCCCGGAGAAATCGGTTCCAAGGAAATGTATCTTCTTTATCACGAAGAAATGGAATCGTTGGTCAAACATTATCCAGAAGTTCAACGCATGCGATTCTGGATGACTTTTGGCCAATCTTATCTAACTCATCTTAAAGTTCTCGAAAATGTCGGAATGACGTCAATCGAACCCGTTCTTTATGAGGGTCAAGAGATTATTCCGTTGCAATTTTTGAAACATCTTCTTCCAGATCCCGCTTCGCTTGGGGCTCGAACCGTTGGCAAAACCTGCATTGGCATCTGGGTTAATGGAGAAAAAAACGGAGACGAGAAAAATTATTATCTCTATAATATTTGCGATCATCAGGCCTGTTTTCAAGAAGTCGGCGCTCAAGCAGTCAGTTATACAACCGGCGTACCCGCCGCCTTGGGCGCCAAACTTTTGACAAGCGGTCAATGGAGCGGTCAAGGGGTTTTTAATGTCGAACAATTTGATCCAGATCCCTTTATGAATGAAATCGGTTCCTGGGGTCTTCCCTGGCAAGAAACCTTCCCCCAAAACTTCATAATGAAAGATTAGACATTATCGGGACATTTTTGTTTTATCAATCGACGAATCCATTATTGTTCCTTAAAACAGATAATGTCCCGACATTTAACAGACTTGCTTTTTAACAGACTTGATTGTAAACAGATTGAGCGTTCAATCGTTTTTATGTCTTTTTTTCCCTCTTTCCCATAAGGTTTTTTATGCGAAATGAATCCAATTTTTCAATACCCATGCTTTAACTATGCGGGGTTGAATACACCGACCCCTTATTATATCGTTGATCGGGCTTTGCTTCGTCGCAATATGCGAATCATTAAAGACGTTCAAGAACGAAGCGGCTGCAAAATTCTTTTAGCCATGAAAGCCTTCTCAACTTGGGGGGTTTTTGATGAAATCGTTCCTTATGTAGCAGGGGTTGCAACAAGCAGCGTCAATGAAGCGTTGCTTGGTCAGGAACATTTTAAGTTGAATAATAAGACAGATCCCAAAACCATTCATGTATACTCGCCAGCCTATTCGATGGAAGAAATGATAACGCTCTGCAAAATAGCAGATCATATTGTTTTTAATTCTTTGGCACAATGGAAAATGTTTCGGGGCGTCGTCGAAAATGCCGGTCGCAAAATCGAAATAGGACTCCGAATCAATCCGGAATATTCTGAAGTATCACAAGAAATCTATAATCCGTGTACAACGCGTTCGCGTTTTGGCGTTCGTTTGGAAGGTTTAATGGATGCCGGTTCCAACGCTCTTGACGGCATTGACGGCTTTCATTTTCATACGATGTGTCAACAGGGTTCAGACGTTTTGCAACGAACGCTTGAAGTTGTCTGCGAACGTTTCGAAAAATATTTTGATCAGATTAAATGGATCAATTTTGGCGGGGGTCATCATATAACGCGAATGGGTTATGACATCAATCGTCTTTGCCGAATAATAACGGCTTTTCGGGAAAAATATGGATTGGATGTCATTCTTGAACCAGGGGAAACTCATGTCATTCATACAGGCTTTTTGGTTTCAACTGTTTTGGATGTCATCGAAAATCCCAACGGCATCGACGTCGTTATTCTTGATACATCGGCCGCGGCGCATATGCCAGATATCCTCGAAATGCCCTATACTCCCGAAATTCTGGGGGCTCGACGCAATGTCGAAGATTGCGACGCGCCGTTAGAAGAAGGTCGTTTTAAATATATCATTGGAAGCAAAACCTGTCTTTCCGGCGATATCATCGGCGAATATATGTTTCCTATGCCGTTAAAAATTGGCGATCGTCTGACCCTTGAAGATATGTCGCAATATACAACTTGCAAAAATACAACGTTCAATGGCATTCAACTCCCCTCCATTGTTTCCTGCGATTCGGAAACAGAAGACGGAAGTTTTTGCGTTCATCGACAATTTGGATATGAAGATTTCCGAAATCGACTCTCCTGATTGGGATTTTTCCCCATCTCGTTTTGATCTTTCCCAAGTTAACGCGAAGTCGGTTCAAGGGGACGGACTTCGCATTTATTCAGCCGATCGTTCGTTCTTTCGGCTTTGCGAAGTCGTTGTTTTGGCTTTGCGAAGTTAAGATTCCGCGATTTTAACTGTTTCGAAAAAATTTTTATTCTTTTCAACTCATTAAACAGGGGCGCGAAATAACGGTTAAACCGCTTGGAGTCACATGAAAACCTCGCATTCGATCCATTTCCGCATCAAACCCGATTTGTAATCCGTTCGGAATTTGAACATCCCTGTCAATGATTGCATTTCTAATCTGAACGTTTCGACCAATATTAACGCGCGAAAAGAGAATCGAATTCTCAATGGTCGAAAAACTGTTGACACGAACTTGATGTCCTAAAATGGAATGCTGAACATTTCCGCCAGAAATAATCGTTCCATTGCAAACCAAACTGTTTTGAGCCGAACCGCAACGATCTTTTTCCGAAAAAAGAAACTTTGGCGGCGGATAATTCGGCTGCCAAGTATAAATAGGCCATTTTTCATCATACAGATTCAAAAGGGGTTCAATTCCAACGAGATCCATATTCGCTTCATAATAAGCCTCAAGCGTTCCGACGTCGCGCCAATATTGATGAACGTCCGAATTTTCATCATTAAAAGGAAAGGCATAAACGGCATTTGTTCGAATAACCCTGGGAATCATATCGCTGCCAAAATCATGCCGGCTTTTCGGTTGAACGGCATCGCGACAGAGTTCTTCAAAGAGGAATTTTGCATTGAAAATATAGATTCCCATTGAGGCATAACATAAGGCGTCCTCGTCATGAATCGGTTTGGGATTTTCCGGCTTTTCTTCAAAACCAATGATTCTTTTATTGGCATCGATTTCAATGACGCCAAACTGTTTTTTTGCCTTTTCAATCGAGACGGGAAAAACAGAAACGGTCAAATCCGCTTGATTTTCACGATGAAATTCAAGCATTTTTCCATAATCCATTTTATAAATATGGTCGCCAGCTAAAATGATAACATATTCAGGGCGTTCCATTTCCAGGGAATAAATATTTTGATAAACCGCGTCGGCTGTTCCTTGATACCAACTGGCATCAATCCGCTGTTGAGGGGGGACAACGTCAATGAATTCGCCAAACTCGCGACAAAATAAGCGTGACCAACCAATCGCAATATGTCTGTCCAAACTGATTGATTTGTATTGCGTCAACATTAAAATTCGTCGAACTCCGCTATTAAAGCAGTTTGACAATGTAAAATCAATGATTCGATAAGCGCCGCCAAAGGGAACAGCAGGTTTCGCGCGATCCCTTGTCAAGGGTTCCAACCGTTCCCCTTTTCCGCCAGCCAAAATAACCGCTATTGTTTTTGATTTCATCTTGATCTCTTTTTTCAACTCTTTTTCATAAATTCATAAAGAAAAAAGTTTTTCCTGGTTGCTAACCATTCAAACTCTTATATAATAAAATTGAATTGTTCTCTTGAATCAGTTTACTCAAAAATCAGAAACAGTCTTGTCCATTTTGATCAAAAGAGAATTGTTTTGTAAAGATTCCAGAGTTGCTGAAATAGTTATCGTTTTATAATTAAACAGATTCCTCATAAGAAAAGGAGTTGCGGGATGTCGCTTTTGATTCTTGGATCAGCCGCCTATGATTCGATTGAAACGCCAAATGATCGTCGGGAAAAAGCGCTGGGAGGATCTGGAGTTCATAGCGCTTACGCCGCTCGCTTTTTTACCGGAGTTCAATTGATCAGCGTTGTCGGCGACGATTGGGCTTCCAGCGATACCAAACTCCTTCAAGATAAAGGAATCGATACCAAAGGTCTTGAGCTTCGCCAGGGATCCAAAACGCTTGCCTGGTCCGGTAAATATTTTGATAATATGAATGACCGCGAAACTCTCGATATTCAATTGAATGTTATGGGCCAGGAATATAACCCTATCGTCCCAGATTCGTTTAAAGACACAAAATTTGTTTTTCTCGCCAATGGCGGCCCAGGAATTCATCTGTCGCTTCTAAAACAGCTTCATTCGCCTCAATTGATTGTTGCGGACACAATGGATTTTTACATCAATAATGATCGCGAAATGCTGCTTGCGCTTTTGACAAAAATTAATGGCTTGATTCTGAATGACAGCGAAGCCAAACAGTTGACCGGTTTGCCTCATTGTATTTCAGCCGCCCAAAATATTTTAGAAAAGGGGCCTCAGTTCGTTATCATTAAAAAGGGCGAACATGGCGCAATGTATTTCAGTCACAAAGAAATTTATCTTGTTCCAGCATATCCAACCGAAAACGTTGTTGATCCAACCGGCGCGGGCGATTCCTTTGCCGGCGGTTTTATGGGTTATCTTTCATCTGTTAAAGATTTATCTCCGCAAACCGTCAAAAAAGCGCTCGTTTACGCAACCGTGATCGCCAGTTTTAATGTTGAAGGATTTTCGTTGGAACGACTCACAGACCTTTGTCCGGAAGAGTTGGAAAATCGATTCCAAACTTTTCGGAAAATGATCTGTTAACAGACAGAATAATGTAAAAGGACATTAGCTTGGTTAAAGATTTGCAAAATAAAGACTCAAAACGAGAAAATGGAGTTGATCCCCCCAAAATCAAAAAATCTTCTCATTCGAAACGCTCTTCCAAAAATTCTGACAAAAGTTTTCAATGGAATGAAGTCGATAACGAAGAGTTGGATGACGTCTTGAAGTCAGTCAAGAAACCCAGAAAACGACGTTCAAAGTCAGATTCTTCGCTTTCCGGCACAAACAATCGTCCCTCGTCCTATGACCAATGGGACGAAGAAATTTTATCAAATAATCAACAAAACGGCAATAATAAATTGACTTCCTCTTCGCGTCATCCAACAGACGAAGAAGATGACGATTTGGCTCTTCCGAGTTATGGTCGAAATTTAAAAGACTTCGAAGAAGAGTTCGAAGAGAATATTGCGCTTATGGCAATAGAGTCCGAAACAAAGCGCAAAGTTTCCAGCGTCTCCCCAAAGAATTCCGACACAAAAAAGAATGATTCAGACAAACCCAATAACGTTTCTGTTTCAAAAAAGAATCGTTCTGGCGAGAAAGAGAATCATTCAGACGCGACTAAAAAGAATTCATCAAACGGATCGCAAAAGTCGTCGCCGCTTAAAGTTTCTCAAACGGATGATTCTCAGCCGAAATCTTCCTCGCAGAAATCATCCTCTGTTCGAAAAACAACGGAAAAGATTCAAACGAAGGCAGCGGCAGCAAATGATTGTCGCAACGTTAAATCTTCTGTAACGGATGCGCAAAGAGATAAACCTCAATCAGTCTCGAAAGGAAAGAAATCCTCGAAAGCGGGTTACGTTTCAGCCCCTTCTCGTTCGTTTGGTTCCCCTGACGTCTCACAGTTTATTGAGACAAAAGTCGAAACCAAAGACGAAGTTTTACATAATGCCCCGTTTGAGCTTTCCAAGTTAAAAAAACTTCAAAAAAAAGAGCAAGAACGCATTGAAGATTCCGAACATTATTTAGAGGAACGAAAAAAAGTTTGCGAATTAGGAAATCAGGTTGTTGAAAAATTAAGATCGTTTAATTATCCAACCAAACATTTGAAAAAAGAACTTCAAAATGATCAACTTCTTTCGACAGAGCTTCTGACTCTCATGATCAACTCTTTTCTGGCTGATTGGCCTGGTTTTCCGCAATATTTGGCAAAATCGAAATCAATTGAGATAACGAATCCGAATATTTCGCCGATTGCCGAGTCAGCGGTTCCCGAAAAAAAGAATGCCGTTGCAGAAAAGGCGTCGAAAGAGGACTCAATCCAAATGAATTCCGCAACGCCTTTAGCGGAAATGCAAAAGGCTTTTTCCGCATTTCAGGAAAATCGAGAATTGCCTAACGCATTTCGATTTCCCGCCAGTCTTGCGCCAACGGAAATTTCGTTATCTGCGACATCAAACGGCATTTATTCTTATGGAAATATTCAGCTCCAAAATTGTATTTCCGCAGTTCTTTCCGATACGCAAACCTCTTTATCCGATTTTTCCTTTCAGGAAAACGTTCAACGAAATGCTTCAACAACGAACAAGCGAACGAATAAAGAAAAGAAATCAGATTCGATAACGCAATCCCAGCCGACAAATAAAGGGAAAAAGAAATCAATCGACTCAACCTCCGTCGAGCCCGAAATTCATTCGGCTCCCAAACCGGGAAAAAAAAGTCCCAAGAGTCGACCGTCCTTCTCGGAAAAAACGTCAATCGCTTCGGAAAAGGCCGATTATAATGAAATGATTCAATCGAATATCTCAACAACGATTGAACCAACTTTTAAATCGGAATCGAATCTCAATTCGGAGATAAAAAAATCGCCCCCATTCTCTTCGTTTGGAAATCTTTCGTTATCCCCATTGATGTTGGAAGCTCTTCATGCAGCCGACTATGAAAAGCCGACGCCGATTCAAGAAGGAACAATTGCTCGACTTATGGCTGGCGTTGACTTAATGGGACAGGCGAAAACAGGAACCGGAAAAACTGCCGCTTTCTTAATTCCTATAATCGAACAAGTCGAAACTTGTGAGCCCGGCGATCAACCGGTCGCTCTTATTGTCGTTCCAACCAGAGAACTGGCCGTTCAGGTTCGAGATGAAGCAATCAAACTTTCTCCCAATCGCGACGTTATAACCGTTGCCTGTTATGGCGGAAAACCAATTGCCGATCAAATTCATAAATTATCAAGAGGCGTCGATATTATTGTTGGAACGCCTGGTCGAATTCTGGATTTGGCCAAACGATCCGCTTTTTCTTTAAAACAACTTCGCTGGGTTGTCCTTGATGAGGCTGATCGCATGCTGGACATTGGTTTTCGCCCCGATATTGAACGCATTTTAAAGCTAACCCCAACGACGCGGCAAACCATGCTTTTCAGCGCAACGCTCGATTCTTCCGTTGTTCAACTGGCTCAAAAATATATGAAAAATCCTGAACAATATGATTTCAGCGATCAACATATAACAGCAGAAACAATCGAACAATATTATATAACCGTCGATCAGGATCGCAAATTTGATGCGCTTTTCGCTTTGATTGAGGCGGAACAACCGCAACAGGCGATTATTTTTTGTCGAACCAAACGGAACGTCAATCGAATCGGAAAACTGTTGAGCGACGTTATCGATTCGGTCGCGGCAATTCATGGCGATCTCCAGCAATCGCAACGCGATAAAATTATGAAAGATTTTCGCGAAGGCAAAACGAAATATCTCGTTGCAACCGATGTTGTCGGACGAGGAATCGATATTTCCGGAATATCTCATATCATTAATTATGATATCCCCAAATTCTGTGACGATTATGTTCATCGCGTCGGTCGAACCGGTCGAATGGGTCGAGAGGGGGTCGCCTTTACTTTGGTAACCGTTCAAGAAGGAATTGAATTGACTCGCATTGAAAAACGAATCAATCAACTGCTCAAACGGGCAGAATTAAAAGGTTTTGAAGCTTATTCCAAACCGATTGAAAACAATTCCAGCAACAATAATATTGATCGAATACGAACCCCCAAACCGGTTTTTGGCAAACCGATTCATCGGTTTCGACGGGCTTTGTAATCAACAAATCCTGAACCAACAATCCGTTGTTGATCGTTGATCCCGTTTGGAATATTTCGGTCAAACCTGACTTTTCCCTGTCGAACAGAAGTTCAAATCGTCCAACAACCCATTCAAAATTATTGAAACCAACAACAATTAATATTGAAACCAGCAACAATTAATAATGAATAACAAAACAAAAGAAATTTGGTATGACGAATGCATCGCCTTACAACGAAGCGAAAAAACCCAGGAAGCAATCGACGAACTTCTGCTTTTGACGCAGCAATATCCCGATTACGCTTTGGCTCATTTGGCTTTGGCTGTCTTTTATTGCAAACAGGAACAGTTCGAAGCGAGTATGGAACAAATGAAAACAGCCTGCGAATTGGAACCCGATGACCCCTTTTATTATACAGCGTTCAGTTCGTTGGCAATCAAAGCCGGAAAGCATACCGAAGCGGAAAACGCTCTTATGAAAGCTCAAACAAAACGAATGGAAGCTCAATTGCGCCGTTTGAAAGAAGAAGATAACATCGAATAATCCATAATCATTAAGTCGATTGAGAATTCAGGATCATCTTTCCTTGAAACCGACAACGACAGGCGGGTTGTTGAAGACGAAACCTGTCGTCCCGTCTGATTTGTTATTATCGCTCAACCGATCTCTCATTAAATTTAAATTGATCTTATAACAATATTCCTTATTTGAAAGGACGATATTATGTTTATTGTCAATACTGAATTTGTCCCTGATGCTCGCATTGTTTCTGTATTGGGAATGGTTCAAGGGAGCACAGTTCGCGCCAAGCATGTCGGCCGCGATATTATGGCGGGGTTTAAAAATATTATCGGCGGCGAATTAAAGGGATATACTCAACTTCTGCAAGAAAGCCGTCAGGAAGCAACTCAACGAATGATCAATTCAGCAAAAGCGTTAGGCGCAAACGCAATTGTCAATGTCCGTTATGCGACCAGTTCTATTACAGCTGGCGCTTCCGAATTATTTTGTTACGGAACGGCAGTTGTTTTGGAAAAAAACGATAACAAATAAATTTATGATAAAAAAACATAAATCTAATTAGTCCTCTTATCCATTTTTCCCCTGATATCTCGTTGTTGATTTCTTTTTCAGGATCAAAAAATGATTTTTCCCTTTTTTTCCGAAAAGAATTTCTAAATCCCAATAAAACATTTTAAGGTTATAAAGATGATTGACATTTATATTTTTGTTCTGATATCTTTTATTCTTGTTTTGACTTTTTTTGTTGGCCGCTGGATTGAACAACGACATTGGGACAAGTTAACTCAAAAGGAACAACTCCTTTCAGGGATTATGGTTTCCGATATGAAATCCCTGCCGCCAAACTGGAAGGCGACCAATGCTCAACTTGTTTCAGGCCAGGTTGTTCTCGGAAACGATTACTTTCGCTCTTTATGCGCAGCCTGGCGAAAAATATTTGGCGGAAAAATGATCGGATATGAACGACTTTTAAGTCGAGCTCGCCGCGAAGCAACAGTTCGTATGCTTCAACAGGCAAGTCAACTCAATGCCAACGTTGTTTGGAATGTTCGATATACAACGGCCAATATTGGCAATAAAGACGAATCGTCTTCGAACTTTTTCGGCGTTGAAGTTTATGCCTATGGAACTGCAATGACAATTTCAGACGTCAATAACTCAATTCGATCCAATTCTGTTGAAAATCCCAGTTCTTTTGAGACGCAAGCTCAACAACAAACGGACCGTTGAAATCAAAGGCCATTTCTTTTAGGTTTCAAAATAAAGTTTTCAATATAAGTTTTGTAATCAATTCTTGCTCTAAAATGAGTTTTTTATGAATAGGAAAATGAACAGACGCAAAGCATTGGAATATGCCGGACTCGGATTCGGTTCAATTGTTTCCGCTTCATTGGGAAAGTCAACCTTTTTAACGTCTTTGTCATTGGCGAATTCCTCAGGGAAACAGACGGTTGAGTCAAAGATTCGATCTTCAGAAGCTGACCCGGAACAATGGAAATATCTTCCGATTGATCCCCTCGAAACAGCAGAAAATGCCTATCAACTTTATTCAGAGGGAAGCTGTATGTATGCGGCTTTTCGATCGATTGTTGAAGCTGTCGGCAAAAAATGGCTTGAAACAGATCCGCAACTTGCTGAAATTTATTTGAAATTTCCTTTTTTTATGATGAAATATGGCAAAGGAGGCGTTCGCGATTTCGGTTCGCTTTGCGGCATTCTTAATGGTTGCGCTGCGACAATTGGACTTTTTGTTCATTCAACAGACGTTCAAACAGAAATGATATCCGAACTTTTTTATTATTATGAACATGAAAATCTTCCGATTTATCAACCTCAAAGTTCGCCGTTTTCTTCCCTTCCCCAAACAGACGCTCAATCGGTTTTATGTCATATTTCCGCGACCCGTTGGAGTAAAATCGCTGATTATGAGATTAACTCTCCGCAAAAAAAAGAACGTTGCAAACGTTTGACCTGCGATCTTGTTTTAAAGACGATTAAGCTTCTGGATCGTTATTTTGCTTCTTTGTCTGACGAAATAAAATGCGTTTTCAGGTCAACTCCGGACGAAGAAACGTCAAACTGTTTAAAATGTCATAGTGACTCAGGCGATCAAAAAGACGTTACAGCGCAAATGAACTGTTCCAATTGCCATTATGACCTGACTGACGAACATCCTCAATAACAATAATGAAACAATAATAAAAGATATGTTGTTGATTTCAGATTGATTGACGAATATCAAAAATGAAATTACGAAAGCTCGAACAATTTGTTCAAAAAGCAAAAAAAATGCTCAGCCAACAGATTGAAGAAAAATATTCTGAAATCAAAGCTTCGTCAACAACATTTTCGCTTTTTCTTCATTCTTTACAATCCCCAAACAGATCGTCTTATTTTCCATCCAAAGACTTTAATTTTATTCGGGATTTTGCATTTCAAGATAATTCATCGTCTTTTGAGCCCTCTTTTCTTGCCGCAGCAATACAATTCTGGTTTTTTCGCTTTTGTATGCTCCGCTTTCTTGACGTTTCAAATTTTTCGAGCGTCAAAATTGTTTCTCAATCATTTAATCCAGACAAAAATCTTTCCGCTTTTTCTTTTCGTTTCTTATTGGCCCCCCCCAAATCAAGCCGATTTTTTTCTTTTGAGGACGTCGGTTCATTTGATGCCGGTTCTTTAAATAATGAATCCGATTTAAATAATCAATCCGATTTATCAAACGCTCAGCAGTTTAAATATGAATTTTGGCAACAATTAATTAAAAACTATTGGAACATTTTGCCAGAACCATTTCAAGAAGCGGTTCAGTTGAATCTGGATAATAACGTTTTAAATGCCAACCATTCAATGATGAATCGTTTGCTTTTTTTTGACAATGATCGAATCGTTTCCCAATTGCTTCCGGATTGTTTCGAACAAACGCCTGATTTTTTCCGATTTGTTTTGCCGAACGACTTGGAGTCGACAAAATCTTTTGTTCGTTTTATTAATGATTTTCTGACAGACGAGATCAGTCAACAATCAGAAATATTGGGTTGGCTTTATCAGTTTTGGCAAACAGAAAAAAAAAGTCAAATTATGAGAACGGCGGTTCAAAAGGACGATATTCCTGCCGCAACTCAGCTTTTTACTCCTCGCTGGATTGTTAAATTTCTTCTTCAGAACAGTTTGGGCGAATTCTGGTTGAAAGGGCAACCGTCTTCAAATCTGCGTCAACAAATGACGTTTTTGGCGTCCAACTCAACTCATTCTCCCCAAACTCTTTCAACTAAAGAAATTTCCAACGTTTCTTCTCAAACCGAAAAATCCGTCAATCGTCGTTTATTGGGAGATTTTCGAGTTTTTTCGGGAAATGAGGAATGTTTATTTGACTGTTCTCTTTTGGATCCAGCTTGCGGCTGCGGTCACATTCTTATTGAAGCTTATGGTTTATTGAGAAAGATTTATCGAGAACTCGAAAAACCGTTTTATGAAATTCCCAAATTAATTTTAACTCAACATCTTTTCGGATTGGACATTGACGAAAAAGCTGTCCGTTTGACCCGTTTTGCTCTTTATTTAGAAGCGTTAAAAGACAATCCCAATTTTGGATTTCAAAAAAACGAATTTGGGCAAGTTGCCTCTTTATTGGAACATTTTGTCGCTTTTTTTGACCTCGATAACTCAATCCTTGCCAAATTGTCAACCGTTGAGGCAGATAACATTCAAATCCCTTGGGAATCATTTCAAAATATGAAAACGTTGGGATCGTTGATTCGAATTCCTTCCCATTTAACCGAAATTCAAAACAAATTGACTCGTTTCGAAACAAAAATCCTACAAAAAAGTCTCGACTCAAACTCGCTCCAGAAAACTTCTTCTCAAGCCTCAAACAATTCGAATCCTGAAGAATTAAAAATTGCCCCCCCTTCTTTTTCTCAAACAGAACTTTTGTCAATTCAAAAACTGATCAAGATATTAAAAATTCTTTGGAGAAAATATGAAATCATCGTTTGCAATCCGCCTTATATGGGTCGAAAAGGAATGAACGCGTCCTTAAAACAAATGGCAAACGATCATTATCCTGATTCGAAATCCGATCTTTATTCAATGTTCATCGAACGAAGTTTCGATTGGGCAAAATCAGACGGTTTAATCGCAATGATAACAATGCAAAGTTGGCTTTTTTTGCCGTCTTTTAAAAAACTTCGAACTCTCATTCTCAATGAAAAAACGCTTTTGAATCTTGCTCATTTGGGATCCCGGGCTTTTGAATCCATTAATGGCGAAGTCGTTTCTGTTGCCGCATTTATTCTTCAAAATCGCAAACAAAAGAATCAACCTTCGGTTTTCTTTCGCCTCGTTGAATATCCAAAAAAGAAAAAAGAAATAGCGTTACAAAATCAATGGAATCGTTTTGAATTAAATAATCTTGACTTTTTTCGACGCCTTCCTTATTTTTCCTTTCTCTATTGGATTGATCAAAAAATGATCCAACAACTCTCCAGCCGTTTTAAAATAGGCGATTTCGCTAATATAAAACAAGGGTTGGCAACATCAAATAACGAACGCTTTATAAGACGTTGGTTCGAAGTTGATTATTGTTCCATTGGTTTTCGTTGTGACTCCCAAGATCAAGCGATTTCCTCAAATAAACAATGGTTTCCTTATAATAAAGGAGGCGAACAACGCAAATGGTTCGGAAATCAGGATTTTGTCGTTAATTGGAAAAATAATGGTCAGGAAATCAAAGAATGCCGACCGCGTTCCTTTGTTCGAAACGAATCCTATTATTTTAAGGAATCAATTAGTTGGTCAAAAGTTTCCAATGCGTTGCCAACTTTGCGTTATTATCCCGCTGGTCATTTGTTTGATGTTGCCGGTTGCTCTATTTTCTGTTCTTCTTCAGACGAACTTCTTTTATTGCTTGCCTATTGCAATTCGTCCTTTTTTCAAAATATTATGAGCGTCGTTTCCTCAACGATTAATCTCGAAATTGGTCAAATGGCCTTGCTTCCTTTGACGACATCTTTAATTGATTTCGACGACAATAACAAAGGAGGAAAGTTAAAAATCAATTCTCAAACGGCTCCTCTTTTAAAGAACGTTAAGCGTTTGATTCAAATAGCTCAAACCGATTGGAATTGGAATGAACTTTCCTGGGACTTTCAAACCAACCCTTTATGCGAGAAAACGATTCAAAAAAAGACTCTTTCGGCAACATTCGACGTCTGGCGTCAAAAAACTCAGCAAATGATTCAGGAAATGAGAATTCTTGAAGACGAAAATAATCGTTTTTTTCGCCAAAATGAAGAAAGCTCGAAAGAACAAAGCGTTCCTTTATCAAAGATCGGACTGTTTTGCAATCCTTTTTTTCGATTCCCAGAGCAAATTGATTCCAATTCGTCTTGTCAAAATTCTGACCATTTGATTAAAAAACGAAATCATCTTTTTCAAACGGAAACAATAAAGGACTTTATCTCATTCGGTATCGGTTGTCTCCTAAATCGTTATTCCTTAACTCAACCGGGAATGATAACAACCAATTTTTCTGATTATATCAACGGTCCAGATAATTCCTGCAATCCCAATAATTTTTATAGTTCCGATATTCCCGACAATAACAATCTTTGCAGAATTCAAGATCATACTCAATTCGCGCCTCAAAATAATATTCTGACAATTTTGGATTCCAATCCATTTTCCAATGATATTATCAAACAATTTCATTATTTTCTCGCCATTGCTTTTGGATTAAATTCTCTTGACGAAAATATAGCTTTTATTGAGCAAACATTAGGAAAAAATCTGTCGTCTTATTTTCGAGAAGACTTTTTTCCGAATCATTTGGCGAAATTCAAAAAACGACCGCTTTATTGGTTATTTTCAAGTCCGCAAGGTTCATTTCGAGCCATTGCTTATTATCATCAAATTAAAGATAATTTTCCTGAAATATTATTGCAACATTATTTATTGCCTTATCAGAATTATCTCAACAAAAATCCAAACAAAATCCTTTTTTCAAAATTATCCAAACAACCTTTTCTCAAAGAATTTAACTCCGTTTCGAAAAAAAGCAACTTATCAACGATTAATAAAATAAATGAAGAACTCGAACTTTATGCCCAAAAACTCAAGGCCTTTATTGCGTCGCCCGTTTCGATCAATAAAAACGACGGCATAAAAATCAATTATTTGAAATATCAATCGATTCTTCAGCCTGTCCGCCATTTATAAAAAAATATTATTGAGATTTCAAGATTAACAAATGGACGTTCTTAAAACCCAGATTTTTCAACAGACGCATTTCGAATAAAGTCGTTAAAATCAATTTTTTGCGGACGAAACGTCCGCGTTCCGAAGGGTTTTTTAGAACTTCCTCAAAACCGAAGCGAGTCAATCGAATCAGAAACGACCTCTGTATATTCTTTGGCTCTTTCGATAAACAGTCATTCTTCAAGATTTCAACTTTCAATAAGAAAACAAAAGAGACTATTTCTTAAGGATTAATGGCTGATTCCCCCTAGAAAAATATCAAAAATTTTCTAAAATAATTATAAGGAAAAAAGTTCAAACAAAAGAAAACTTTTATAACTCTCTTTGTATTCTTTTGGATGAATATCAATTCTGTTTTGAAACCTTCGTTATTTATTGCGAATGCGGACTTTTCCGCAAAGGGAAGAATTTATATGAAACTCAAAATCTTTTCCGGCAATGCCAATCGCCCCCTTTTTCAAAAAATTTGTCAATATTTGGACTTAGAGCCAGGGTTAATGACCGTTGAAGCTTTCCCTGACGGCGAATCCTTTTGTCGAATTGAAGAAGATGTTCGCGGCGAAGACGTCTTTATTGTTCAACCGACCTGTCGCCCTGTTAACGATACATTAATGGAACTTTTGATTATGATTGAAAGTTTTAAAAGAGCCAGCGCTGGTCGAATAACTGCGGTCATTCCTTATTTCGGCTATGCTCGTCAAGATCGCAAAGATGAAGGACGCGTTCCAATAACAGCGAAATTGGTCGCAAATTTATTGACTCGGGCAGGCGCCGATCGAATTTTGGCTATGGATCTTCATGCCGCTCAAATTCAAGGGTTCTTTGATATTCCTGTCGATCATCTTTCCGCTTCGCCCATTTTGGATGCTTATATAAATAAATTGGGTTACGCGGCAGAAGAATGCGTCGTTGTCAGCCCGGATGAAGGAAGCATCAAACGCGCGGCCAAACATGTTAAAGCTCTCGGAGGCAGTTTGGCTATTATTGATAAGCGTCGACAGGGAAATGTTGTCGAACAGGCAAATCTGATTGGCGGACCGATTGAGGGACGAATTGCTTTTATTTTCGACGATATGATCAGCACAGGCGGTTCCATTTGCGGAGCTGCTCATTTGGTTAAAAAAATGGGCGTCAAAAAGATCTATATCGCCGCAACTCATGCCGTTCTCTGCGGAAATGCAATTGAACAATTGCAAAATGCGCCGGTTGAAGAAGTTGTTTTTTCCGACACAATTCCGCTTTTGCCCGATCAACAAATTCCGAAAATTAAAATTCTGACGATTTCGCCAATTTTGGGCGAAGCAATCAAACGAATTCATTGTCAAGAATCGATCAGCAAAATGTTTAAAGACCTCCCCTTTGATACGGGTCAATATTTTTGATTTTTTTTGATTTTATAAAATAAAACCTGATTTCAATCAAATTTTTTTATTCAAATGATAAGACGCAAAAATTTTTATAAGAAGATTTGATAAAAATATAAAAGTTTATAATGATTGTTCATTTGCCGCTTCTTTTTTTCTTTTTGAAGTTCTCCCTGTCGATTTTTCTTTTGTTTTCTAACGAATTTTTCCATTCTTCGGCTTGGTCCTTTACAGCTCAAGCCGAAGCAAAAACTTTTTCCGTTCCAAAGGACGAAATCTTTCTTGTTGATAATCGCCACAAAATTAGTAAGAACTCTCAACCCAAAGAACTTTCCAAAGAGGTTGAATCAACGGCAAAAGCGGATTCGATTCAAAACGCGAACGAAATTCAAAGCGATGAACAACTTTTGGAGTTATATCATCAAAAAATAGAACGTTTAACGGCAAAATGTCTTGAACTTGGAATGCCGTTGGAAGCAGAAATAACGAAAAAATGTTGGCTCGAAAGTCAACCGGGCGAATTTGTAATACAGATCGTTCCTTCTTCTCCCGCTCCGAAACAACTTCCCGACGACGCTTCTTCATTACAGAAATATTGGTTTAAAACATATTGCAAATTACGCCGGGACTATGCAATCCATTTTTTTCAACGCGCGGAACAAGCAGCTTCAGAAAATCGAGGCTTCGACGCCATTCAACTTGCCTATTTAGCCTTAAATATTGATCCAGACTATGAACCTGTTCGTTCTGTTTTCGGTTATTCTCTTTATAATGAACAATGGCGAACTCATTGGGAAATTCGTCAATTGGAAAAGGGATTTATCGATCATCAACATTTCGGTTGGATCTCAAATGACTTGGTTGAGCGTTATAATCAAGGGGAACGTTTTTATCGCGGCAAATGGGTTTCGATACAAAAAGAAACAGAATTGCGTCGCCAAAACAAAGATCCCTGGCGAATTGAAACGGAACATTATCAACTCCGAACAACGCTTTCTTTGGAAGAAGGCGTTCGCATTTGTCGACTTTTAGAAGATTATTATGAGGTTTGGCAACGTTTTTTTTATCGTTTCGCAGCAACGAACAAAGAATGGGCAACTCGTTTCCTCAATAAAAAAATTAACGCAACGCAACGCCATTATATAATCTTATATCAGAATCGAGACGAATATCTGAAGGAATTGATCTCCTTTGATCAAAATATTCATAAAAGTTCCGGCGGTTATTTTCCGGAAGTCAAATGTATTTTCGTTTATGAACCGTCCGATCCTGACGATTCCGCGCTGGACGAAATGCTGATTCATGAAGCAACGCATCAACTTTTTCATGAAAAACGGTCCGCTTCGACTAAAACCAACAACTTGAAGTCGATTTATCCTGGGCAAAAAGCCAATTTTTGGGTTATTGAAGGAATCAGCGTTTATATGGAATCGTTTCGAAAAAAGGGCGATCTTTATATAATCGGCGGAAAAGATAATTATCGATTTCAACGAGCAAAAGAACGTTGTTCGGAACCAAATGGTTATCTTCCGCTCAGTCAATATGCTTCGCTTTCGATGAAAAGTTTTCAAAATAATGACAACGTTCCAATGTTGTATACGCAAGCAGCAGGTTTGACTTCTTTCTTTTTGCATTATGACAACGAAAAATATCATAATGCCTTCATAGATTATTTATTTTTGGTTTATAATGAACAAGACGATCTCCAAACCCTGGAGCGTCTGACTCAAAAAACATTTGAGGAATTAGACCTCGAATATAACAATTATATGAAACCCTGAAACCGTTGATTTGCTGATTCGTTCGTTTGCAATTGATTGATCAAGACAATTTTTTATGGCGCAATCAATCATTTAATTTAAAAGTTTCTGATCAGCTTTTTCGCCTTCGCTCTTGATGCATTCAAGTTGAATTCCTTGACTCGTTGGAACCGCAAGTTCGAAAACGCAACGGATTATAAAGGACCAATCTGTCTCGCAAGCCTTTTTGAGATAACAAGAATGAACCGCATATAACCAATTCTGAAAGAGCGTTTCTTTCGAGTTCAGTCCAAGAAACAACAGCAAAACGAAACGGAAAAAACGTCAATCCAACTTCGATATAATCGTTCCGGAAGAATAACTCAAACGGTCGAAAAAGTCTGTTTAAATGACTCGTTGATTGCCGATAATGAGATAATAACTTGATATAACGATTAATTGAAACATAATTAATTATAAGGAATATTGAAATGAAAAATATGCAGCAAAATGATGCCGATCGCTTTTTATTGTTTATTTTCGTATTCCTTTGTTTGATCTTATCGGAAGGTTGTCAACGTTCCCAAACTCCTGAAAAAAATCAATCAGATTCTTCGATTTTGGAGGAACCGGAAAAAGAATCCGATATTTCGAAAAATCGTCCGGAAAAAATTCCTGGTTTAACAGCGGAAAAACTTCTTCAACAAATGCAGTCCGCTTACGCCAACGCCAAAATATATTCGGATCACGCATACATCGAAGCGGTTTATGAAATCAATAACAACGGAAAAAAAGAATTGTTACCTCAACGTTGGCAATGTTCGGTTCTGTTCAAAAAACCAAATTTTGTTCGTTTGGATATCAATAATGGCGTTCTTGTTTCAAACGGCGAAACAATTCAAGCGAAAATTAATGACCCGCTTTACGAAAATCAATATTTGGAATATCCTGCCCCTTTGATTTTGTCTTCGATTAAAGAACTTTATCCCGATATAAAATTAGCTAATGCAATGGATTTAGGGATTCCCGCAACGGTTATGTGGGCTCCGCCGCAATTGGTTCTTTTGTTGGCTCGCAATTCGTTAAAAACGTTTGTTCCTGGAACAAACGTTGACCCTTCAAGCAGCGTCAACAATACCGATTTTCCCTCAAAAAAACGTCCCATTCTATTAGACCCGGATTATATTGAATTCGAAGACAATCAAACGAAAGAAAAAATTTTGATCGCTTGCGACCGAATCAAAATTGAAGCCGATGACGGCAATCGAATTCTCTGGATCAATCGAGAAAATCAAGCTCTTGTTCGTTTCGAACTGCCATTGGAACAACTCGTTGTTCCCGAAAATATTGAACGAGTTGTCAGTTTATGCATGGAATTTCCCAATCAAAATCTTTCAGAAGATCCAGCCGCGTTTTCCATTGCGAAAGATTTTTTCTCTTTGGATGAAATAACAAACTCAGAAAAAGTTGATCATTTTTTGCCTCCGGAACTCTTTATGTTGGGAAAAGAAATTCCAAACATTTCTATTCGCTCTCTTGTTTCCGGCTTTTCGGATTTAAATCTTGACGCTCTTCAAGGCAAAAATCATCTTTTGTGTTTTTGGGGCGGAAAAGATACTGAGCTTTATTCAGACATTTGGGGCAAAAGCCGATCATTTCTGTTTGAAACGCAGCAAATCGCCGATCGTTTTGCAACAGATCATCAGATTGATTTCCTCGCGGTCAATTTCGATACGCCTCAATGTTCTGACAATATGGTTCGCAATTTTTACAGCCAGGGCAACTTATCGATTCCGCTTTATCGGCTTGATTTTAATGAAGCTCAAAAAACATTTTTAACAGGAATTGCTGTCCCGTCGATTATGATCGTTAATGATAAGGGAATCATTCAAAAATATTATCAAACGCCTATTCCCTTTGCTCAACTTTTTCGACTTATTCAATATCTCTTAAATGATAATAGCCTTTATCTGGACGATTTTCGCGTTTTTGACGCCAATACAAAACTTTTCCAGGAAAGCATGAATGCCGCCGATGCCAATGATATTTATTATATTGTCCCCGAAACAATCGCTGAAGATAAAATCGATGTTTTGCCGCAAAAACTTCCAGAAACGTTTCTTTTGAATGAAATTTGGAGTTCTTCTGATTTTCGCGGCTTCAATAACCCGACGACAGTTTCGATCGGTCAATCGGAAATTAACAGTTTGTTAACCTTGAATTCAAATGATAAATCGCCGTCTTCGGAATCCAATTCGTCTCAAAATTCAACAGAAAACAAATTGCAAAATCAAACGACGGATTTTGTTTTGGTTCCCTGTGAAGGAAACGCAATCGCCGTTTTCGATCAGACAGGCAAACTAGTCAAAAAAGTTGTTCCGCAAGCGGCAGACGAACCGATAACATTCATTCGAACAGGATTGGGCAGCGACGGTCAACGTTATTTTGCCGCCTCTTCGCTTTTGGAATCCCGAAAAGTTCATCGTTTTGACTCGCAGTTGAACGATCTCGGCTCTCTTGATGTCGGTCGACTCAAAAATCAATGGGTTGCCGACATTCGTTTTGCCGACATAAATCAGGATCAACAGCCAGAACTGTTGATCGCTCTTGTTGGAGATTCGTCGAATAATAATATTATTCCGATTCACGGAATTTATGCCGTTGACCTGAAAACGCAAAAAGTTCTTTGGCGGGACGAAATGATTTTGACCCCTTATCAAATTGGAATTCAAACGAAAAATCAATCGTCCCTTTCAAAATCAATTGTTAACGAAAAGAATCCGCCTCAAAACGGGTCAGACGAGATTTCAATCGTTTCTGCGTCAAATTCCAACGAAAAAACGGCCCCTTTGGACCAAAATCTTAAGGAAAAATCAGGCGATTCCGATCCTCAAAAACCGATTTTAGAAATAGACGAAACGCAATCTTCAGGAATTCTCTGGGCAATGAATCATCCAGAAGGTCTGACAGGAAATATTATTGGCGATCAATTGGAAAATGGAACGCGAATTGCCGAAATAACGAATTCCAATAACGAATCCGTTCTTTGGTTGGCCGTTGAGGATTTGGATGCCGATGGCGAATCGGAAATCGTTGCCTTTTTAGCCAAAATTGATCCTCCGGAACTCTCTTTTGTCAGCTTAAAAACGGACGGAACTGTCCTTTGGCGTTTAAATCTTCCGCAAGATTATCAAGGGCGTCAAATGGAACGAATTTCGTCGGGCGATATCAACGGCGACGGAATTAAAGAATGGATCCTTCCGACCTCAGACGGCGCAATCCGATTTATCAATGCGTCAGGCCAATTGATCGATGAATTTCATACTGAAATGGAACTGACTGGCGTTTGCGTCGCTTTTTGGAATAATCGCCCTCATTTGATTCTATCCGATATAAATCGAATCGTCGCGTTTGAAATCAAGAACAAATAAAAATAAACAAAAACAGAAAAAAATGCCGATATATTCAACAAACTTCGCTTTGCCGATTCAAAATCCGCCTTCGCTGCCGGGTTGACCGTCCCTGAAATCCCGGATTTTTAAAAGACTTAAATCGAATTAAACCTCGAAACAAGTTTCCAAATCCGATAAGAAATGTTTGATATGAAACGATCTTAATCATTTTGAGCCATTATAATCAGGTTGATTGAAAAACCGGCGTCTTGTTTTCGCTGATTCGAGGCTTGACAGATTATTAAAAATTGCTCAAAAAATGCCCCGAAAGGGTCTAACCAAACTTGGATAAAAATGAACAACAATATTTTAGATGATCCCAAACGTCAACAAATTTATGACGCTATTCCTCATCGACCGCCATTTCTTTTCATTGATGAAATAAAGGAATTGACGAACGACCATATCATTTGCATTTATCAATTTAAAGAAGACGAATTCTTTTTTCAAGGGCATTATCCAGGTTCGCCCATTGTTCCCGGCGTTATTCTTTGCGAATCCGCAATGCAGGCAGGCGCTATTCTCTTATCAAATTATTTTAAAGAAAGCGATTCTGAATCGAAAAAAATCCCTGTTGTCGGACGAATGAACGACATCAAATTCAAACAACTGGTTCGGCCCGGCGATACAATTCAACTTGAAGTCGAATTGAGAGAAAAAATGAAAAACGCTTATTTTCTTAACGCCAAAATAATAACCAACGATAAACAATTGATCGTTCGCTTCGAATTTGTCTGTACAATAACGGAACGTCCCGCGATATAACGAAACATTAAACATAAATCCGTTATCTGCGACATCGTTTGAGAAAGACAAAAGACCAACAAAGGGCAACAGGAACATTCGGTTTAAACCTTGTTGAAAACTCCGTTTTCTGTTTGAAATTCTGTCAAGCCAGAAAAATGACGCAATCGCGCAGCAAACGGTCCGTTCCGGACTAAAGAGACCGTTTTCCTTTTGCCCTTAAAAAAAGAGAAACAACAGCTCAATTCTCTCAAAAATCAATCATTGAAAGAAAAACGATTTTTGATCAGTTCGATGATATAAAACGCAACGATTATTTTCGTTCCTTTAAGTTGAGCGACTGAATTTCCAAGCGGGTCAAGAATTTCAACGCTTGTCGTTAAACCATTCATTGCATTTTGATCGTTCAGGACAATTAAATCGCAACATTTTCGTTGAAGTTTTTGCAAAGCCCGAACGCGATGATCCAATGTTTCCAAAGCGAACCCGACCATCCATTGCGGTTGAGACTTTCGCAACAATTCTTTTTGAACGCCAGCAGAAACGGTTTTCGAATCGTTCTCGGATTTTGTTAAAGGCAAAGCGTCTTGATCGAATTTCTTTCTTTTTATTTTTCCGAGAGTTGCCATAATATCGGGCGTCTCTTTTAACTGCAAAAAGAACTCGCCATTGGCTTTCTCTTTTTGCGTAAAATCTGCTTTGGACATTTTATTTTCCGCAACATGCAACGGTCGATAATCGCAAGGAGCGGCGACTCCAATAACGCCATCGCATTCGGGAAAAATTCTGACGCAGGCTTCCAACATTTCTTCCGTTGAGACAACCGGGACAATTTCCGCTTTTTTCGGATATGCTATTTCAACCGGTCCGCTAACAACAACGACCTCAAATCCTGCATCAAGGGCAGCTCGCGCCAAAGCGGCGCCAGTTCGTCCGCTTGACGCATTTGTCAGATATCGAATCGGATCAAGATATTGCCGAGTTGGCCCCGAGGTTATCAAAATTTTCGCCATAATAAAACTTTATTTTGTCAGAATTTCAGCCAACCGATGGAATGCAAAAACGTTATAATAATACAGATCGGCGACAAAAATCGAATAAAAATCCCTAAGATAACGCCAAGAGTTAACGAATGAGAATCCCGAGTCGCATTGGGATCATCTTTAAGCCCCGCCAGAAGCGTAAAGAAATTAACATCCGAAAACTGTTCGCCTCCTTTTCGAATCTCATCAATAGCATAACGAGTTCCCCAAACCCAACCGACAAACAATGAGATTCCCAGGCCGCCCAATGGCAAAAGATAATTGCAACTGAAGTTATCGGCGGCATCGAAAAAGCTTGCGTCCGTTGAATTGAACAAGAAAAGAAAGATTTTCTCAAGCCAGGGGATTTTTTCCCAATCAAAAACGCTGATTGTACTGAGAACCCCCATTATGGAAACGAGGAGCGTAACGCCGAAAACAGCTGAATGACGTTTGAAATGAAATTCGTCAATGAGACAGGAAATACAAACTTCCAACAAACTGATTCCGCTTGTCAAAGCCGCAATGAATAACAAAAGAAAGAAAAGCGAACTCCAAAGCCAACCGACATTATCGCCAATTGCATTAAAAGTAACGGGCATAATCTGAAAAACCAACCCTGGTCCAGCTTCAGGATTCATTTGCATTGCAAAAACGGCGGGAAAAATTGCCAAGCCCGCCATTAAAGCGATCAAAGTATCGAGAAAGACAATATTCAAACTTGCGATATAAATATTTTTGGAACTATCGAGATAACTTCCGTAAGTCAACATAGCGCCCATTCCCAGGCTCAAAGAGAAAAAAGCGTGTCCCAGCGCGATTAAAACGCCTTCTGAAGTCAATTTGCCAAAATCGGGCGAAAGAAGAAAGCGAACGCCTGCCGCAGCTCCGGGAAGCGTTAAACTTCGCATAATCAAAAGAATAAGCAACAACAGTAATAAAGGCAATAGAAATTTGCTTGCCAATTCAATTCCATTTTTAATTCCAAACCAAACAACAAAGCCGCATAAAAGAGTAAACATAAGTTGATAAAAAACGGCAACAAAGGGATTTAAGGCAAAAGAGTTAAAAATATTCTGGGCTTCAACGGTTGACGAGATATTGAGTTGCTGCGTTATTCCTTTAATAAAATAAGCGAAAGTCCAACCGCCGACGGTTCCATAATAAGACATAATCACAAAAGGGGTCAAAACGCCGACAAGACCAATGCTTCCCCAGCCGAAATAAAAAGCGAAAGCCGCGAGAACGCCAAAAATGAGCCCCAAACCAAATTTGCCGAAACAAAGAAGTCCCAAGGCGATCAAAAGAAAAACCGAGCCAATGGAACGAGTTGTCGACGTTCCATGCGGAGCGATTGCCAAAAAGGCGCCCAGGGGATTTTTTTGTGTCTTCCGGCCAAGCGTAATTTCGCAGATCATAATAGGAAGGCCGATTAAAATGATGCAAAAAAGATAAACGAGAACGAAAGCTCCGCCGCCATTCATTCCGGTTATATAAGGGAATTTCCAAATATTCCCCAAACCGATAGCCGATCCGGCAGCAGCAAGAACGAAACCGAGACTTCCCCCCCAATGTTCTCGAGTTGTTGAATCATTTTTCATTGAAATGAATCCTTAAATATTTGAGTCATTCGGATATTTTATTGCGAAATCAAAGGACAAATTGATGAAAAAACTTGATTTTTCTGTTTGTTAATCCAACAAAGACAAAAAGAACAACCAAAAGGTCAAAAACTTGCGTCCGTATCAGCTTCGATAAAAATGTTGAAATTTTCAAATGGAGCTGCCGTTCTGCTGAAACAATCAGCAAAATCGTCGATTTCTGAAAATAAATCAGGCATTGAATACAAACGGCATTGCGATCAGAATTCAATAAATCAGCGCTCTTCAACCTCGCGTTTTGTCTGTTGAAAGCTCCTATTTGTTTGCCCTTCAAAATAATATTTTATTATAATTGAGGAACAAAATTAAGTCAACAAGAAGATAGTCAAAATAAGCAAAACAGGTTCTTTCGTTTTGAAAAAAGAGAATGAAATCTTTCCCTTTTCGGGGATTGTAAAACCGTTTTCGATTGTTATACTCAAAATAGAATTGTTGATCGTTCGGCATTTTTCCGAAGAAACAATTCCTTTTTTCCTTCAAGAACGGGAGAAATTTTCCCTGACATTGCTTAACACAGAAAAACAAAACTAAAATCATATCAACGACAGTTTGGGCGACAAGATTCGCTTTTTCATATTCCGTCAGTCATTTCAAACTTAAGAACAGCATTTTAAGCATAAGAACAGAAAGTTTGGCGATTTTCAATTGGTTTGAGTATCAAGAGCGCATTCTCTTTCAAGCAAAACTTCTCATTAACATCAACAAGAGATAAAAAAGGAACAACGATGTTCGAATATCGAATGGAACATGATACAATGGGCGAAGTTCGCCTTCCAAAACAGGTTTATTATGGCGCTCAGACCCAAAGGGCGATCGATAACTTCCCGATTTCGGGACGTCGAATCGCGCCGGAGTTAATTCATGCGCTCGGATTAGTCAAATGGGCAGCGGCTCTGGCCAATCATCAATTGGGACAATTAACCCGTAACGGTCGCAATCCGCTTCAAAGCAAGGAAATTGACGCATTGATTCAAGCGGCGTTTGAGGTTTCGGAAGGAATGTTGGACGACGAATTTCCGATCGACGTTTATCAAACCGGTTCAGGAACTTCTTCAAATATGAACGCCAATGAAGTTATTTCGAATCGCGCGATTGAAATTGCGGGTTATGATCGTTTTGCCATTGAAAAACGAATTCATCCAAACGATCATGTCAACTGCGGTCAATCAACCAACGATATTTTTCCGACCGCGATTCATGTTGCTGCGGCTCTTGAAATCAAGAATCGTCTGATTCCAGCGATTCAAAAAGGAATTGACATTCTTCAAAAAAAAGCGGAAGATTGGAAAGATATTTTGAAGATCGGTCGAACGCATTTAGCCGACGCAACTCCCTTATCATTGGGGCAGGAAGTCAGCGGTTTAGGGCGTCAAATGGAACTTTCCCGCAAACGAGCGGAAATGGCTTTAGATCAGATTCTCGAACTTCCGGTCGGAGGAACCGCCGTTGGAACCGGCATTAATTCGCATACTCAATTTGGTTCCCGGGTCGCCCTGATCCTTGCAGAAAAAACGCAGATTCCGTTTCAAGAGACGTTCAATCATTTTGAAGCCAATGCTCAACGAGACGGTTTAGTCGCTTGTCATTCTTTATTAAAAACGATTGCGGTTTCCGTCTCAAGTATCGCGAACAATATCCGTTGGCTTTCTTCGGGACCTCGTTGCGGTTTTTATGAATTGAAACTCAAAGACCTTCAACCAGGAAGTTCGATTATGCCGGGCAAAGTCAATCCGGTTTTATGCGAAAGCGTTATGCAGCTTAGCGCCAAAGTTTTAGGCAATGACGCAACGATTTCCTATGCTGGAGCTTCCGGCGGTCAATTTCAACTTAACATTATGATGCCGGTCATTGCCGATACGGTTTTAGATTCGATTCGCATTTTGAGCGGCGGAATTTCTCTCTTTGCGGAAAAATGTTTGTCAACAATGGAAGCGAATACGGAACAATGTCAAAAAGCCGTCGAACAGAGCCTTTCGATGGTTACCGGACTGAATCCATTTATCGGTTATGAAAAAGCGGCGGCTCTGGCCAAAGAAGCGTTCAAAACGAATAAAACGATTCGCGAACTCTGTCAGGAACAGAAAATTTTGCCGCCTGATGAGCTCGAAAAAGCGCTCAATCCTTGGCGAATGACCAAACCGCTTTCTTAAAATGATCCGCAAATATATCTTTTTTATGCGAAATGAACGAAAAAATACGAAAATGGAATAACCAGAAGCCAAATGATTTTCATAATTAAAGAAAAGTTCGTTTTTAAATGATTTCTTTTGAAAATCCAATCCAATTATAAAAAAACGAATAATCAGAAAACAAAATTTTTATGAAATGACTTATTCGGGGTTGAGAAATTTGTTGATCGATAAAATAATAACGGCGAGGCAAATAACAATCAAGGCAAGATACATCAACGATCGCGGTTTGCCTCGAACGCCTTTCCATTCGCCGCTCACAAATCCGACCAGTTGATTTCCCATAAGTTGTGTCGCCTGTTGAATACCAAATCCGATCGAAGCGCCGAGCGAGCCAAGATATATCATTCCCTGTCCCATACATAAAAGCGAAATAATGAATTGAAATCCCATCGCAATCCCAAAAATCGTTTCGTCCTTTCGAGCAAAAAAAGTTTTCCAGGTTTTCTTTTTGGTCAACATAAACATCGCAAAAAGAATGTTAACGATCGCTCCCCCGAAAACGGCAAAGGCCCAGGTTATACAGGTCGCTTCCAACCCTCCGACTCCTTGCGCTTTCGCCGCATCCTCAATATCCTGACTGTAAACAAAGCATAAGGAAAGCCCAGCCGAAAGAACTCCCGCGATACAGACAAGAATAAAACCTTCTACAAAATTCCCTGACGCCTGAGCCTTTTTCTTTTGCTCATCTTGACTTCCAAGCTGTTTTTCCCGACCGACTCCCGCTGCTGTCGTTAAAATAACGCCCAAAATCAGAACAATCAGCGCTGACAAAATCGTCAGCCCCGCCGCAGACATTAAATCCGGAGCTTTTTGAAATATACCGCTCCCCTTGAGTATCAAAGGCAAAAGCATTCCAACCGACATCCCCAACCCCGACAACAGGGCGCCGGTCAATGCGGCTCCGATCTTGATAACACAGATAAAATAAAGAACATTGGCAATTCCCCAACCGACGGAAAATAAAGCAGAGACGGCAAGCGTCTTCAAGCCTGTCGACTTAATGATTAACGAAACGTCATCCAAACAAAAAAAGACAATACTCCAGGGAATTACAATAAGTCCAAGAAAAATATAAATAAGAAGCATCTGCTCCAATCGAAGATCTTTCGTCACTTTAAACGGCCAAGCGCCCGTTCCTGTTCCAAGACCCGCAAGAGTTACTAAAATCAAACCCCAAATCATTTGTTCCATAACGTTCCTTTCGTTAATTTCTATATAATGAGACGCAAAAACAGGGCTTTTACGCAACCCTTTTGCTATCCGCCAATCTCATTCTGGTTAACCCCCAAAAAACAAAAAACAGACGGCTCAAAAAGAATATTTTGATGCCGTCCAAAAGGCTCAAGTTTGTTGAATCCAGAATTGTTCCGTTCAGAAACCAGCAAAGTCAGGCGGATCAGCAAAGAGAATCCCTGTAGCTCATCCCCGTACAGTAAATAATTCCCTGTTTAAGTTAGGCGTATCCCCCTGTTTTCGTTAGGCGTTTCCCTGTTTTCGTTGGCGTTGACATCGTTTTCGAGCTTTTTTCATGACTTTTTTCTATTTCTGTCACGAAATAACGAACGATCAATCTTATCAAAAATTAAAGCCCCGGAACATAACCTTTTCCCAATTGAAGTCCCATTTCATGAAATCCTTCGCTAAAGGACATCCAGGAACTCGTTCCTCCGTCAACAAGAATTGTTTGACCAATAAGATATCTCGCCTCTTCGGAAGCCAAAAAGACAACAACGTTGGCAATATCAATCGGAGTTCCGACGAACCCGCAGGGAATTCCTTTCGCTGTTTCGCTTGTATCGTTGGAACCAGCCAATTTAAAATGATTTTCGACTGGAACAGCGCCCGGAGCAACAGCGTTCAAACGAATTCCTTTTGGCGCAAGTTCAATAGCAAGCTGGCGCGTATAGGCAATGATCGCCCCTTTGGTTCCCGCATAGACCGAATGGCCTTTACAGGCTTGAAAACCATGAATTGACGACAAATTGACAATCGCGCCGCCCCCTTGCGACAACATTGTTGGCAAAGCAGTTTGAATCGCAAAAAATTGCCCGCGAACGTTGATATTATAAAGCGTATCGAATTGTTCCGGAGTTACTTTTTCAAATTCAAGCGTCATCGTCGTTCCGGCATTGTTAACCAAAACGTCAATCCCTCCAAGCCAATCGATCGCATCGCTGACCCATTTTTGAACCTGACCAACGTCTCGAAAATCGGCATAAAGAGCCGTTGCTTTGCCTCCCCAGCTTTGAATTTCATGAACGGCCGATTCTGCCCCTTCTTTGCTATGCGCATAATGAAGAACAACTTCCGCGCCGCGTCGAGCGAATTCCAAAGCGGTTTCTCGGCCCAATCCTGTTCCTGATCCGGTTACTAAAACTTTTTTGTTTTTCATTCTATCCTCAATGATTGATAAAAACTGCTATCTTTTGCGGACAATTCCAAAAACTTGACGGAAACGCGAACATTTGTCAGCATTTTCCATAAAAACGTTGCTTTGCCAATTGAGTCAAATCTGGAATCAACGTTTTTGGAATTCTCCTTAATCTATAAAGGTTCCAAACTTAAACAAGGAATTTGTTATGCTGCCGAAGCTGACAAATCCCTTGTTAATAAAGAGTTTATGGTCAAAACGAATTTCCCTGGCAAAAACTGCCGAAAAGCCAAAATCAACCGTTTTCAAATCTTCGTCAGACTTTTTATTCAAGAAAACTTATTCGGCAAGAGACCTTGTATAACGTTCAATGCGAATATTACGATATGACGCTTCCCCAGCCGCGCCGCCATGAATTTGCAAGCCGATAACTCCGTCCAACGGGACATTCGGATCCGTTTCCTTATAATCGACCGTCAGAATATTGTTCAGATACAATTTGACGCGATTTCCCCAGCAAACAATTTTATATTGGTTCCAATCGTTCGGTTTCCAGATTTTTTTAATCATTTCCGTATCGGTTTCTGCCAAAAAATCGTTCCGGCGAGATTCATCATAAAGCCGACCCCAATAAAGGCCATCCGAAGTCATATCCGCCTGATAACCGATCATTTCATTATGATCAGGAATTCGTTCCGAACGAAATTGGATGCCGGCGTTTCCCCCTTCGCCAACGATTTTGCATTCCAAAGTCAATGTAAAATCCCGAAATCGTTCCGTCGAACAGAGAAACATGTTTTGAGGAACCAACGTTTCGAGAGAACCGCCAACAATGGCGTCATTTTCAATCCGAAACGTCTTTTCGGTATCCCCTTCCCAACCGTTGAACGTCTTGCCGTCAAACAGAAGTCGATCAGTCCGTTCATTTTCGATTTGGGAATAAAGTTCCGCAAGAAGCCTCTTTTCTTCTTCTCGTTCGACAAAAGGAACAATCGCGTCGGCCATTTGAATTTTCGTATCGGGAGTTGCCCCCATTTGTCGAACAAGTCGCAAATAACCGCGAACCGCTCGAATTCGATATTTTTGAAGGGAATGCTTTTCCGCAATCAAGATCAAAAACGGAGCTGCGTCCATATTGATCCATTCTCCGAGAACGCGCGTCGCCGCATCGATAACCCGTTCCTCTTTTTCCCCTGCTGATCGGGCAATCTGCTCAAGAGCGTCGTTGTTTCCAATCTGAACAAACAAGGAAATCAAAAAACATTTCTGTTCCGGGGACGATCTGGCAAATGCTTTTTTAAGAACGTTAACGGCAGCTGACGGTTCAAATGTCCGTTTGCAAAGCAGTTCCAGCGAATCGGCCAACGGCCCCGGAACATTTTCCGGAGAATACGATTCATAAACGTTCAATAAAAGTTCGATTGATTTCGCATCTGGCGAAACAACTTGCGACCAAAGATTCAATTTCTCAATATCCGACTCATCGGTCAAAGACGTTTTCAAAATCGTCGCAATATTAATATTGGAAATGTCGATCGGTTTGACCGGTTCGACCGGTTCGACAGCCTCGAAAACAAACGGTTCAACCGGAACGGCATCCAATTTGGCAACAGCAGATCGCGCCGCCTCGGCAACCGTCTTATCGTCAGATTCGGTTAGTTCAACCAATTTTTCCCGACTAGCTTCATCCTTCATTTCTCCAAGCGACAGAATCACGCCAACAAGAGAAAGCCCCGACAAGGAATCCAAAGATTCGCGAAGCGCTTTTCGCCCCGCTTCTCCCGGAATATTGATCAGAGCGGTTCGCGCTTGAGTTCCGAGTCGCTCATCGGCAAGCAACGGAATAATCTCCTTGACCGAATCCTCCGTTCCAAACCAGGTCAGCCAATTCAACGCATTGGCCATTTCATGAAGCTGTTCGTCAGTCAGATCCGCGTTTTGAGTATAAACGGAAAGAGTTTCCCTTGCTTTTTGAACCTTGGCGGCAGGGGACTCGTTCGCCTGAACAATCGCAATTGCCATCAAAATCAACAAAACGAGCAAAATCGAAACTCGAACCAACTTTTTTTCGATCATCGTCATTATAATATTTCCCTTTCTTAAACCGTCCAAGGTTCCCGCAAAGCGCGTTTTCGCATACGATTCGCCTGATCGTCGTTGAGGAACAGTTCCCGTTCCGGATCAAATTCAAGTTCCCGTTGGAGCATCCAGGAAAGCGCCGCCGCATGACAAGTTACATGCGACGATCGAATAACGATTTGATTGCAGGCGGGCAAATCCCGAGTCTTGACGCAATCGAGAAAATTCCGAACATGATTCCGAGGACATTCGCCCACAGAAAGTCTGTTATCCGCGTCTTTCCGAATGATTTTATTGATCGAAGGACGCAAGGAATCAGGAGAAACAACGATATTGCCGCTGTCGCCGACTTCAACCCAACCTTCTGTTCCTTCAAAACGAACGGGACATGTGCCCAGCCCGAGCCAATTGTCGGGACGCATTACAAGTTGAACGCCGTCGGCATAAGTTGCAAAAACGCGTTTTCCCTCCGACCAGAACCGAACAGGAGTTGTCCCGTCTTTTCCAAGAGCGAATTGACAAAGATCGACTGTATGCGCCCCCCAGTCAAGCAGTCGGGCGCCGGAATCAAAATCATAATGAGCCCGCCAATCGCCCAAAATATAACGTTTGTTATAAGGGCGCCAGGGAGCGGGGCCAAGCCAAAGGTCCCAATCGATTTCATCGCGATCTGGAAGTTCCTCTGCGGCATACCAATCGGTTCGATAACAAAGCGAATAGATCGAAGCATGAACCGTATGAATTTTTCCAAGTTTTCCGCTTCGCGCCAATTCGCAGGCAAATCGGCAATTTTCAACGTTACGACGTTGCGTTCCCCCCTGAAAAACCGTCTTGTTTCGATTCATCGTTTCGGCAAGAGAACGACACAGATCCATTGTCAAAGCGCAGGGTTTTTCGCTGTAAACGTCTTTTCCTGCCTGCGAAGCATAAATCGACGCAATGGCATGCCAGCGGTCGCCAGTTGCAATAAGAACGGCATCGATATCGGAACGTTCCAACATTTCGCGGAAATCGCGATACATGTCCGTATCGGTTGTTTCGTATTTGGAATCTCCCATTTGTTTAACCGCTTCCCGACGATCCCGACGAACATCGCTTATCGCCAGAAGTCGAACATCCGGTTCATTCAAAAAATAACCCAAAACATAACCGCCGCGATGATTGATACCAATTCCGCCCAATGTAATTTGATTGGAGGGGGAAACAGCCCCATCTTTTCCCAAAACATATCCGGGAATAATCAAGGGAGCAGCAACGGTTCCCATTGCCGCGAAAGAAGTCGCCAAAAAAGATCGACGGGATAATTTGTTCAAATGATTCATTGGGTCAACCCTTTATAACTCAAACTGAAAAATACGGTTTGAGTTAATCATAAATAATATTGGTAACGGCGTTTTCCTCGAAATCCCAAACCGGTTTACGGAGAGCGAACAATCATAATTGATTTGGAAAAAAGGATAGTCGCAATACAATTAACGCAAAGAACAAAAATCAGTAAATAAGGATTATTGTTTTTTCTCAATGCAATCGCCAACTTTGATATTCATCGCCCATTGAATTGAAGAAAAACCGGGAAGAACGCAGACCTGTCCATATTTTTTCGCAACATCGGGGCGATCATAACAAATCGAACAAGGCTCGATAATGATGTTGTAAAGTCCGTCCCAACCGTCCTCATTGATCAAAATGCCCAAATAAGGAACGTTTTTCGTTTCAAATTGAACTTCAATTCGATTTCCGTCCGGATATTCAAGTTTACAGAATCCCTGATCAAGCGGTTTTGTAAAATAAAGTTTTTCAAATCCTTTAACGCTGGCATTTCGAGCAATATCGGCGCGATAAGGATTGCCCGTTGCGTCTTTTAAAAACGGCCATTGATGAACATCGCCGAACTTTGAACTCCCTGCGGAAAGAACGCTTGTTGCTTCCTTGCAATCTTCGGGAAGCACAATTTTCGTTCCTTCCTGAAGGTTGATCATCATATGCCCCGCCCAAAGATATTCAAAGTCAAAAGCGCTATGATTTAACAATTCATATTGATAATGAAGCGTTTCCGGATTGATCAGTTGAACTCTTTTTTTGATCGAGTAAGGAAAACGAACGCCGCCAGTCGAAAATTCAACGGAAGGGATATCAGAGTTCTCCGAATCAAAAGTTGCCTTCCAGGGAAGAGACCAGAGTTCGCCATGATCGGCCAATTTTGTCCCTTTCCAGGGAAATGATTCATAAAAACATTCGTCAATAGTCGGAAACATATCGTCAAAACCGCTGCATTCCGCTTCGACATAAAGAGCATCAAACGGTTGTTCCTTGTAAATCGGGTCGGGACGCTGAACAAAAAATTCATAACCGGTCGATTTATCGATCAAGGAAGCCAATTTGCCGCCTGGATTCGGAAGCAGTTCCGCGCGAATTCGGTCGCTTTCCAAGACGATACTTTCTTTATTTTTATAATTCGTTGAACTCATTTTTCGTCTCCTGAAGATTTTAAACTGATGACTGTCAATCAGTTTTGGATTTGCGATAACGTTTATATTCAGATTTATTGAAAATCTTTGAAATTTATATTCACAGGAAGTTCTAAAAACAGTTTTTTGCAATAAACTTCATTTGTGAACGGCACAAAAACCGGTTCATGCGGACAAGACGTCCGTTCTCAGCGGGTTTTTAGAACTTCCTTTATCAATTAAACAGCGTCAAACGGTCTTTGAAACAATTCTCTTTTTAAATCGGCTTGAGTTTAAAAGGAAGCGTTTTCGCAGAGAATTAAAATACATTCCCAAGGATTGATTTTTGGAACAACAAATCGCCGATAAGGACCGTCAACGGAATCTGCTTGAACGATAACCGGTTCACAGGAACGATCATAAAAGGTTATGAAATCAGAAGTTGTCTGAATCATAACGACCATATTTTCAGCGGAATCAAACGTTGCGTTCAAAGCGACCATTGCCGTTTTTCCCGATTCATCGGGCTGTCGAACCCAAAGATTAACGCGGTCGAACGACTCAATATAAGCGGGGAGTCGATCTTTGGAAAGCCAGCGCATGATATTTCGAATCTGCGACTGTTTGGGACGACTATAAAAATAGGACCAAGGATAATATCCATTAACGCAAACGCGACCGCCCAACCGATTCTCAAAAACGCCAAGAATGGTTTCTGCAGTTTCTTTCGATGAATAATCAATCGCAGAAGAAAGCGTTTCGACGCCGGGTTGAGTCTTTTTCAAACTAATCATTGGTTCCCGCCAAAAGGATTGGCGTTTATCTCGAGTTCGACCGCCAAAAGTTCCATTAAGGAAATGATCCTGATATTTTTCAATTCCGTCAACGCTGATTATGTCGCCATATTCCATTCCCGTTAAATCATTGAGCGCATAGGATTGAGGATCGTTCAACAACCCGAGCGCATCATTATCGGTATAAACGCCCTCTTTGAAATAAATTTGAATTTCTTCTCGACTTTTTTGAGAAACAAAAGCGCGAGACAGGAGAAAAACGTTGCTGTTTCCCTTTGCATAAGCGACAGGAATTCCCGCTTCGCTAACGCCAGACGTTAAATATTGACTCGGAACTCGCAGCGGAAAATCAGCGTCGGTTCGTTCCCAAAGCGGATGAACGCCAACTAACGGTTGCCGTCCAAGATGTTGAACCAATAAATCATAAAAAGGGCGCCATTGGCTCGCGGTTCGAATCATCGGTTCATTATCGTCAAGCGGTTCTTCATTCATCGTTAAGACATTAAAAGCGGCGCCTGTGCAGCCGGTCGCAATATAAACGGCAGCTTCTAGCGCTGTTACATTTTTGGCCTTTTCAAGCGGTTGATAAGGGAAATTCTCAATTTCCGACTGAATCATCTCAACCAGATTCGGCAAGAGAGAAACTTGACGACCGATTTCATGCGCTTTGCCGACCAATGAATAAATGCCGGAATGTTCATAAAAGCCGCCGCCTGGACGCCAATAAACGGGTTGATCTTGATTGGGGCCGGCAAGCGTTTTGGCCCAACGCTCAAAATCATAACCTTCCTCATAACGTTCTCCGGTCATAAACCCAAGCGGCAGACCGGGACGTTTCTCATGAACAACTTCTTCAATCAGGGCAAATAAATTGTCGATTGAATCGCTGTTAAATTGATGTATTTTCGCTCGAATTTCCTGTTCATTAATATGAGTCAACAAATAATCTCGCGATATTTCCTGATCGAATTTTTCGGACATCAATTGCAAACAATAGTCGCAAAAACAGATGGAACCCGCTTCGCCTGTTGAATTGAGCATATGACCAACTCGAACATCGTCATCAATCCAAATATAATCGGGATCGGCTTCGGCTAAGGCGGCATAAATGCGTCGAATTCGCTCTCGAAAGATTTCCTGATTCATACAGAGCGTTCCTTCGGCAGTTTTTCCGTCGATTGTTATGCCTCGGGGACATTCTTGACCGATCGAATTCGGGAGATCTTCCGAATGATGCCCCAATGTACACAAAAGATTAATTCCGGCTCGATAACCCCGTTTCTTGCAAACGGCAATCCGTTCTTTCAAAAGAACGCAACGTTTGACAAGTTCGTCATCGGGAATGGGCGAATGCGTTGTTTGCGTAAAAAAAGTAATTTCGTCCGTTGCGCCGGGATATTTGTCGAATAAATCCAGAAGCTGTTCAAATCTCGCGTCATTCGACCAGATATTGATGCCGATTCGGAAGGTTATGGCGGCCTTTTTTCCGATCGTTTTTGAACTTTCGTCAGAATAAAGAAGCGAATATGTTGATGACAACAAGAATAAAACGAATAAACCTGTCCCAATAATAAAATGTTTCATAACAGGGTTCTCCAAATAGGGGACTTTCCAAATTTGTCAAAAAATAATAGGGCTCTCCCAATTTGTCAAAAAAATTATTTTACAGGAATTCCTGCTCGATAGCAATTGGAAAACAGGAATTCCGATAATAATTGTCAAACTGCCGCCCAAATGGCCAACAGTTTCGTCTTTTTATAAACCGTCGAGGCGACAGATTCTCGCTCCAATAATCTTTGGCGCTCAAACGATTTAAACTAAATGTTTACCGTTTTGAAAATTATTGTTGTTTTTGATATTCAATAACAATCGTTGACTTTTTCTCGTTCATCAGAATCGGATATTCAGCCAATTCGGCGCCGGTCATTTCCAACGATTTCTCAATTTCGTAACCGCGTTTGATATTGATCCGATAATTTGCGTCAGGGTCAATGGCTCGCAGATCAAAACTTCGTCCGATATAAGGGGATTTTTCTTGACGAAAAACATAAACGACGCCGGCATTCAAATCGCTTCGATGAAGCTGCCAGGCGGTTATTGCCGCTTTGCCCGGAACAACGTCGGAAAGGGGATAAAAATCGCCATACCAAAACTTCTGATACGCTTTCGCTTCGTCAACCGATTTCTTCGTCATAACCGGATCATAATCGTCATCCAGGAAATTGTATTGCAAAATGCAACCTGGATTCGCGGCGCTGCGGAATGTATATGGAGACGGATCCCAAGACGAACAAGAGAAAAGCGGAAGATATTGCGCCAACCCCAAAGTTTGATTCTGATCCCATTCCGGATGACCAGGCCAGCAACAAGTATCCGATCGCCAAAGGGGAACAGCAATGCTCGTCGTTTCGAGATCAATGCGACGTCCGCCCGAAGCGCAATTGTCGATCCATAGTCCCGGATTTTCGCTTCGGAAGCGGTTCCACATTTCGTAATGGCCTTCGACATAACGAATTTCTGTCATTCCCTGACGGTCTTCAGCGTCATTGGCTCGCCAGAAAGAAAGCGGATCAATATTAAAATCGTTCCGATAAACGCCGACTTTATAGTCCTTAATTCGTTTCAAAAGAAGTTCTGTCAAATGTTTTCGCGCTTCGGGATCATTCAATTTATAAAGCCCGCCCTTTTCGCCGCCGAAAACATATTGCGGATATTTAGTCGCAATTTCCGTATTGGGAGCGACTCGTTCCGGTTCAAACCAAAGAACGAATTTCAGACCAAGGTCTTGAATTGTTTGACCAAGTTGTTCCAAACCGCCGGGAAAATTCTTCGTATCGGAAAACCAATTGCCGACGCCATTCGGAAAACCAACGGGGAACCAGGCGGCGTCGAACCAATAAGCTGTGCAGCCGGCAGCCTTGAGACGTTTTGCAAACTCAACCTGACCGTCATATTTCTCCCAGCCTTCCCGTTTTCGATAATATCGATCAAAACATTGGCCAATCGTTTCCATTTTCATCGGAAGACCATTGTCCATTTTCGGAGCGTATTCAAACATAAGAAGTCGTCGAAAGAGAACCTGAGCGCTTAATCGATCCGATTTCCAAGGCATCAGAAGAATGCGCGGCGAACGAATTTCTTCTTGAGGATAAAGAACGGTCGAGATTTTTTCCATTCCAGCGCGAACGGCTGTTTGATAATGCGAGGGATGCTCAAACGTTGCGTTCCATTGACCAGACCAACCAACAGCAATGAAGATTCCTTCGGTCGGTTCATCGTCACTGATTTCGGATCGGACAACATTCCAAAAGGGAAAGACGCCGTTGGACGGTCGACCGTTCGTTGGGGCAAACGTTTTCGACTTTTGCGCTTCCAACGGATGAATGATCGGCAGCCAAGTATTGTCGTTACAAAAATCGCCGGTCAGCGTATGAATTGCAATCGGCGCATTTTCCAACCCGATATCAAAGCTGGCATCAAGAACTTGAACGTCCTCAATCAAACCGGAATTTTCATTTCCTGTATTTTTGAAGTTAAGAACCCAATCGACGCCCGCCAATTTCCCGAATCGTCGGACTTTTGCGGAAACGACAAGTTTCGTTTCGGGATCTGTCCAGGAATAAATGGAATTCAAATCGTCGATTTTTTCGACGTTAAATTTCCAATTCGCAAGAAAATCTCGAGAGGAAATGCCGTTATATTTAAAAGAGAAAGGAAATTCTGCTCTTAAGGGCGTTTTAACAACATTTCCCAAAATATATCGTTGGCCTGATTGACTTGTTGCAACGGCGTTAGCCCAATCGGCCTGATCGCAACTTGGACCGTCGGCCGTTGTATCGACAACGAGAACAAATTCCGAAACCGGTTTTTCAAATTTGACTTCGAAAGGAATCGCGGGATCGGAACCTTTTTGCGTTTTTGATCGAAGAAGTTCCTTGCCGGCAACTTCAATCGCAAATTGAACAGAGCCGGCGTTGCCGTTTGTGCTCGAATTATTATCGACGCCAACCATTGCGGAAAACGACTCAACCGCTTCCGGAAAACGAACAACAAGTCGGCTGTTCGCATGCGTTCCGAGTCCCGTTGCGAATAATTCATTTTGAATTTTGAGCGGATTTCCCATACAGGATTCATTCATTCGAAGAATATTAAAATCCTGACGTTCAACAAAAATCGAAACTTCCTGATCGGAAACAGCTGGTTTTTGACCGCCAAAAGCAACTTCCGTCCATTCCTTAACAAGATTCAGCTGTTCTTGCGACGGCATAAGATCGTCATCCGGGAGAACGGGCCCCCATTTGACATAATCCGAATTTTCAGGATCAAAAGGCGACTCCTGAGGGGCTGCCGCCAGACAGAATGTCGATAAAGAGAGAAGGCTCATTATCGAGGCAATAAATAAATTTTTCATGATAATCCCTTTAATTATCTCACGAAATTTAATTAACAAAACAACAATCTTTCGTTTTGTATTAAATCGATTATTTCATACAGAAAATAATTATAATTCCGACGCTTAGGTTTTTCCTTTGCGCCGCATAACCTTTGATAATGCGGCTACAGAACTCGCCGCATTTCGGAAAAACTCAAGGAAAACGTCTATAACAAGCCGCATTAACTTGATTGAGAGTTAATAAAAGAATCCGTTGTCGCTTGAAATCAGTTTCAACCGTTTCGGCAGATTCCAAAACGGTTCAAGCGGCAAACGGAATAATGACAACCAAAAACCTTAAAGTTCCAGAATTTCGCCGTCCGCCAATTCGATGAAATGAATCGTTCCTGTTTCCTGATTTCGGAGTTTAAGTTTCAGCGTTTTGCCTTTTTCAAACGGTCCAAAATCGGTTTTCAACTGATTTTTGTAAATCGCTTTCATTTTTTGCGTTACATTTTCCTGATCGTTCTTTTGAGTCGGCTCGAAAATTTCGATTTTCATCGCGGTTGAATCGCAACTCAAATCGCCGTTATTGCTGACCATAAAATCGATATATTGGAAAGAATCGTCAGAAATCTTCTCAATAAATTCAACGGCATCAACTCCGGTCGTTGCCCGGTTGCCCGTTGTCGGAAATGCTGAAATCGAACGAACCGTTCCGTCTTTTTCACAGATCGACATTTCATAAAAAATGCCGTCCATACTTCCTCGCGCCAGAATCGTTCCGGCCAACGTCAAACCCTTTTTGAACGATTGTTGTTTTGGCGTCCAGCGAACAAGAATCGCGGAATTTGGGTCAACAATCGGATGCGTCAAAAGAAAACGATTGAGTTGATCGGCGGGAATGACTTTATCGAATATCTGTTCCGTAAAATACATTTTCCAATTGACGTCCTGATTCGGGGACGGATCATGATTCGCCAAAAAACCGAGACCGGAAGGATCGCCGCAACCAAAAGCGAACCCAGACGGAGTTCCATAAACATTCGCGCCGGAAGAGAGCGGAATCAAATTGCCTTCCGCAGACGTCGGTTGACGTTTGTCTTTCAGCAGCCAGTAAGACCAGGAACCGGTTTTCGCGCTGTCGTCAAAAACGGCGATTTGATCGGTTTTGCCTGCCGGAGAAACATAATCGGCGGCCAAATCCGCAAGTTTATTTCCCTGGGCTTCAAACAGTTTTTCAATGGGACCTTTCGCTTTCGGACCATAAAGAGCGGCGACAATGTCTTCGTAAGCCGAAGTTCGAGGTTCCGTAAAGAGTTCATCTTTCATCAAACGAACCGGAGCCGCGTCGTTCATATCGGGAATATAAAAATAGATATCCAGACTGCTCGGGTCTGTAAATTCTGTGAAGACGACGTCAACTTGATCCCCGCTTTTTTCGATATTTGTCCAGGCTTTGGCGGCAACTTTCTGACCATTCGGACGAATGGAATCATCGGCAATCGGTTCGCCAATGCTCGACGGATCAATAACCAAATCGCGATATTGGCCGATTTTCGATAAAAGTTCCGGATTCTGGGCTTCGCCGATTCCGAAAAGAACCGGGCCTCGCATTAAAGCAACGCGACCTTGCTGAGTCGCCCGACCAATAACGAGTCGCCAGCTCATCGGCATTGAAATTTGAACCGTATCGCCTGTTTTCCAAACGCGATTCAAAACATAACCGCCCAATTCGGATTCCGCTGGATTAATATCGATCGCTTTTTCATCGTTGACGCGAACCGTCATTGTTTCCGCCCAGCGAGGCGTTCGGAAACGGAACGCGAACTCAACCGGTCTGGAAACCGTAAAGCTCAATTTGACTTCGCCGTCGTTCGGATAATTCGTCTCTTCCAGAATTTCGACTGTTGAGCCCTTAACTTCAAACGATTTTTGCGAATCCGTATAAAGATTCAACGCGATTCCTTCATCGGGAGTTCGGAACCAAACCTTATTCGGGATTTCCGCAACGGCGCGTCGGAAGTTGCCATTACAGCAAAATGTATCAATTTCTTGAAATTGTCGCTTGCCTGTGAACGGCGTAAAATAGCAAATTCGACGACCATTCGGCTCTTGAGCCGCAAAAAGGGCGTTATAAATCGTTCGTTCAAGAATATCTCCGTAACGCAAATCGCCTTCAATCCGCATAAGACTGTCAAAGAGCCGCAAAAGATAAGCCGTCACGCAAGATTCTTCAACCGCTCCGGCGCCGTCTTGATTATAAGTAAAATACTCCCCTTGCGAACTGGAACCCGTAATAAGCAGAGCGCCATGCCCTTCTTCAAGAAGTTCATGTTTCATCCAACGGCTTTTTTTCAAAAGATTTTCGTCGCCGCAAAGTCGATAGCGTTCCGTTTCCGGATACATATGCGACAGCATGACATAAAGATGAAAAGGACGATTCGGAATATTCGCTGCCCATTCGTCATACGGTTCATAAAACCAATGCGGTTCATATTGCAGATTACAGGCGTAATCCCAATATTTTTCTTCCCCGGTCAAACGATAAAGTTCGACAAAACCTTCGGCAATTCCGGCGATTGAAATGCCGGCGGGAATGTTATAAATCCCTTCTTCATTGATCGGGAACGATTTCATTATATAATCGGCCATAATTTTCGCGTCTTCCAGAGACTTTTTGTCCCCAGTCATCCGATAATGACGCGTCAAAGCCAAATTGATATATTCCTGTTCATGCAGAATCCAGTTGATATGATTCTGTTTATTGTTCGGTTCAACGTTCCAAAATCCCAAATAACCGTCTGCGTCGCGGGTTTTTCGAAGTTCGTCGATCAAATAATGCGTTCGAGCGTCAACTTTCGGGTCATTCGTATAAGCGGTAAAAAGACTTCCGGCGTCAATAACTTTCCCGATCCCATAATAAACGCTGCCCCGATCGCCTCGGTCTTCCCGATGACGAAAATGGTTGAGCCAATGAGCATCAAAATCGACAACCATATAATTTTTGTAGATCAAATCCTGAATACGACGATCAAGTTCGCCGCCAAGTTCTTGACTATTGAGAACAACTCGTTGAAGGCCGTCCGTTACGACCGGTTGAACAACGTCTCGATCATCCGCAAAAACGAATGACAATGAGACACAATAAATCATAAACGACACAATAAGCATTTTTTGTTTAATCATTTAGTATTATCCTGACTTCTTTGGTTAAAAACTGGATTATCAACGACCAAAAGAGAAATTACTTGCAATTGATTTAAGAAAATCAATATAAGAGAACACACAATTATTGATTATAAGACAATGGCCAGAAAATGAATGATGATTCCAACTTAAACAGGCATTTCAACTCGTCACGAGAAAAATGAATATCAAAAATTTATACCGAAGTCGTTCTGACCGACAAAATTCGCCCATTTTGGCTTCGGCATAAAAATTCATTCGTATGCCTTAAAGTTATTTATAACGTTCAACTTTAAAATCAAACGATTGTTGCGAACCATCAACATTACAGGTTAACGGCGTTGTTGAAGCCTTTGTATATTGAACGGCAACGGCAGGAACCAACATCCGGTCGCCCATTATTTGAGCCCCTTCCGGAACATTTTTCGGAACAATCGGCTGCATGGAAACAGCGCCGTCGCCGGACTTTTCCATTTCGAGTTGTTCAATCGTTTCGGTTGCGTTCAGATAAACTTTATATTCTCCTTTGGGAAGACCCCCATTGAGTTTTTCGCCCCCGAGTTGATATTGTCCGTTCGCGTCCAACGTTCCGCGCGCAACATAATCTGCTTTTTGAAAACAGACCGTTCCCGTTGTTACTGGGGTTCCGTCGTCAAAGGTTACTTTGCCGCCAAATTTGACATTTTTGCTACAACCCACAACAAGGCCTGTCGTCAGAGCGAACAACAACAATAATAAAGCGTATTTTCTCATTTTTATGTCTCAATAAACAACAAAGAGTAAATGAAACGACAAAAAACGATTTTGCCGTTTGAGTAAAAAAAAACAACATAAATAATTTACAGAGCCGAAACAGCTTTGCCGTCATTAACAACGCTCAGAGGATAAAGAACTTCATGCGGCGTCGTTACGGAAATCGGATGAACGGAACCGTCGCCATAAAGGAAATTGACAACGCTGGGATGAGCCGACCCGAATTTATGTCCAGACCAACCGTCTTCTTCGCCCGGTAACGCAATAACTTCAGCCCAACCCGGATCGAAAGTTCGAGCGATTGACGTTACTGAAGTTCCATTTTCGCCCGCGCAAAGATAAGAGCAGTCGCCGCCAACCCAATCGCAGATTCCGAAAGTTGAAAAGTTCCCGCCATTATATGTATAATGTTTTTCGCCAAAACAAAACTGATTGCTCGTTCCGTCTTTCATCCAGGAGAAATTATCGCGCGGTTTCCAGGTTTTCATGACGTCGCGTCCCGGAATTCCGTCAACGGTATAATCGGATTTCGCAATTCGGAACGGACCGCGAAGATTATAACAATCAACCATTGAATGTTGATACCACATATTGCCGACAAGGTTTCCATTGGCGTCAAGTCCGCTGCAAACAACCATTGCATAACTGGTTTGCGGACCTTGAAAATATTGAGCCCCGCTTGTTCGGGACGCAGCGGTCGGTTTACTGATCATTGCGGGCGCATTATGTCGGGAAGGACAAAGATAAGCCGAAACAGAACCAAACGCTTCGCGCTGTTCTTCAGTAAGCGGAGGAGCCATTCCAGAGAACAAAGTTTCGCTGCCCCACCAACAGTTGGTCGTCAACCCTTTGGAGAACGAATCGTTGTTATAACCGTCTGACGTATTGCAAATCAGGTCATACAATGAATTCTGTTCAAGATAAGGGAACAACAACGGAAAAATCGACATTCGATAAGGCGCCAAAACATTCGGCGGCAAACCGTTTTGCGTATCATGAAAATTATGAATCGCCAAACCGATTTGCTTCAGGTTATTTGTGCATTGCATACGGCGAGCCGCTTCTCGAGCTGCTTGAACAGCGGGCAAAAGAAGACCGATGAGAATTCCGATGATCGCAATGACGACCAACAATTCGACAAGGGTAAACCCCTTTCGGAAGAGTTTGCCCCCCCCCTCAAATTTAACATTACTTGTAGACATTGAATTTTCTCCATTCAAAAACAACAGCAAAAATAATGCTGTAAAGACAAAATTTTACGAACTGTATTATATGAAAGGAAAATATTGAAAAAGGAAGTTCTAAAAACTCGGATTTTGTAACAACCCCAATTCGGCAAACAGCGTTAAAACCAGTTCCTTCGGACGAGACGTCCGCGCTCCGAAGGGGTTTCAGAACTTCCTAAAAGTAATATTCCTTTCATCACAAAAATAAAAAAACAATAACCCCCAGATCATTTTGACAAGTTCAGCGTTGATAATCAAGTTATGAAATGGCAAAACGGTTGCCCGACCCGGAACCGGGATACCCAATCGCCTTCTATTAGCCGCTCGACATTCAAACAATTGCAAAAACAAGTCGGGGTCTTTAAAACGATTAATTGTATTCCAAAACAATTATTTTTTTATTATAATGAGCCGTTTTAAAAAAAACAAGTCTGAAAATGCGTATAATTTTACAATTTTGCGCAAAACAGGAAGATTTTTTCTTTTTCTTGAAAAATGAAAAAATATGAATAAAAGACGAAGAAGAACAATTTAGAAAAAAAATCGGGAAAATGTTTTTATTCAAATGTTTTTTTTTGCAAAAAAAACAATGAATTAATTATAAAATCGTTAATCTCCCCCTTTACAAAGATCATAACGCCCCAATCCGTTTCTTAAAAAAGAAAATGGAAATGTTTCAAAAGAGGAACGTTTCAAAAGGGGTCAGGAAGTCTGCCTGAACAATAGAAAAACAATGCCCGGATTAAAACTTGAAGGCTCAGGTTCAGCGTTGAAAGCAAGGATCATTTCGTTTTTTGCAACAAAAAACATTCCGCAAGTCTTTTCATTCCTTCTTCGGTTGAGATAAAAGGGCGATAATTGAAATCTTTCTTCGCTTTGGAAATATCAAACCAATATGATTGAGCCAGCTGCGTTGCCAAAAAACGAGTCATTGGCGGTTCGCCATTAAGCCGAAAGAGTCGATAAAAACCTTCATAACAAGCGCCGAGCGTCCAGGCCATTTTGAAAGAAATTCGCTTTTTAACTGTTGGAAGTCCGACAAGCTCCAGAATCTGATTGATCCAATTCCAACAATTGACCGGTTCCCCTTGCGAAAGATAATAGACGCTTCCGGCAACGGGACTGTTTGCCTCCAACGCATCGGCAGCAAGCAAATGAGCAAGGGCCGCATTTTCGACATAAATCATATCAAGCATATTTTGACCGTCGCCGACTTGAACCAGATTTCCCTTTTTCGCTCGTTCCAAAAGCCGCGGAATTAAATGATGATCGCGAGGTCCCCAAATAAGCCGGGGGCGCAAAGCGCAAGTCAGAAGAACCTCGGACGACTGCGATAAAACAGCATTCGAACGTTTCGATTGATTCAGTTTGGGAAAGAATCCCCATTGAGAAACGATATGGTCATCAAACGACATTCCATTGGACTGAAGAACCAATTGTTCCGCGATCGCCTTGGTCTCTTGATAATAGGAAAGAAATCGACGCGGATAAGGCGTCGATTCGTCAACGCCCAATTGCGGAACGCCAGCATCGGTTACGCTCGGACTGCTCGTATAAATCAGCTTGGAAACGCGATGAGCCAAACAGGCATCAATAACATTTTGCGTTCCAAGGACGTTGGTCTCATAAAACGGCTGACGCTTTAAACTGATTCCTGGCAAAGACGCTGTATGATAAACAACATTGCAATCGGCGCAAGCGGCAAAAACGCGTTCTCGATCCCTTAAATCAGCCCGAAAAACTTCGACTCCCAGCTCGGTTAACTCTGGATAATTGCCGCGTCCCATTACTCGAACGCTTTCGCCGCGTCGAATAAGCTGCTCAACAATATATAAACCAAGAAATCCGCCGCCGCCAATGACAAGATTCTTCATATTCTTTCTGTATACTCTTTATTTGCCCTGATTTTAAAAAACCGATCAATCAATACATTCAGCTTGTTTTACGGATATTTCTTATTATAACATTCATTTTGAATACTGCAATTCTGTCTATTCTGCGTATTTTATCCATGCTTACATTTTTGCAAATTTTTTTGAAAATTTCGAAAAAATTGCTAAAGTTTTGGTTGCAAACTTCCGCAGTTCTGTTAAACTAAATTTTGTTTTGTGGGAAACATGCCCATCCGAAGCCATAACATCCAAAAAGCGTGGGAAACAATCCCGTGTCCGAAAACCGTCCTTTGATCCTTGGCGAATTCAGCCGTCGTTTTGATGATCGATTTCGACTTTCACTTCCCGGCGAAATCCTCGAATCATTCAAACCGAAGGACGGAGATTGTATCATTGCGAAGGAACGTTCCGGTTGTATCAGTCTTTGGGATCAAACCGCCTGGAAGGAAAAACTTGACGCCAGAATCCAACTCATTCAACAACGAATCATGTTGGGAGATTTGGAACAGCAAATGCCGCAATTACAAATGCTCGGTCGGCTTCTTTCAACGCGACATCGTCCGATTCAACTTGATGGGCGCGGTCGACTTTTGATGCCCGAAGGTTTTCGCGAATTTTTGAAAGCCGAAACAGGCGGCGAAGTCATGATCGTTGGAGCAGCCGTTTGCATCGAAATCTGGAACCCTAAAAAATGGATTTCTTATATTGAAGGGAAAATGCCCAAATTCCGAAAACTCCTGACAAAATTAAGCGGATGAATCAAATGATTATACTCAAGCCAGCTCAAAAATCGAGATCGCCGCTTTTTTAAGCCCGACGATACTAAATGAATTACGAAAGCCGAGCTCAGTTGTTTTTAATGACTTTTGGTTCTTTTACAATTTGATTATCCCATTATTAATTATTTATCAACACAAAAAACTAAAATTTCAGTAAAAAATAAAAGTCGAACACCAAATCCCGTTTGCGGATATTTAGCATAAGATTCAATTATAACCCCCCGGTCGTCATCCGAAGGGAAATGCAAGTCGTCAGCTTTTTTTGTTCTGAATCGAAATGACTAAAGTCCGCAGCGGGAATTTTTCTTTTTTCAACAAGTTATTGTCTCCCGACGCCTCTGATTGACGCATTCGCAAGATCGGCAACAATGGGCAGATTTTGCAAAGTCCGTTGTCCATATCGGCATTGATAATCAGGAAGTTCTCAACCTCCAGATTTTTCAACAAACGGATTTCGTATAAAAACGTTAAAACGAGTTTTTGCGGACGAGACGTCTGCGTTCCAAACGGGTTTTTAGGACGACTTCCTTATTATATTATGACCAAAGCTTTCGATCAAGCGTTCGATAACTAATTGCTTCATAAAGATGATCCGGCTTGATATTGACTTCATTATCTAAATCGGCGATTGTTCGGGCAATTCTGAGAATTTTATCATGAGCTCGGGCAGAAAACCCCAATTCATTCATTGCCGATTTGAGTATTTGATGACCTTCATCGTCAATTTTACAGAAAAGTTGAATCTGCCGATGCGTCATATCGGCGTTATATCGAGCGCGAGACCGTTGAAATCTTCTGGATTGAATGGTTCGAGCGTCGAGAACCGCTTTACGAATCATTTCGCTTGACGTTCCGTTCTGTTTGGAGGACAATTCCATATAATCGACCGGCGGAACTTCAATATGAATATCGATCCGATCTAAAAGCGGACCGCTAATTCTCGACATATAGCGTTCAATCTGCGCCGGATTGCAACGACAATTTCGTCGGGGATCGTTTCGATAACCGCAAGGACAGGGATTCAATGCGGCAATGAGAATGAAATTGGCGGGAAAAGTATTTGACTGCGTTGCCCGGGAAATTGTAACTTTGCCATCCTCCAAAGGCTGACGAAGAACTTCGAGCGTTCCGCGATTGAATTCAGGGAGTTCGTCAAGAAACAGAACGCCGTTATGAGCCAAACTGATTTCGCCTGGCATCGGATTGGAACCGCCGCCGACAAGTCCCGCTTCGCTGATTGTATGATGAGGCTCCCGAAAGGGACGGGTCACAATTAAAGGGATCTCTTGTTTGATTTGACCCAAAGCGCTATAAACTTGCGTTGTTTCCAGCGATTCATCAAGCGTCATTGTAGGCAGAACGGTCGGGAAACGTTTGGCCAACATTGTTTTTCCCGTCCCAGGCGAACCGATCATCAGAATATTATGTCCCCCGGCTGCCGCAACAGTTAGCGCTCTTTTGGCCGTTTCCTGGCCTCGGACTTCAACAAAATCGACGTCATAATTGCTATAATTGGAAAAAAGATCTTCTGCTTGATTTGGAATAGCCTCAATTTCAAGTTCGCCCGATAAAAAGCCAACCGCCTGGGCTAAATGCGAAATCGGAATAATGTCGATCCCTTCAACGACCGACGCTTCAGAGGCGTTTTGTAACGGAATTAAAATTCCCTTGAGCCGTTTGTTTCGCGCTGTTGCCAAAGCCATTGCCAGAATTCCTTTACTGGATCGCATCGAACCGTCGAGCGCCAGTTCGCCAACCATTGCGTAATAAGGAAACATATCCGTCTGCAATTGACGATTGCATCCGGCAATGACTCCGAGCGAAATGGGAAGATCAAAAGAGGCCGCTTGCTTCGGAATGTCTGCTGGCGCAAGATTGATGACAACGTTATGCTGCGGAGATTGAAATCCGGAGTTTTCAACGGCTCGAACAACTCGATGATAACTTTCGCGAACAACCGTTTCCGGAAGTCCAACCAAAACAACTTTCGGAAGTCCCTCATTAGAAATATCAACTTCGACTTCAACGGGAATCGCCTCAATTCCATGAAGCGTAAAGGTTTGTAATTTGACGAGCATCGGATTTCCTGTTTTTTGTTCATTAAATTATTATTTAGAACGTTTTCTTCTGAGGATAATCAAACCGGTCAAGACGCAGAAAAAAGCGCAAAGGGCAGGAAACAATCGATAAATAGCCCAAATATTGTCATAATTGGCCGATAATTCGGGATAAATATTGGCATAAACGATTTCGGTTTTTCCCCGTTTGCCGCAATTTAATATTTTTCCGGTCGGATCGATGGCAGCAGAAAATCCCCCATGAGTTGCCGAAAGGACATAAATATGATTTTCAACAGCGCGAAAGACGTTTGCCGCCAAATGATAATCAATTTGCCAAATATGGCGAAACCAGCCGTCGTTCGATATGTTTACTAAAATTTGCGGATTGCATGAATTATGATGATTGACTTCCTCTATTTGTTTGAAAATGAATTGAGGCGTTGCGCTTTCGAAACAAATATTGGCAAGAATTGGAATTTCATCGGTTCTGCCGGAAGATTTAACAAAAAACATTTCCGAAGCTTTTCCCGGCTTGACTGTACTGCAAAGCGTTTTCAGCGGAAACCAATCCGGCAAATATTCTTCAAACGGAAGATATTCTCCAAATATAACCAAATGCGCTTTATCATTCCGCAGTTTCATGCGTTCCGGAGAAACAAACCAGGCAGAATTATAAAAATTGGGTTGTCCATTTGAATTATATTCGACGGTTAATGCGCCCAAAACAAGCGGCGTTTTTAAGTTTGAAACCCAATCGAATAACGTTTGATCCCTTTCCGACAAAATTTGACCGATTTGTTCATTTCGGTCGCTTGCCGATAAAGATTCCATTCCCGGAAAAAAGCCGTTTTCTGAAACAAGATAAAATGGATCAGAAAAACAACTTTCCGGCCAAACAATCAAATCTGGCTTAAAAGCCCCTTTTTTTGCCGCTTCGTTCGTCATTTTTATATAACTTTGACAAATAGCCTCATTAACGTCTTCTGAAACAGGAAACGAAAATGTTGTTCCGTCTTGAAGCAGGGCGACTCGAAAAGCTGAGGTTGATTCTGCTGAAAAATGGGACGATTTGCTCTGAGTTGAAGAATGTTGAGCGACGCAATTTTCATATTTTTTTTCAAAAGAATCAAGTTGCCCCTTTCCCCAAAAAAGAATCAAAATAACGGTCAAAATAACGACCAATAAAGGAAAAAATGAAATCCGGCATTTGCTTTGAATTCGTCTTTCTTTTTCATTTTGATCGTCATTTAATTGAACCATTTCGCTTGAATCAATAAGATCATCAAAATTCGACTCTTTTTTGAAAAGATTATTTCTTTTTCGATCAGATCGACGCCAAGAATCGCCTGGAAGACGAATCGACAATCCCAAGCCCATTCCGATCAAAACGATGACCGCGCCAACAATATATTCGCCGATCGGAAAGGCCAATTGAATCAAGCTCGGATGTTGATAAAGGGAATGTTCCAAAGAAGCGAAAGAAAAACCGCCAAACAAATGCTTCCTGAACCATTCCATTCCAATCCAAACGATTGGAGCGATCAAGAAAATCGGAAAATTCCAACGATAAACGAAAGTTCGAGTCAAAGCAATAAATAAGGGAAAATAAGGAGAAACGACCAAAGCAACAGCCAACCAACCCAAACTCGTTGCCGGATGAGGAAATGTCAACCAAAATGCAACAAGGAGCCAAAACAGATAAGTTGCCAGCCAAATTTGTCCATAAAACGAAGCTAACCAAGAGACAAATCTCACAAAAAGAGCAGCGATCCCTTTCGACCAGACATTATTCTGAGGAAAAATTTCCTGATTTGTTCGTTGAGTTTTTAAGAAAGAATTTAACTTTTCGTTCCGCAAGAGAAAAGTCCAAATCGCCGGAACCAAAAAGACAAGTCCCCAACAACTGACAGGCGGAAGCGCCAACCAATAAGCAATAAACGAAAAGAACGCAATAAAAAACGGCAAAAATGTTGTTTTCGACCAATCTTTTTTTTCCGTTTGAATTGAATGCTTATCCGTTGATAATGACATTATAACTGATTCCTCTTGATTTTTCCCAAACGAAAAGATTTATTCAAGCCAATAAAAAATCCGAGATCATCAAGACGCAAACCCTGCAGCAATGCGCTGATTGCGAAAGGGCAAAAAAGGTCTGTTACCGAAACTGACTTATCGACTTCTGAAGAACTCTTTTGAAAGTTCGATTGAATCTTTGATAAAAACGATGTTTTGCAAAGGCAAGAATCAAAAATTGCTGACAGAAGTTCCCGACCCGGAATCGGCTATGATTGAGGTCGACGTCGTTGTTATCGTCGAGGAAGGCCCTGAATTAGGCGGATAATTATCCAAAAAACCGCAAAGAAGTTTTGAACGAACCGGATGTTGAAGTTTTCGAACCGCTTTCGCCTCAATTTGCCGAACTCGTTCCCGCGTTACGGAAAAAATGCGTCCAACTTCTTCTAATGTATATGTATAACCGTCTGCCAAACCAAAACGGAGTCGAATGATTTCTCGTTCTCGAAAACTCAAAACGGCCAATACTTGATTGAGTTGTTCGCGAAGAGCATCTTTATTCAATTCATTTAACGGATCAACTTTTCGATAATCTTCAATAAAATCGCCAAAATAGCTTTCTGCATAACCTTCTATCGGACGATCCAATGAAAGAGGCGGACGATTCATTTGAATAACCGATTGAATATCCTCCGAACTGAAACCGGTATGAACCGCAATATCCTGTATCGACGGAATGACTTTTTTTTGTTGAATCAACTCTTTTGTTGCCAAACGAACCGTTTTCATTGTTTCAATCAAATGATTCGGAATGCGAATGGTTCGACTCTGTTCGGCAATAGCGCGAGAAATTGCCTGGCGGATCCACCAAGTCGCGTAAGTCGAAAATTTGTATCCGCGCTTATATTCATATTTATCAACCGCCCTCATTAAACCTGTATTGCCTTCCTGAATCAGGTCCAGGAAACTAAGTCCCCGATTACGAAAATGTTTCGCAATACTAACGACCAGACGCAAATTGCCTGAGGAAAAGGTTCGTTTTGCGGTTTCAAATTCCTGACGCCATTTTTGAATCCGGCACACTTTTTTATTTAAAGAAAGAGGACTTTCCAAAGTTTTGCGCATAATCGAATGCAAACGTTTTCGACTTTTCTTCCATTTTAAATATATTTCGCAATGTTTTTCTTCGTTTAATTCGTTTTTCAACAGCAATTCGCATTTTCGAATTCTCTGATATAATTTTTGCATTTGCTGATTAAGCTTCAGAAGAGAATCATAAATTTGCGTAATGCTTTGCGTTCGCAACCCAAGTTCTTCAAGCAAACGAACGGCATGAAGTCGTCGATGACGAAGATTTCGAAAAGCCTCTCGACGAACCTGTTTTGACTCGCGTTTATCGATCATCAATCTAAAATCAACTTGATTTCGTTGAAGAATATTATCCAAGGTTGTTAAATGAGGAGTCAAATAATTCCAAAATCGTTGCTTCGCTTTAATATTGGTTACGGAAATATCAATAGTTCGATCCAGACGCAAATGACCGCTTTGAATTTCTCGCAATATTTGAACAGCAGCATTAACCATATAATCAACAGAAAAAACGTTCTGACGGAACAGTTTTCGAGACTTTTCGATTTGACTTGCAACTTGAAGTTCTTCTTCGCGGCTCAGCATTGGCGAATTAGCCATTTGTAAAAGATAAATTCGAATAGGGTCGTCTATTTGCGAATCGGAATCCGCAAATTCATCTTTATAATCGTTATCGTCTTCCTCTGTGTCCTGAATATCCAATCTTGACAAATCAGAGGAATATTCATTAAATCCCAAAGAATCAAAAAGAATTTCTTCATTCGGCAAATCCGTTAATTCATCGTTATCAAACATGGTTCGAATGTCGCCTGCTTTTCCGATGTCGTCCTGTCCAATCGTCATAAAACGTTCTCTTTAAAAGATGAATAAATCAACAAAAACAATCCTTGTTTTTCAACGCTGCCTGTTGATTATTCAATTGAGATTAATAGAACGGCTTATCAACTTGACAATGGAACAATTCAATTTATAGTAATAAAAGGAAAACAATAAGGAATATTAATTTGTTTCTTTCCAATTTTGCTCTCGAAAATGAAACAATATTATTGACAACAAAGCCTGTATAGGCAATCCTGATTTCAGTTTTATTAATCAGCTTTCATTGCCAGACTTGCGTCCCTTCGATTCGGGATTCAATTGCTTCAAATTACTCAAGACGTTGGAAAAACCGTCTTCTGATTTTGTAAGCCCGACAATTATTTTGAAAAGAATGACATTAAATTATTAATTGCAAACCAAACAATCAATTATTCGCTATTTTCGTATTCTGCAATATGTTCAGACAAGAGTCAAAAACTTCCCTGTTACAATATCGGTTTCCTGTTTAATATTCTTGATTCGATCATTTTGAAATCAGATATTCAATCGATTCGTTTTATTATGATAAAACAAAGGATCAATAAATAACAAAAAATCGTTATATTACATAAACTCTTAGCTTCTCATTAACGTTTGAAATTTGTTTATTCCTTGGCCATAAAGACCAAAAACAAACTGACAACAGAACTCATTGTCTTTGATAAGAAATTTGAAAAAAGCAAAATCACAAATAACCCAGAATATCCTTCTTTCCTGATTAATTTATTTTATTCAATTATAAAAATATTACAATTAAGAGGATATAAAAAAATAAGATTTTTTGCAAAAATTTTACAAAAAATGAAACAAACAGCTTCAATGAATCGCAAACAGAACAATTGACGAACAACAACCGATATGTCAACTCAATTTCCCCCGAATATGTCAGAAAAAACAATAACAAATAAAACAGTCCCAAAAAAAGAAACGAAACTGATAACAATAGACGGTCCGGCTGGAGCGGGCAAAAGTTCTGTTGCAAAACAATTAGCCGCTCAAATCGGTTTTTATTATCTTGATACAGGCGCTCTTTATCGAACGGTTGCTCTTTTGGGACTCAAAAATCAAGTCGACTGGAACGATCCTGCGGCGCTTGTCTCTTTGACCCAAAAAAATCTGATTGATTATCGAGCCGGTCGCGTTTATCTCAATCAAGAGGACGTTTCCGAACAAATTCGTTCTTCAGAAATAACGTTTTTAACTCAATATTCGTCGAAAAATCCTGCGATCCGTTTGTTGATGAACGATTTACAAAGAAAAATAGCGACAACGGATCATTTTGTAACAGAAGGCCGGGATCAGGGAAGCGTTGTTTTTCCTGACGCTTTCCGGAAATTTTATTTAACCGCTTCCCCGGAAGAAAGAGCTCGTCGTCGCTTTAAGGAGCAACAACAACGCGGCGAAAATGTCGATTATCAACAAATCCTGATTGATATAAATGAACGCGACTATCGGGATTCTCATCGAGACGTTGCCCCTTTGATTCAACCGAAAGGGGCAATCATTATTGATTCCGATGGCAAAAGTTTGGACGAAGTCGTTGAATTAATGAAACGTCATATCGAAATGCCAGACTAAAAGGAAGTTTTAACCCCCTTAGGAGCGCGAACGCCTCATTCGCAAGAACTGATTTTAACGACTTTATCCGAAATGCGGTTGTTAAAAAATTCGGGTTTTTAGAATTCCATAAAATCATTTCCAACGTTCAATAACAGTTTGAATGCGATCTTTCAACGCTTGTTCCGTCGTTAAACTTTGGGCATAAATCATTGCCTCAACGAGTTCTTTGCGAGCTTGAATGCGAGCGTCGCGAGCTTTTTGTTCTTCGTCGGGATCATAAGTCATCCAATCCCAACCGGGTTCGGCAAGATTGATTTTTTCCGCAACCAAAATAGCGGTTTCGCAAGCTTTTTCCTTAAATTCTTCAACATTCGCATAAGAAAGAGCAGCCTGAACCGATTGGACGTCGATGATTCGTTCGAAAACATCAAAAACAAGGATTTTATCTTCTGAACGAGTTGCCAAATCAAACGCGGTTCGACTCATTTCGATTCGTTGTTGAGTTGGCAGCCCAAACTGTCGGGGAACGCGAATGAAGCTTCGAATGCCGCGAATTCGATATTTATTGTCTTTGGATTCTTTTGCGATTTTCAAACAGGTTTCCGCAACGGCAGGCATGTCGCCGGGATTATTCCATTCGCCAAGAATTCGAGTTGCGTCTTCGATTGTTTCCGGTTTCCAGCAAGCGGAAGCAACGCAATCGAGCGCTGTTTTGCCGCCAATCTGTTTGAGAATTCCAAGCAATTTGATTTGAGAGGACGTTTCGGAATCGTTAAAAATTCCGACAATAACCTGAGCCGTTTGTTCTTGCGGCAGTCGCAAACAGGCAAAACGAAGAAGTTGATCAACTTTGCCCGCATCCGATTCCTTGAGAAGAATAGCAATAAGCGTTCCTAATTCTTCAATGGGAACCGTTTCTGCGAACGCTGAAAGAGCCGCGTCCCGAACTTTTGCGTCAATTCCCTCTTTTTGAATGATTTCAACTAAAAGAGAATTGGTTTCTTTGATTCTCCGAGCTTGAATTACGCGAAGAAATTCAATGAAAACGTTATTCCAAAGCTCCGTTTGACTTTCCATTTCTTCTGGCGAAACCGTTTTTGTTGAAGCGCGATCCCGTTCTTCCCAGGCACGATTGATTTCATTGGCAAAAGTTTCGTTAACCGAATTGCCGCGAACAGAAATCCAGGCGTTAAATGCAATGGAAATATTCTCTTTGCGTTGTTTGGCTTCCTCAAGATCGTCTGGATTGAAATCTTGAATGATTTTTTTAGTATTCTCAATCAGATATTCAAGCAGTTGCGGATTTTCGTCAGCATTGAGATTCCCCAGATATCGGAATATAATCTTTTGAATCTCAAAAAAGTTTTCATCAGGAATATTTTTGTTCAAAATAAAAGTTTCCATTGTTTTGCGGGAAAAGTCGTCATTTCTCGAAACAATGGCCTCTAAAACCAAAACCTGCCGTTCAATGGAAAGATCATCAAATTCAATTGTTTTGAAGGTTTCAATCATTGAATCGGCCAGCGAAATATCCAAATCGACAAGAACCTTTAACGTTGTCTCAAAAATCGCCGAATCGTCAGAAAACAGATTTTCCGCAATTTTAGACAATCCGTCCGCTTTTTGCGCTAAAATCAAATGATAATTTGCTCCGTTTCGGACAAACGCGGGAAAATCGACTTCGTCAAAGGTTAATTGATAAAGTTTAAGCGCCGCTTCCGTTTCTCCTGATTTTTCCAAATGCAGAGCGCAAATAAGAATTGCGTCGGCCAGACCTTTCCAAAGAAGAAAATCTTCTTGATTTCTTTTTGCAATTTCTGCGACAAGAATTTCTGCGGCTTCTTGAGTTCCAATGAAACCGAGCGTTGCATAAACCGCTTTTTGAACCAGAGCGTCAGGATTATTTTCCAAAATTGATTTTAATATTGGAATCGCAGTTCTGTCCCGACGAACGCCGATTGAATCGATAACGCCGGCGCCAGTTTTTCCTCGAAGTTCCAAAGCCGCTTTTTGCAAGGCTTGATCAACCGCTTGACCTGGAATCGCTTCTAACGCAAATCGGGCATCGAAATTCAATCTCTCATTGGGAAGCATTGCGACAAGAGCCGGAATGGCCGCCTCGGTCCCATAAACCGCCAATCGTTTACAAGCAAGATTCTTCAAAAAAATATCATCAAACGAATCGCCTTCCTTTTGAATCGTTGCGATTAAGATTGATTCGTCTGTCGTTGTTTGAAGCGTTTGCGCAAGTTCGGGATCAATATCAGCCTGAAGGGACGCAACAAATCCTGACGTCCCCAAAATCATAATCATTATATATAATATTAATATTGAGTATTTTTTCATTTAATGATTCCTCTTGATTCTTTCGAAATAGTTTCTGTTGGCTGCGTCGACAAAATGATTCAACAACCAACAATTCTCAAGGCATTGCCTTAACATTATTAATCGACAATTCAATTCTTAAACCGAATCCTTGAGGGGCATCCGGTTTCGATAAATCAATAATCTAAACTGTATAAGGCGCCCTCATTGCCCTTGATCTCATTCGATTCGCCTGTTCATCCTGAACAAATTCCTCTTTAACCGGATCAAATTTCAAATTTCGCCCGAGTTGCCAGGCAATATAAGCGCAATGACAGGCAATATGAGATTGAGCCGCAACATTCGCATTGGCAGACGGCGTTTGTCTCGTCTTAACGCATTCGACAAACTCCGCAATATGAGCCTCTTGATTCGTTCCGGCAACACTGAAATCTCTCAGTTCGGCGCGAAGAGCGTCCGAAGAAACAGCCATTCGACCGCTGTCGCCCGTTTCGACCCAACCTTCCTCGCCGACATATCGAGCGCTGCAAGATCCGAGTCCGAGCCAACCGCTTTCCCGCATAATTAATTTCAAACCGTCCTCATAAACCGCATGAATATGCCCCGCCTTCGATCCGTCTGGTTTGAACTGCGGAATATATTCGACGGGCGCCGTTGCGTCTTTTTGGGCCGCCCATTGACAAAGGTCAACCGTATGCGATCCCCATTCAAGAATCCCGCCGCCATGAAAATCAAAATGATTGCGCCATTGGCCGTCAACATAACGCTGATTAAAGGGACGCCAAGGACAAGGACCGAGCCAACGGTTCCAATCAATTTCGTCAACAGAAGGTTCCGGTTCTGCCGGAAACCATTCATGAAGCGTTGCCGGCCAAAGAGTATTGGCATGAACTTCGGTTAATTTGCCCAATTTGCCGCTTTGAGCCATTTCTGCGGCAAGCATAAAGTTGCTGATATTTCGACGTTGAGTTCCGGCTTGATAAATAACGCCATATTCATGAACCGCATTGGCAAGCGCCCGACTTTCATGAATCGTCAATGAAAGCGGTTTTTCGCAATAAATATCTTTGCCGAATTTCGCTGCGGTTATCGACGCCATTGTATGCCAACGATCGCCCGTTGCAATGAGAACGGCGTCAATGTCGTCGCGGATAAGCAGATCTTCCATATCTTTAAACATCAAACAGTCGTTATCATTATTTTTTTGATCCGCATACTGTTTGATTTTTTCTCGTTGATCCTTACGAATATCGCAAATGGCGCGAAAACGAATATCGGGACGTTCAACAAAAAAAGTCAAGTCGCTAAAACCGCGATTTCGGATTCCGATTCCGCCAAGATTAACTCTGCAACTTGGCGCAACGCCGCCATCAAGTCCCAAAACCTTGCCGGAAATATATTCCGGAAGAAAAACGCCCGCGGTTAATGCGGAAACCGTTTTGAGAAAGGATCGACGTTTCATTGATCGAGAAAAAGATGATTTCATAAATTGCCCTTCCGTTATTTTAATAATATCTTATGTAATTCATTATATTTTTATTTAAAGGAAACTCAAAACCCTTAGGAACGCGGACGTCTCGTTCATGAACGGCTTTTAAAACATTTTTAGAATTGAATTAGTTGAAAAAGCCAGGTTTTTAGAACTTTCTTTATTTCATTAACGGAATCCCCTGAATTCCCTTTTGATAAACAGCGTTAACTTCATTAAGAAGCAATTCCCGATTCCAAATCCCAAGTTCGTCAACAGAGCCGTTGAGCGAACAAGGATATTTTTTCGTTCCGTCATTTCCGATAACCCATTCCAAAGCGTTTAATTCTTTTTCGTCGGAAATATCATCGGAAATAAAAGCCAAACGACCATTTTGATCGCCGAGATAAAAAGCGGCGTTGCCGGTTAAATCAACGGTTATTGCAAAGAACATCCATTGATCTGCCGGATAATCCATTGGATTCAAATCGTCGCGAATATCCCCATTCGAAAGATTAAAGGTCGCGCTGGTTCCTTCATTATTCAAATTGGCGGCCAAAACGAAACCGGGATTTTTCCCGCTTGCCCAATCCTTATTCGAAAGAAGAACCGGATCGCCCTTTTGGTTGCCGTTGGCCTTGAACCATAACGTTGCGGAAAATCCCTTTGTCGAATTAATATCGAGAATATCCGGTTTTCCCAACGAAAGAAAAGCCCCTTCTTTTTCAAACTGAGCGCATTTGCCATTAATTCCGCCGTCAATCAAAGCAATCGGAAGATTACTTTTTTCGATTTTCGCATTTTTACAGAAATCGTTAAAATTATTTTCAAAAGGCAAATAAACAATTAAACCGTTTTGAATATTGGGTTCCGCATCCTGATGAACGTCAAAGGTTTTTCCGTCAAAATATTCTGGAATTTGACCGATCATATGCTCCAAAACATAAGCGGCAACGGAACAATTTTGAGGTTGACCTTTCATTCGACCGGAAGGAACATCTTTCGACGAAACGACGAGCGGAATTGTATAGCAATTCTCGCAACCGACAATTCCATGCGTTGTTTTATAACCGCCATGATCGGAAACAACAATAATTTGCCAATTTTCCGTTGAAAAATTGGGGCGACGACGAATCGCGTCTAAAAGGCGACCGATTTGAGCGTCATAAGTTGTCATTTTCTCGAAGTAAGGCTCTATAAAAACGGAAAAACCGTTTCCGTGCCCAAACATATCCATTGAATCAAGATAAAGCATTAAACAGTCAATATCCCAACCTTTTTCCCATTTCGTATTCGAAATCCCCTCGGTCGTTGGGAAAGTTCCGTCAAGAATTTGAACCGCTTCGTCGACAAGTTTCATATCTATTTCGAAACCGGGCAAATCCTTGATTAATTTTTGATAATTTGCCAACGTTCGGATATCGGCGTCTTCGGTCCAGTTATGCAGCCAAGCGGTTATTAATTCCGGTTGAGCTTTCTTCAGAATTTCCAAATAAGAAGGAAATTCGTCATATTTCCCTTGATGAATTTCGCCATTGTTAAAAACGTTATTTTTTGTCGCTGTAACGCCGGTTGCAATGGCGACATGATTCGTTGCGCTGGACGGCGGAGAATCAAGATTCGTATGAGCTTGATAAGTCCAGGTTCCCCGATAACCGTCGGCCCAGGAGCCGTCGATCAACGAATCGATATTGGGCGTCGAAGCGGAAAACATAACGTCTGACCGCATTCCGTCGAGCATAATAACAAGCGATTTTTTTTCGCCGCCCCAAACAGCAACCGTCCAAAAGGATAATAAAACCCCTAAAAGAAAAATTTTTATTTTCATTTTTGCCCCTTTAAACTAAAATATTTTAAAATTGTTCAATATTCTCCAAAGAAAACTTAATCTGAACAAACAGATTAAGTCCAAATATGATTATAAGAATTATAAGAACAAATGACTTTCGGACGATTTGTATTGACAAAATAAACTCTTCATGAGCCCCCAAACGTTTCCCTATCTTTTTTATCAAATTGCCAAACATTTTTCAACCATCCAATTGAATTTATTAATGATTTCCCCCTTCAACTTGATAAAGTTCAGCGGAACGATCTTTGTTCAGATCGATATTGTTATCTGTTTGGGGCAACAAAATTTGAAATTGATAAATCGGGCAAAAAGAAATGGTTCCCGATTTTGTTTGAAAGGTCATTAAATGTCCCCCTTGCTGACGATCCGAACTGATAAAATGAAAATGAACGCCCGGAACATTGATTCCCTTAACAAATCCGGGGAGATAAAAACCGACAATATCGCCTTCAACGGTTCCAAGTTCAAATTCCGGCTGCGTTTTCATGACTTCGGCCAAAGGTCGATAAGGTTTTTCCTGACAATAAGCAGAACGGGTTCGAATATTGGTAAACGTTCCTTGAATATGAATCGCAACAGGAATATTTTCATTCGGAATTTTTTGACGAATCAGTTCCGAAACATCATCAAAGTCAAGATTTTCGGGCAATGGAACCTTTATTTCCGGAACAAAATTGACGATTGACGCCAAAGGAACTGTCGTTTCTGCAGAAGGAACCTTAATTGTTCCGTTCGACTTCCAAACATAAAAAACGCCGTCCAAAATAATGAGTTCGCCGTCAATCCGATCAATCGTTCCCAGTCCAAAATTTCCATAGGATCGAAGTTCCTTTAACGTCATCCAACCGTCATAATCGCCCCCAAGAAGAGAGTCAATAACAGAAACTTGGGTCAATAGAGGAGAAACTTGAGCCGAAGCGATTTCTCCCAAAATGAAAAAACCAAGAATAAATAATAACGAACAGAATTTGTTTATTTTTCTCATTAATCTTTTGTTTCTAATATTTCTAACATTAAAATTTCTTCATATCAACGTCATAACCCCTATATTTTATCGTTATCTGCGTCCGTTATTTCTTTATTCATAAAAAGAAATTCCAGACTTTTCAAATTTTATGTTTACGAACGTTCTCATTCGGAGAAGAGTCGTCTCGACCGTCCCAAACAGATATTCCGTCAGTTTGAAGCAAGCGTTAAATTGTTGGTCGCAGCCCCTATTCAGAATTCAAGATATATCAGGCAGGCAGAGCGTTTTAAATGCAGAGCGTTTTAAATAACGGATCTGTTTAACGAAATCCGTTTCCATTGCGTCCCATTTTGGAGCTTCTGCTCGCTGACGGTTCATCGCTCCCATTATCCGCGTCGGTTGCTAAACGGTTATTTGACAACTTTTCGCAAGCTGATTTTATTGATAAATCTAAGTCTTGGGAACTTCCTGAAAAATTCCTTGAAGAGTTAGAATTAAATGACGTCGATGCGGAATGCGACGAAATTCGCAAAGATAAATATCTTGCCAAACTCCGAGCAAAAGTTGCCCATTGGCAACCGGAATAGAAAGCGAAACGCTAAACAACGACGATTTTATATGAGCCGGCATATCGTCTTTTCCTTCAATAATATGCCGATAACTTGCCGTTTCTGGAGCCAAACGATCCAAACCGGAAATCAAATCCTCAAGAACGTCAGAATCGGCATTTTCATTAATCGTCAGCGCTGCCGACGTATGCTGCAAAAACAAATGCAAAAGACCCGTTTGAACCTTTTGTATTTCCGGCAATTCTCTCAAAATATTTTGCGTAATCGGATAAAATCCGAGAGAATGCGTCGGAAGGACCAGCGAACGTTGAACCCAATCCATTTTTCTCTCTTGAAATCTCCAGGCGTTTCTATTATATTTATTGAATAAGAAGATTTTCAATTCATTATTTTTTCATTTTCCCGCTATTTTATATATTAGCCGAATGTTTTGCGTTGAAAATCAAAAATTTCCTGCTTTTTTAATAATATTCCCTGCCCTTTTAATAATATTGTATTTTAACGACTTTTGATCTGACTTTCAACAAGGAGAAGCAATGAAAATTTCATTTTTTACAGTTTTGATCTTTTGTTTTGCCGGAACGTTCTGCTCAACCAATGCCGTTTGGGCTGAATCTCCGACTTGCCCAATCGACGGAGATTGGGAGTTTATTTCCGATTTTAGCGACGAATTCAATGGCGAATCGTTGGATAACGAAAAATGGTTCGACTTCAATCCGGCTTGGATTGGACGCAAACCGGCGCTCTTTTCAAGAGACAATGTTGCCGTTGCCAACGGAATGCTTCAATTAACAACGCGCGAAATGCCTGCCGAATGGGAAACGCTTGAAAATAACGTTCGCGGCTTCCATACATATACAACCGCGATTATCAAAAGCAAAAAACGCGTTTTATATGGTTATTTTGAGACGCGATGTCGTCCGATGGCCTCTGCGGCCAGCAGCGCGTTCTGGTTTTATGACCCTCTTGATCCGCCGGAAAAATATAAAGCGGGAAACTGCTCGGAAGAAATTGACGTTTTTGAACTTTTCGGCAAACATCCGACAATGGAAAATACGCTTTATACAACGGTTCATTGTCAGGATACGCCTTATGTCGAATCTATTGTTCGCTTGAATTTGAAATCCAAGGGATCAAAATGGAAGTCCCCCTTCAAATTCGTCGATGATTATCATGTTTATGCGTTGCTCTGGACGCCCGAAATCATGCGCTGGTTCATTGACGGACAAGAAGTTTGGAGCCTCGAAAATACGCAACATCATCGACCGTTGCATATGATGTTCGATACAGAAGTCTTTGAAACCTGGGCAGGTCTCCCAAATTCAGAAGATTTGCCGAGCACATTTTACGTCGATTATGTCCGCTGCTGGCAATTGAAATCAGACAATAATTCCGCGCAATAACCAATAATTCCGCGCATTTGCCGATATTTCCGCGCAATAACCAACTTATTATTTCAAAACAGGGCGGGTTCATTTTAAGAGCAGACGATACAGCTTGAACAGAATTCGCCTTGGCAAGAAAAGATAATATCGAACAGGAAAAAGGAATCCCCAAACCCGACAATAGAGTCGATAACCTTTGGATTGAGAACAATCGATCATTTGATTCCGTCGATAAAAAGCTCGAACAACTCCAATGATCTGGTTTCGATAAATGGGATACTCCTTAATCCATTGAGCATCTCCGCAAAGAACGAATTCGTTCTCATTTTTAACGGCAATAATTCGATGCAGAACAAACTGCCCGTTGGAACGTCGATAGAAAACCAAATCGTCCTTTTTTAATAAATCAAGCGGACGAACAAGAACGACCTCATCCCTTTGGTCGCGAAGCATTGGATACATGCTGTTTCCGCGCGGCGAAAATTTGATTTCACTGCCGTTTTTCAAACACTCTTCAATCAACGGAAACATTTCTTCCATTGAAACATTTTTCTGAAGGTTTGTCTGTTGCATAAATTGAAAGGGATCATTTTCCAAAAAATATTGCCGTTCAACCGATCAAAAAAGTCATTCCGGCAAAAACATCTTTTATTTGCGAACCATTATTTTATCAAAAGATTATTCTCTTCCAGGATTTTTAGAAAAGCTTCAATATCATTTTGAGCTGTTGTTTCATCAACATCATATTCTTTGAGTAAAGCGGAAACAAGCTCGTCTTTGGTTTGATCCGTTTCAAGTTGTTTCCATAAAAAAACGCCGGTTTCATTAAGCGTAATCATTCCAGAAAAATCAACCGTTGCTTTTCCCGTTGGAACAACGACAAAACTTCCGGCTACATTTCGAAGAATAAAGTTTTCCTTGATCTTCATTATAATTCCTGTTGTTGTATTTCCTGTTGTTTTTGATTCAATGTTTGATAGGCAAGTTCGACGGCTTCCTGACTGATTGTACAGCCCATTTTAAAAATGACCATTCTGCTCAAAAGTTGATCCAAAAGCGAAAGCAAAACGTTCATTTGATCTTGAGTCAAGGCAAAAAGCGTTTGATTAAAAATAAGATAGATCGCTTCGGAAACAGAAATCGATTGAATCCAGTTTTCAGGCGATTGCTCCAGAAACACAATTCCTTTGAGCGGAACCTTGATATCGAGATTTTTATCGCTCTTGCCCGACCAGGGAGTTCCAAAAACATAAAATCGATTATCAATCAAACGAATGGCCGGTTTATCGTCGTTAATGATTATCGCTTTTTCCGTCCCAAAATATTGTTGCCATTGATCCGTATGAGTCGATTTTCCGGTTCCGCTGGGAGCCGAAAAAAGATAAGCGTTGTCTTCATACGCAATAGCGGAAGCATGAAGCATAAAACCATTATAACGAAGCAATTTGTAATAAAAAATGCTTCCTGTTTCGATATAATCGCATTCATCAAACGTTAGATGAGGATTCTCTCGAAACATTTTCTCCAATTTTTCTTTTGAGGGTTTAATAATTATATCTGGCGAAAAATCGTTGAAGCGAGAATCAGGCGGAATTTCATATATTTTTCCCTGACGAATCACTCGTTCACTTTTCGACTCCAAATGAACAATTAAGTCGGCAATTTTATATTTTTTCACTATAATAACATTCTATTACATAAAACAAAATATGCAAAAAACTATTCTAAAAACAATTCATTTAAAAAAAACGTTTTTAACAATCATACTCGAAAAACCTTGAAAAACAAGGGTTCCAAAGAAAGATTTTTAACAATTGGAATTTGTCGATGTTATTAAAATGATCAAAATGCCTGTCGCATTTAAGCAGGCAATAAAATAATCGCATTGAGGCTTGCGTCCCCCAAACCAAAAGGTTTTAACTCGCTTTGAGCCCTTTATTTTAAACAAAATGCTTGTTTTGTTGAAATAAAATTCTGCGTTATTGAAAATTGTCGTTTCTTTTGTTATAAATAAAAGAAGTCCTGAAACCCCGCTTTTTAACAAACGCATTTGGATAAAGTTGTTCAAACCTGATTCTTGCGGACAAGACGTCCGCTTTCCTTAGGGGGGTTTTAGAATTTTCTATCAATGTATTGAAATGATCGGTTGATTTCAATATAAAATTTTTGAAAAATTACAAAATTGTCTGAAAGGAAGAAATGAAACGAAAACTTGCCTTGATCATTATGTTGTTGGGATTCTTTTTTGTTCTGAATAATGATTCGGAAGCACAAAACTGGTATCGCGGGAACCTTCATATGCATTCCTATTGGAGCGACGGCGTTGCCTTTCCGGAAGAAGCCATTTCGCTCTATCGGGACGAAGGTTATCAATTTGTTTGTCTTTCCGATCATAATCTTGCTCAAAACAATCCCGAGCGTTTTAATGAAATCAAGAATCGCCCGAGTCAAGAACTTATCGAACGATTTCAAAAGCGTTATCCAGATTATCCTCTTGAGATTAAAGAAGAGGACGACAAAAAGTTTGTTCGACTCAAAACCTTTCAAGAACTTAAAAAACAACTTGAAAGTCCAGGCGAATTTCTTTTGATTCCCGGTTTTGAATTGAGCGGCGGCGCCAAAAATGGCGTTCAAGTTCATATGAATCTGATTAATACAGAAGAAGGTCGAGCGTTTCCGTCTTTAGAAACAGAACATGAAACAATGGCCAAATGCCTTGAGTATACAACAGAAATATTCAAAGGACGCGAAAGCTCAACTTTTTTAATGCTGGATCATCCGGACTGGATTTATTTCGATATTGACCCGGGGATGATCATTGATAAAAAAGCGTTTCAGTTTTTCGAAGTCATTAATTGCGGACCGGTCTATGCGCCGCATCCAAACGCCTGGACAACGGACAAATTCTGGGACGTTGTCAATGCGTTTCGAGCAGAAAAAGGCAATGAACCCCTTTATGGAATCGCGTCGGACGATACTCATGATTATGTTCCGTTTTATCAACCGGCAGAAAAAGGAGAGCTCAATGGCGGAGGCGGTTGGGTTATGGTTCGAGCTCAAGAATTGACAACCGAAGCAATCATTCAAGCGATGAAGGCGGGCGATTTTTATGCTTCGACTGGCGTCTTTCTTGACGATATTCAATTTAATCCGGAAACAAAGACTTTGTCGGTTAAGGTCAAGGCCGAAGAAAATGTCGATTATTCCATTTCTTTTATCGGAACGAAAAAAGGGTTTGATCAATCGGTTGCAACCGTTGAAGATCCAGCCAAGGATCGCAAGCCAGCGCGAACTTTGTCGGTTTATTCTGACGAAATCGGCGAAACTTTTGTTACGGTTCAGGGAACCGAAGCAACGTTTAAAATGAGCAATGATATTCTTTATGTTCGCGCAAAAATCGTTGCCAATAAAGAACCGCATCGAAAAATCAAAGGCAAACCAGATCGTCCAACCGCTTGGACGCAACCGATTTTCGCGCGATAAATTTCGTCCATTGATTTAATCGTCTATAAATCAATTTCGTTATTGCTATCAATCAGTTTCGTTATTGTTGTCATAATCAAAGAACCAGGCAGATTGCTTGCCGTTTTTCTGCAATCTGCTTGCCGTTGCTTAATTGACGAATAGAACAATCAGTTTTTTCGATTGACTTGAGTTTAATCTCTTGTTGGCTTAATAAACATTCAAATGACAAATGAACGTTTTGTTTGACTCGCGCCGCAGGAACGCCAGGCAAAGAGAAAAAGGGGAAAGATGATCAAGGGGCAAAAATCATTTTCCTTGTTTCGTTTGAAAAATCTCCAATCTTTTGAAACCATTTTCTCTTCTGCGCCGCTGCGTCTCTGCGAGGCAAACAAACAGGGGCGCTGACTTTTCCAAATCAAATAAAAACCAAAAAACAAATGTTAATCGAACCGTTTCAGTATTAAAAAATCGCTTCGCAAATCTATTCTTAACAAAGGGGTCACTCATGAATTATTTCAAAATTTGGTTGAGTTTCGGAAAAGTCATTTTATTTATTCAACTCATTATATTGGGATTTTCTGCGAATAATCCTGAACGATCTTTGTTAGGAGAAGAATCCGTTCGTTTAACAAGATCGGAAGCGCAAAATTCGAGTCTTTCATACGGAATTTGTGCTCATTTGGGGGGCGGCGAAGAACATCAAATGTTGCCTCATAATCTTTTGAAGATTCAAGAAGCGGGAATCAAATGGATTCGAGCCGATTTTTCATGGAACGGCGTCGAGAATCCGAAAGGAGTTTGGCATTTTGAACATTTGGATCATTTATTTGACGAAATAGAGAAAGTCAATAAAGGACAAGCGAACAACGACGTCAATCGCTTTTCGGACAATAGAGAAAGGGCTCAACTCAACATTCTTCCCATTTTGGATTATGACGTTTCCTGGGCTTCGCCTGCTTTTCAACATTTGGATGATTGGAAGGAATATGTTCGCCAAATCGTTTTGCGCTATAAAGATCGAATGCCGCGAAAATATTTTGAAGTCTGGAACGAACCAAATCTTGAAGGTTTTTGGCGAGCTCAACCCAATGGCGCCGATTATGCTCTCCTTCTTAAAGCGACTTATGAAACGATTAAAGAAATTGACCCGGAAATACAGGTCGTTTATGGCGGACTTGCCGGCGTTCCCTTCGACTTCTTTGAAGAATCGCTTAAAGCGGGAGCCGGTTCTTATTTTGATATTCTCAATATTCATCCTTATCGCGGCGGGTTGATTTCTGCTGAGGAAACTCAAAAATTTGTCCAGGAAATTCAAAAATTCAACCTGCTCTTGAAAAAATATGGCGAACCGGAAAAACCGATCTGGATTACGGAAATGGGCTGGGCAACGCCTCCGAAACTCAATGAAACGGAACGCCGTATTCTGGACGCGTCGCTCAAAATTCTTTTTCCGAATCAATGGCAAGGCAAAATTGCTGTTCTAACAGATCAACGATTCGGGCCGTCCATTGGTTTTCAAGCCGGGATGATCTCGCAATTGATTCCGGAAAAATTCCCTTTTGAGTTGATCAAATTGGAACAAATTCAATCTCTCAACGTTGAAACATATCCCGTTTTGTATCTTCCGCCTTCGGAATGTTGTCCGACCCCTTTTTTTGATGACTTGGTCGATTATGTCCGCAAAGGGGGAACGCTCATTCTTTTTGGCGGCGTTCCTCTGTATTATGATATGGCGGAAAAAAACGGTCATATCGTTCAATTAAACCAAACGGTTTCAGAAGAATATCGTTCAAAACTTCGAATCGGCTGGAAAGCGTTTTGGACTGCGCCGGAAACGCCAAAATCAGCCCCTTTAAAAGTTGACCCGGTTTCTTCAAATGCTTTTGAAGGTTTTTTGCCTGTTCTCGAAGGAACTCGTTTTTTGACCGATGAGCGTTTGAAAAAAGGAGATCGAATGATTCCCCTTTTGACGGCCCAAACAAAAGATTTTTCGGCTCCTTCTGTTGTTATTTATGATTTCAACAGCGATTTTAAGGGAAATCTCATTGTCAGTACTTTATTCAATCCGAGTTGGCATACAAATATATCGACCGTTGATAATCAAGCGATTTTTCTTCCGCAAGCGATCTTGAGTTCTTTTGCGGCAGGCGTCGACGTTTATTTTTGGTATGAATTTCATTCTCCAGAACGGGACGACAATGACAAAGAACATCATTTCGGCATCGTTCATCAAGATTTAACGCCCAAACCTGCCTATTTTGCTTATCAAACCTTAACCAAAGCGAGACCGGCCTTTTCCATTCCGGTTTCTCGACCTTTGTTAAATGAAAACAACGTTTGTCTTGTTGAATGGATTCGGCCTGACGGTCAAAAAGGCTGGGCCATTTGGACCCCAGATTCCAAAATTGCTGTTAAAATTAATTTCGAGGGGCAATTGGAATCCGCATTCAATTATTCAGGAATTCCTCAATCTGTTCGAAATAACGCCCCAATCGAACTTTCGCCAGAAATTCTCTATTTAATCGGACCGGAAGAAATCAAATTCGACTGGAACGCGTCAATCGAATAACGATACCGATTCCTTTAACTCCAAACCTTTTGAACCCCCTTTGATCTTTGTTCTCAAATTAAGGCTCAATTAGAATGGTCAAATCTTAAAGCAAAAGTTATCATTTGCAGACAAAACCAATTCTGACTGAGCCAGGTTTGATTTTCGTAAAGATCGTTATTCATTCTTTTTTCCAACGGAACAATCTGACAATTCTTCTTTTTATGATATGAGAACCAAAGCGCAAGAATGTCGGGATCGCAAGAGAAACAAGCGAAAAAATCGATCGAATTCCCCAACAAGTTCAATTATTGCTTTGAGTTTGACCAGACAGGCATTGGACAATTGAGAATGGCGGAAATGGCGCGAATAAGTTCTCCTTCTGTTTCCGTAATAATTCCGTCGTCGCAAATACAGCAATAAAAAGCGGTCAAAAGTTTCTGTTTTAAAACAGGCGTCGAAAGAGCAAGTTGTTGAATCGCGGCAAAAAAAGCTTTCGGAGAACATTCCGATCGGGATAACAATTCTGAAGAAAGATAAAAGAATCCAAATGCAGCCAGAAACGCTTTCTTTTGAGCTTCGGAATCCTCATTTCCATAATAAGCCAGAAACGAGGCAGCAACTCGAAAAGGTTCAATAACTTCTCGAAAAAGAGCAAATCGAATCTTCGGCGCCGGCGTCAAACCAAAATGTCGATCAAGTCCGTTGAATAACAGCGCCGACAATGTATATTCGAAGATATTGATTCGTTGATCGCAACGAATAAGTTCATTGACAACAGAACGAAAAGCCTGATAATCGCCTGGCGACAAGTCTTTTAATGCCGGAAGCGCTAACTGAACAATCGGAATTCTTATTTGCGCCGAAAGGGATTTGATTTGAGTTGAGATTTTTTCGACTTGTTGAAGGAAATCATCCATTTTCTGATCGTTTGAATTTGATGTTCGATTTTCGGAATGACTCGCCCAATATTTTCCAAGAATGTCTTTCTGTTTTTTCGCTATTTCCGACTTGCTATCAATTAAAAGAGCCCAAATAATATTTTTAGCGTCTTGAGATCGATTAAGCTGCTCGGAAATTTCAAGAGGAATTGATTCCATTAACGATTCTGCAACGATCAAATTATTTTCGTTGATTTGACCAATGCTGTCAACAATGGCAGCGGCAATAACCGCCCCTTTTTGAGCAGAAGGCATTGTATTCTGCGATTGATTGAGGGACACAAACATTGTTGCTTTGGGCAACGATGAACGATCATTAACATTTGAAAACGGACTATTCGCGTTTTTCGTTTGATCGGAAGAAACGGAATAAGCGGCGTTGTTTTCTTCCAAGTTCAAGTTCACTTGCCCAGCCTCATTCCTCATTTTCAATAACTGTTCGGGATATGTCCCGTCAAAATTCGGATCAATTCGTTGAATACGAACGGTTAAATCGGGATGAGTCCGAAACAAAGAAGAAAAAAAGCCTGGCCGAAAAATATTACCAAAAAACAAATGACTGGTCTCAACAGAATGCGAATGATTGATCATTGAACCAACCCGAGGGCAACCGATTTTCTTCAATGCGCCGCCGATTCCCAATGGATTTCGCGTAAACTGAACCGCAGACGCGTCGGCCAGAAACTCTCTTTGTCGAGAAACAGCGGCTCGAATCAAATTGCTGAAAAACATTCCAATCCAACCAATAATGATAATGCCAATTGAAAATAACAGAAGTCCAAGGACAATTGCTTGAGCTTTCCCATCATTATCGCGATCTCTGTCGCTGGCAAAAGAGATCATAAAAAGATTTCGATAAATAACCAAACCAACAAGAACGATCATCTCAAGCCCGAACAGAACTCCAATCAAGCGAAGATTCATTTTGGAATCGCCGTTTAAAATATGACTGAATTCATGCGCAATGACTCCTTGCAATTCGTCGCGATTCAAATAATCAAGAGCCCCTTGCGTAACGCCAATAACGGAACTTTCTGGCGAAAAACCTGCTGCAAAGGCATTAATTCCTGGTTCTGTCCTTAATAAATAAACATTGGGAACAGGAATCCCGGAAGCAATTGCCATTTCGTCAACGATATTCAAAAGCCGCTTTTCCTGCGGCGACGTTGTCGAACGATGGATCAGTTCGCCGCCCAAAGAAGTTGCAATTCCGTCCCCTTGAAGTTGAGAAAGTTGAACAACTTTAAAAAGCGAAGAACAACCAACCAATAAGAGAATGCCAACCGAATCATAAAAAATCAAAAGGGGATTTAACCAAATCGTCCAATATGATGTTTTGGATGACACGAAAAAACAATATATAATTAACGAATGTATCGCGAGAAAAATGCAAATCATGGCCAAAATATAAAGAAAAATCAACCATTTTGTTTTTCTTCTCGATTGATCTTGATATTCAAAAAAATTCATATTCGCAATCCATAGTTTTTCAAACCGGTTAAGCGTCCTTTTTTGCCCCTAAAATCAAAAAAACGACAAAAAAACAAGAGGGCAAGTTCATAAAAAGCCCTCATTGAGAGTCATATTCAAGCCTTTTGAAAAGGCCAAACGCTCAATTGGCAACCCGAACGGCAACGCCAAGCTGATTATGAAAGGGTTAAACGTTGCCCATTCCCCATTTGATAAAAAGGTTATTGTGCCAAATTCTGTCTCAAGGAAAAACGAAAAGGCAGAAAAACAGAATCAATTAAGAGTTTCAACAACTCAAAAACTGACTTTCGGCGCCTCTTTTTCTGAAGGATTGTTGATCTCGAATAACGACGCTTCGCTGAATTGAAAAAAGCCTGCAATAATATTGGACGGAAAAACTTCGCGTTGCGTATTATAAAGAGTAACGCCGTCATTATAAGCCTGTCGGGCAAAAGCGATTTTATTTTCGGTTGACGTTAATTCTTCCTGAAGGGCAAGCATATTTTGATTGGCTTTTAAATCTGGATATGCTTCACAGACAACCATTAAACGGCTCAACGCTCCTGTCAGTTCGCCTTCGGCGCCAGCCAGCGATTTCATCGCATTGGGATCGCCTGGATTCGTTGCCGCATTTTGGCCGGCATTCATTGCAACATTTCTTGCTTGAATAACCGAGGCCAAGGTTTCCTGTTCATGTTTCAGATATCCTTTGACGGTTTCAATTAAGTTTGGTATCAAATCATAACGCCGTTTCAATTGAACATCAATTTGAGCAAACGCATTTTTATAGCGATTGCGCAACTGAATCAGGCCATTATAAATACTGATTCCCCAAAACAGAATAATTAAACAGCCCCCCAACAAGATCAACAGAATTATTAAAATTGCTAAATTCATTTCTATTCCTTTGTAAATTTTTGTTTGTCAAAAGCAGCGTCATCGAAAAATAAAATATCGGTTCCAACATTTTATTCTTTTGACTTTATATTTGAAAAAGCCAACATAAATCAAGTCGGCGCTGCCCTTCTTTGCCCTCTTGACGCCAAGACTAACATTGAGTTAACCGACTTTGACCTGAATTAACTCTTTGTTCCCAAACGAATCATTTTCTTTGCCTTAATTATATAGCAAAAATTTCTCCAAAGCAAGAGAAATATGAACTGAATCAATGATTTGTTCTTTTAAGGAAGTTCTAAAACCTGTTTTTTACAACAAACTCAATTCAGAAAATGTCGCGAAAACAAATTCCTGCGGACGAGACGTCCTCGCTCCCAACGGGTTTTTAGAACTTCCTTTTAAATAATTGAACTTTGTATTGCAACCTGTCGAGCAACATTTTTTCCTTCAATATTCTTTTAATCATCGCCTTTTTGAATATCAACACTTATTTTTTATTTTTGTTCAAACCATATAAAACGACTCGTTTATCTAAAAAATCGCTTGATTTTGAAATATTGTCGCTTTAAGATCGATTTTTTCGCTTGTTTCTCTTGCGATCCCGACGTTCTTGCGCCTTGGTTCTCATATCATAAAAAGAAGAATTGTCAGATTGTTCCGATTGAAATTGCTTTTCTTTTTGTTGTTTGTCCCAAGAATCATAATATTGTTCCCATTGTTCATCTGACCAGCCTTTTTGTTGTTGATCATTTAAATCATTTCGATTTTGAGAAGAAAATGAGTTCTTTCCTTTTTGGCGTTTTTTATTTCTGTAATCGCTATTATTGTTATAATCTTCATATTCGTCAATCAAATCGTCTTCGTATTCATCAAAAAACGAATCTAATTCCTGTTCATTGTTATAACGATAATCGTCATTTTCAAATTGTTCCTGATTCGACTTGGCGTTCCTGGAGAACATTGGCTTCGAATGAAACAAAATTTGACTGTTCGAATTAACAGAATTTTGCGGTTGATTCCGATGATTCAGATTATCTATATCGTTATCAATATCGTTAAAATTATTGTCATTGTTTTGGCTGTCAAAGTCATCCAAATCGTCTCCATTTCCCGATTGCTTAACGCGATTTGAACCAAAATGATTTAGATCGTTATTTGGAGAATTTTGATTCAAATAACTCTGATTGTTCGATTGCGAATAAGTTTGTTGAGAAGGACGGAAACGATTTTGAGAGTTATTATTTTGAAGCGAGAGATTCGATAAGTCCGAACCAGATTCGTTTTGACGGTTTTGCCATTCTTGATAACTGATAATGAGATCGCGCGGTTTGGACGGTTTGAAACGATCAACAGGCGAGACGATTCCTTCCTGTTCCATCATTTCGATCATTTTTGCGGCGCGATTATAACCAACGCTGAATTTTCGTTGAATATAAGAAATGCTGGCTTTTCCTTTTTGAAAAACGGTTTCAACGGCAGCTTCATAATATTCATCCTTTTTCATTTGAATCAAATCATTAACGTCGTCGTCTTCGTCTTCGTCGTTTAACAAATCAATTTCAGAAATCATTTCCGATTCATCAAGTCCAATGGTCGAGATAACAGATTCGATTTCCTTATCTGAAACAAAGGTTCCCTGACCGCGAATAACCTGACTTGATCCCGGTTTAAGAAAGAGCATATCGCCGTTTCCAAGCAATTGCTCAGCCCCTTTGCAATCGAGAACAACCTGACTGTCCGTTCGCGTCGCAACGCCAAAAGCAATTCGCGCTGGAAGATTCGACTTGATCAATCCAGTTATAACGTCAACAGTCGGTTTTTGCGTTGCAAGGACAAGATGAATTCCGACCGCTCGACTTTTTTGAGCCAAACGAATGATATGCCGTTCAACCTCTTTTCCCGCCGTCATAACAAGATCGGCCATTTCATCGGCAATGAGAACAATATAGGGCATTGACTTCGGAATGGCTGCCCATTCTTCTTCTGTTTGCGGTTTCATTCGATTCCGCAATTCGTCCGGAGTCAACTTATTATATTTGGTTATTTGATTGACCCCCGCCTGAGCAAGCAGCAAATATCGCTGTTCCATTTTTTCAACGGCCCATTCAAGAATCGCTTCCGCTTTCTTCATATCGATGACAACCGGATGCATCAAATGAGGGATCGTTTTGTAAGGACTCAACTCAACCATTTTGGGGTCAATCATAATCAATCGAACTTCATCCGGGCGACGCGTCATAAGAATCGACATAATGATCGAATTCAAGCAGACCGATTTTCCTGTTCCTGTTCGACCGGCAATCAATAAATGCGGCAGTTTAGCCAAATCCGTAACCATGGGATCGCCAATAACGTCTTTGCCCAAAAAAATGGGGATTTCCATTTGATTTGATTCTTCGACGCCCTCTTCCATAACTTCGCGCAAACGAACAAGTTGGCGATCCATATTGGGAAGTTCAACGCCAACGGTTCCTTTGCCTGGAATCGGCGAAACGATTCGAACGCTTGGAACTTTCATTGCGATTTCAAGATCGCGCGTCAGCGCATGAATATTTTTAACGCGTAAACCTTCCGAAAGAATAATTTCGAATAACGTCAAAACAGGACCGGTTTGAGTATCGACAACTTGAACATCCATTTTATAACTTTTGAAGGCTTTTTCGAGTTGAATTGCTCTCGCCAACGTTTTTTCATCCAAAACGGTATGATCATATTCTTCTTTTTCCTTGAGTAAATCAATCGGAGGATAATGATATTCCCGCTTTGGATATTCTTCCGTTTTGGTCAATTGAGTCAAGGATTTGTTTGACGTCGATTTTCCGTCTGACTCATTTTTATTGCTCAAAAAATGATTTGAATCCGTTTCAAATGAAGTTGAATGATTCTCGCCCAATTGATTAACAAAACGATCAGGTTGTTCCGGAAAGTCGTTCGAATGAAAATGTTTAGAATCAGTTGAATCGGAACCATCAAAACAATCAACATAACCCAAATGTTCAGGATTATCAGAAAGGGAATAAGACTTCGCCTTTTTCGACAACTGATCTGAATAAGCATAATCGTTTGGGTTCAACTTAACTGTTGAATCCAATGCGGAAGTCTGGGTTGAGATTTCCGAATCGGTTGGCTTATGAGGTTTCTTTCGATTCTTGGGGCGTTTATAAAATTGTTTGATCAAATTCAATATAATTTCAGAACATTCATAAATTCCGCTGATAAAAAAGAAATATCGCAGCAAAATAAAATCGCCGATTAAAATAGTTCCAGCAATAAAAAGACTGATCAAAAAGATCAAACAGCCAACCGGCACAAAAAAGTGAGACAAATAATAATGCAAAAGGGTTCCCCAATAACCTCCGGAACCAATGAGAGGCCCCAATGAATTCTGATTGAGCAAAAAAGAGCTCAATCCAGCCAAACCGCTTAAAATAAAAACCATTCCAACGGTTCGAAGGACAGGATGAGACAGGCCGTCTTTTTTCCAATAAAAAATAAGACTTAAAGCCCCAAAAAACGGAACTAAAAAACCAGCATAACCCAGCAACCCTAAAAGCCAGGCAGAAAAGTAAGCGCCAGGAAAACCGCAATAATTCTGAAATTGCTCTGTCGGCGGAAATATTAATCCATTGGGCTTATCGGTCGGGCAATAACTAAAAAGACTGATCGAAATAAAGATTAAAATAGCCAACAACAATAAACCAAAGAACAATTTGCCTGTTTTCATTATCTCTTTTTCGTTGATAAAAATAAAAATATAATTTGTGAGAACCATTTATTCGGAATATCTGTTCTTCCCAAGCCAATTGAAACGTCCGAATTTCGATTTTGAAAGCTTGCCAACATTTTATATTTTAACCTTCCTCAAAGCATTTTTATAAAAAAATTGAACAAAATGATCAAAATAGATTTTTCATTGTTGAAAACCAGAAATATTTTTAGTAATATATTAAGGAAGTTCAAAATCCCAGATTATTCAACAAACGCATTTCGGACAAAGTCATTGAAACTCGTTTCTGCAGACGAGACGTCCGCGCTCCCAACGGGGTTTAGAACTTCCAAATAATAACAACAACTAACATAAAAGTAAACTCAAATCTCGTTGACAACCCCAAATCCTAAGAATGGCAACCCCGACGATAACGGGTCAATCATTCAAGCCAAACGCTGTCGCCCTTATCGGCTGCGATATATATAATTTTTGTTGGAATATTCTAGTCTTTTTACAGGAGTAAAACGAATGTCGGCATTTCCGGAAATCTCAAAAATCAAGTTTGAAGGCCGCGAATCCAAAAACAATCTCGCTTTCCGCTATTATGATGAAAATGAAATGGTCGAAGGCAAACCGATGCGCGATCATTTTCGTTTCAGTTGCGCTTTTTGGCATACAATGCGGGCGTCGGGCAGCGATCCTTTTGGAGCGGGAACAATGTATCGCCCTTGGGAAGACGGAACCGATTCAATCGCAAATGCTCAAAATCGAGTTCGCGTCTTCTTTGAAATTTGTGAAAAATTGAATTTAAAATATTTTAGTTTTCATGATCGCGATATTGCTCCAGAAGGTTTGACTCTTGCTGAATCGAATAACAATCTTGATGAAGTTGTCAAAGTTTTTAAAGAAGAATCGGATCGAACGGGCATCAAACTTCTTTGGGGAACTTCCAATCTTTTCGGAAATCCGCGATATATGCATGGAGCCGCAACAAGCTGTAATGCCGATTCTTTTGCTTATGCTGCAGCTCAAGTCAAAAAAATGCTTGAAGTAACCAAAGAACTCGACGGTCTGGGCTATACTTTTTGGGGCGGACGCGAAGGTTATCAATGTATTTGGAATACAGATATGAAGCGCGAAGCGGATCATCTTGCGCAATTCATGCATATGGCGATCGATTATGCGAAAGAAATCGGTTTTACGGGTCAATTCTATTTTGAGCCCAAACCCAAAGAACCGACGAAACATCAATATGATTATGATTGCGCTGCCTGCATTAATTTCCTTCGAACTTATGATTTGCAAGATTATGTAAAAATGAATATTGAAACAAATCATGCAACTCTTGCGGGTCATAGCGTCGAGCATGAAATGGATTATGCGGGGAGTCAGGGGTTCTTAGGTTCGGTCGACGCTAATTCCGGCGATATGCTGCTCGGTTGGGATACGGACCAATTTCCGACCGACGTTTATATGACGACCAAAATGATGCTTATTCTATTAAAATATGGCGGCTTCAAAACAGGCGGTTTGAACTTTGACGCAAAAGTCCGTCGAGAAAGTTTTGAACCGATTGATCTTTTTTATGCCCATATCGGCGGAATGGACGCTTTTGCTCTTGGTCTCAAAATTGCCGCTGCAATGCGGGCCTCCGGAGAAATTGCCGAAATGGTCAAAGATCGTTATTCGAGCTGGGATTCCGGAATTGGCGCTGAAATCGAAGCAGGCAAACATAATTTCAAATCCCTTTCTGAATATATGCTTCAAAAGGGCGAAATCTCCCCTTGTTCAAGCGGTCATCAGGAACTTTTCGAAAACATTGTCAATCGATATATGTTCTAACAAAACTCAAATATCTTTGAGAAACTTGTCGTTAATTATTTTGAGTCAATAATAAAATGGCCTGAAAGAACAATTTTGGACTTTCTGGTTTCAATGTTATTATTTTGAACTCGTTTTAAACGTTGAATGAAATCTCATTTTAACCCGTTTCCTAAAGCATTGTCATTTGAATCGTTGATTATTTTTCAATTTCTCAGCCTTCCATTTCGCAGTCCTCAATTTTCATCGCCTTCGAGATCGCTGTTTATAAAAATTTTCAACCGACTTGAATACTCAAAGCAACTTCGGGAAATAGGAGAGGGATTAATATATTATGAATATAAGTTCGAAAAAACATCGTTGTTTAAGCGCTGGAATTCTGTTTGCTGATGTCGGTTGCGCGCCAATCAATCATTGTCCGGTTCCTGGCGAACTGGTTCAAACGGATCGCGTTGAATTATCTTTGGGCGGTTGCGCCTCAAATGTCGCATTAAATTTAGCAAAATTGGACGTTCCTGTCGGATTATGCGGTTGCGTCGGCGATGACGCATTGAGCGATTTTGTTATTCATGCCCTCGAACATCCATTAATTGATACAGAAGGAATCCGACGGATTCCAAATTCCGGGCCGGGATGTTCGCTGATCGTTAATGTTCAAGGTCAAGATCGGCGCTTTGTCAGTACAACCGGCGCTAATGCTGAATTCAAAGTCGCCGACATTTCCAAAACTTGGGCTGATGAAGCTGAAGTTTTTTATATCGGCGGTTATTTAATGATGCCGCATTTGGAAGAAGCCGAAACGATTTCGTTTTTGCAAAAGTTTCAGGCTCACGGAGGCAAAACGATTCTGGATGTCGTTATATACGGAAATCGCCCTTATTGGAACGTTATTCGACCCCTATTGCCTTTTGTTGACTATTTTATGCCCAATAATGACGAAGGCCGTTTGATCAGCGGTTTTGAAAACCCGATTGATCAAGCGAAGTTCTTTTTGGACGCGGGCGTCAGGACGGTTATTATAACCTGCGGAGAAGCTGGTTCGATCTATTATTCCGCAAAACAAAAGTTTCAAACCAACGTTTTTTCCGTTGAATTTATTGGCGGAACCGGGTCGGGCGACGCTTTTGCGGCTGGCTTTATTTCGGCTCTTTTAGATCAGGCCGATCCGATTGAATTGATGAATCGCGCCAGCGCTCAAGGAATGAGTTGCGTTCGCGACAGCAGCGCAACCAAATCCGTTTTTACGCGAAAAGAAGCGGAAGATTTTGTCAAAAAGAATCAATTATTGATTACTGAAATCGGTTGACGTTTATCATTCAATTGACTCGTTTTTATATTATATTAGAGAAAGTTCCCCAACCCCCTTCGGAGCGAGGTCGTCTCGTCTGCAGGAACAGGCGTTCTGTTAATGTTATAAATAGACGTTTGTTGTTTTTTTTTCAAAGAGCCTGGACGTCCTTTGGATCAGATGCGGACGAAACGTCCGCGCTCCATTCCTGTTTGTTCTGCGGCGGGGGCAACTGATAAATAGGAATTCAACAGAGCTCTGGTTTTAACGACCTTATCCGAAATGCGTCTGTTGAAAAATCTGGATTTTTGGAACTTCCTTACATAATATTTATAATATTTGATCGACCGGTTTATTTCGAAAGACTTCATTGATCGTTTGAAAACCGGTTTTCATTTATGTTGTTCATTTGCTATCTCCGATTTTCGCGATACAGAATAGAACATTATCCGTCGGAAAAAGGGATTTTCGCGCAGCGAACAAGATAAAACTCCCCAAACGAGCGACAAAAACGACTCTTTTTCAAATGGAACTGCCGTTTTAAAAGCGATTTTAATAACGACGAACTCGGAAGTTTTAAAAAAGAAAGCGTCTTTGCGTTTTCGCCGCGACGCTGCGCGAACATTTCCAATATCATTACAAAAATCGGGCAAAAAGCAGTCATTTATACTGAAATCAATCTGAAAAAGGGTCATTGAGGCGTCCGATTTCATTTTTCGTATTCTGCCGTTGTTGACCGGTTTTGCCCGCGATGACTCAAGATTTTCAACAGACTTCAACATAATCGCAAAACAGATATTATGATCAATTACCAACAACTCTTTTGAAGGTTGAGCCAAAGAATAAAAAAACGACAATCACAAAATCAAACACATTTCAAAAATTTTTTGATCAGTTGAGATTAGGGGCGGCGCTATTAATAACAACCGGTTTTGAACCGAGAACCTGAGTTGTTCGAGAACGAGGCAGATCATAACCTGCTCCGCGAGCTTGAAGACTTCGCGGTCCAACAGTTGGATCAAGATAGGCATCGCAACCTTCTGTATAGACGCTTTGGGCTTCCTCATTGAGATAATTCGGCGTTTGTAAACTGGGATACCAAAACCTTTTGTTTTCCGGATTGTTATTCATTGTTTCGCAACCAGACAGCCAGGCGAAAGAAAATAACAGGAGAAACATAATAAATATCGATTGATAATAATTCATTGTTTTTTATTAAAGTTCAACTTTCAATTCTTATCAGGAAGTTCTAAAAATCCTTCGGAGCGCGGACGTCTCGTCCGCCAAAACAGGTTTTAACGACATTTACCGAATTGGAGTTTGATGCAAAATCCAGTTTTTTAGAACTTCCTTTTATATAATCGTTATTCGCAAAACTTTTGGCCTCAAAGTCCCGTCTGTCATTGTCGAATCAAAAATCTGTGTTTTTCAATTGACTTAAGAATAACTTGTCATTTCCATTCTATTTTGAAACAATAACGTTTATTGACAAAAATGTCAATAGAAATGTTTTGATTATTTTCGAATGAAAAAACGATGAATGAACATAATATTTTAATAACTGGAGCGTCAGGCGGAATTGGAAGGGCAATTGTTCAGCAATTGGCTCAACCGAATCATCGGTTATTTCTTCAAGCAAATCGTCATTTTGAAGAATTGCAACGTTTTTCAGAAAAATTGCGCGATCAGGGAACGATAATTGATCCGATTGCCGCAAACCTGGAATCGTATGCGGATCAGGATTATTTGATTCGGTTCGTTAAGGAAAAGCTAACGACTTCTCATCAATTGACCGGAATTGTTTTAGCGGCGGGCGTTGATCTTATGTCGCAAGCAATCAAACCGCTTTCTTTCGAATCCAAACTCGAAAAAATATGGAAAACCGACGTTTTGGCAACAGTTCGATTAGCAAGAGAATTGGGTTTTTGGATTAAAGAGTCAAAGTCCCTTTTTCAAGAAAGACAAACGCGACCAACATTCCTTTTTTTCGGTTGGGACGGCGTTGAACGCGGAATGGAAGGCGAAACCGCTCAACTTTATTCTTTAGCTAAAGGAGCCATTGTCGCTTTTGCAAAATCATTTGCTCAAGAAATGGCTCAAGCGGCTCGCGTTTTAACTATTTCGCCCGGTTGGATTCAAACAACTTGGGGACAAAAAGCGTCTCCCGCCGCAAATCAGCGAGCTCTTTCTGAATCTTTGGCCAAACGTTGGGGATCGCCCGAAGAAATCGCTTCGATCGTTCGTTTTCTTCTTTCCGACGATTCTTCTTTTCTCAACTCCCAAAATATTATTGTCAACGGCGGGTTTAATTATCGAGCTGAGAACTGAAGAACTCTTCTCATTCGCAGTTTGAACTCCAAAAATTCGATCAAATGCATTATTTTTGACAAGATGAAACAATCCGGTTTGACGCAAAAAAGAAAATCGCTTACAATATAAGGAAGTTCTAAGAACACAGATTTTTCAACAAACGCATTTCAAATAAAGTCGTTAAAACCTGGTCTTCGGACGAGATATCCGCGATCCTAAGTTTTTTTTAGAACTTCCTTATATTTTGATATGAAACACAGGAACCGGCTCAATAACAGTCCTCGCCCTTTTGTTATTCGCTCATCGTTTCCGGGGTTGTAATCAACGATCGAAGAGTTTTATGGACTTGCCAGGATAAAATCGTTCGTTAATAAAAACGTTGTCAATATCGATCCTTTCCTGTTAAAAAAGAACCCGACTTTCAATTGGAATTAATACAACATTTATCAAAAAAACAATAATTAATCGATGGAAATAATAGAACATTTTGGAATCCTTAGTCTTTTGCCTCCGGCATTAACCATTATTTTAGCTCTCATTTTCAAAGACGTTATTCTCGCTTTGGTTGTTGGAATTCTGTCAGGAACAATTCTCGCAACAAAGGGAAATATCCTTTCCGCTATTGGTATTTTTGCCGATTCAATGGCTGACGTTTTGGCCGATGAATGGAATATTCGTATTTTTCTCTTCTGCGCTCTTTTGGGAGGACTCGTTGCCTTGTTGACCAAAACGGGAGCCGCTCAATCTTTTGGCAACTGGGCGGCCGGAAAGTTAAAAAGTCGACGCGGCGCTCTCCTTTTTACATTTTTCTTCGGCGTCATTATTTTTATCGACGATTATTTTAATTCGCTTTCGGTTGGAACAGCAATGCGACCAGTTTGTGACCGTCTCAAAATATCCCGCGCCAAACTGGCTTATATTCTCGATTCAACGGCTGCTCCTATCTGCATTATTGCCCCGATTTCGAGCTGGGTTGTTACTGTTATGAGTTGTACGCGAAAATCGCAGGGATTTTCCGAACTCGGTATCTCGGAATTCGACTTCTTTTTGCGAATGATTCCTTATAACTTTTATGTCTTTTTAACATTATTAATGATTCTTGTTGTCATTTTCTTCAATTGCGATTTTGGTCCGATGCGCCGTTCCGAGCTTCGAGCGAAAAAAGGAGAGGGATTATATGACGTCCAAACTTACGGAAAAGCAATCGATTCTGAAGAAGCCGATTCCATTAATCATGCTCATCCGTTCGATATGATCATTCCGCTTCTGATTTTGATTCTCTCCGCCATCATTTCTTTTCCGGTTGTTACTTGGAAATTGGCAGTCGGCAAAAATGGTCTGACAACATTTGAAGAAGCATTTCATTCGATTGGTTTAAATGACGCGTTTTGCAATACAGACGCGTCTTGCGCCTTAATGTATTCCATTGTTATAACAATTCTTTTAACGACCGTTTATTTTCTTGGCCGTCGATTAATGAATATTCGCGACATCTCGGAATCGATTACTGCTGGAATTCGTTCGATGGTTCCGGCCTTAATCATTCTTGCGTTAGCATGGACCATCGGAACAATCATCAAATCTTCGCCAGACGAAGGCGGCGTCGGACTTGCTTCTTATTTGGCGGAGATTGTCAAGAACTATAGTTTTCCCTATACATTAATTCCGGTATCTGCTTTTTTACTTTCCTGTTTGATCGCTTTTTCGACAGGAACCAGTTGGGGAACAATGGCAATTATGATTCCGATTGTTTTGCCGATCATTATTGCCGCAGCTGAGGCTCAACATTTAACAGGAAATTCCCTGTTGAATGCGGTCTGCTTTACAATGAGCGCAACAATCGGCGGCGCTATTTTCGGCGACCATTCTTCTCCGATTTCCGATACAACTATTCTGTCCGCAACAGGAGCGAATTGCCCTTGTCTGGAGCATGTCGCAACGCAAGCGCCTTACGCTTTGACAACCGCGATAAGCGCTGCCGTTGGCTATTCAGTCGGTTGCCTGGGCGGCATGAGTTTGATTATCGGAGCAACAACTGCCCTTCTCTGTTTTTTCTTTCTGCTGTTTCTATTTTCCCGGATTTTATAATGAACTGTTGAAAGTTTTGCCCTTGGGATTATATTGAATAGGTTAAAGTTCCATAATAAAGAATCCTCAATCCTTGTTTGAGTTATTATATCGAAGTCAATAATAAATGATTCCGAAAAACCTGTTCGACCTCGGTTCAAATTGGTTTCGTTTCTTTATCAAATAAAACAAGCCAAAGAACTGTTCTGTTCCGAGGCTTCCAATCAATAATCAATGGAAACAACTTCGCATGAAAGAATATTTTGACATTTCTGGAATGACCTGTTCCGCTTGCGCTTCTCATATTGAACGAGCTGTTGCGGCCTTGGACGGAATTGCAAACGTTTCGGTCAGCCTGACAACGCATTCGATGAAAGTCGATTATGATGCCGAACTTTTAAGCTCAGATCAGATTATTCAAGCGGTTAATGCGCTGGGTTATCAAGCCAATCAAAGAAAAAAGAACAAAGAATCGAAAACAAAAAAGTCCTTAAATAATCAACAGGAATTGAAATCAATGAAGAAACGTTTGCTGGTTTCGATTCTGTTTCTTCTCCCGCTTTCCTATATTTCGATGGGTCAAATGTCAGGATTCCCCTTACCGGCTATTTTGTCGGGACGCGAAAATATTTTGATCAACGCTTTGACGCAATTTTTATTATTGTTGCCAATTCTTTATGTCAACGATCAATATTTTCTGCGCGGTTTTCTTCGTCTGTATCAATTTTCTCCCAATATGGATTCTCTTATCGCGGTTGGATCGTCGGCTGCCGTTGTTTATAGTTTGATAACGTTTATGGAAATCGGATATGCTTTTGGCCATAACGCCCAAAATTCTGCTGAATTTCAAATGTCTCATCTTTATTTTGAGACGGCGGGAATGATTCTAACTCTTATAACATTGGGGAAATTTTTGGAAACGCGTTCCCAATCCCGAACCTCTCAAGCGATTGAAAAACTGATTGAACTGACGCCCAAAACGGCTTGCGTTGAAAAAGAGGGGAAAGAAATTGAAATTCCTGTCGATCTGGTTCAAAAGGGCGATATTATTGTTGTTCGACCGGGACAGACTATTCCTGTTGACGGCATTGTTTTAACCGGATCAACTTTCATTGACGAATCAACCTTAACCGGCGAACCGATTCCTGTCGAAAAAAAGAGCGGGGATTCTGTTATTGCTGCAACAATCAACCAAAACGGATTCATTCGTTTTCAAGCTTTAAAGGTTGGCGAAAATACAACAATTGCGCAAATTATCCAAATTGTCGAAGATGCGGCTTCCTCAAAAGCGCCGATTGCTCAATTAGCGGATTCAGCTGCCGCTTATTTTACGCCAATTGTTATGACAGTTGCGTTAATAACCGTTTTGACTTGGTTCGCTTTGACCGGTTCTGTTTCGTCTGCAATGACGTCAGGAATTGCCGTTCTTGTGATTTCGTGCCCTTGCGCATTAGGATTGGCAACGCCGGTTTCAATTATGGTTGCGGTCGGCAAAGGGGCAGAGTCTGGAATTCTGATTAAATCGGCAGAAATATTGGAACGTTTAGGCCAAATAAAAACAGTTGTCCTCGACAAAACAGGAACGATAACGGAAGGGCGACCGCATGTAATGCATATTATTCCCGAATCAGGCGTTTCGCGCGAAGAGTTATTGAGTCGAGCTGCTCAACTTGAAAACGGATCGGAACATCCGTTGGCCAAAGCGATTCTTGAGGAAGCGAAACGTTTTGGAATAACGCCCGATTTAACGCCCAATTCGTTTCAATCAATTCCGGGACGCGGCGTTCGCGCTCAAATCGACGATTCATTTTATTTCGCGGGCAATGAAGCGTTGATGAACGAAAACAATATCAGGATTGATCAATCCCAAGCGGATTTATTGGCTCAAAGAGGCGAAACGCCATTATTTTTCGCGACAAAAAACCGTTTTTTAGGAACGATTGCCGTTGCGGACATTCCAAAAGCGACAAGTCGTCAAGCCATTGACGCGTTTCATCAATTGGGACTCGACGTTGTTATGTTGACGGGAGATACTCGACAAACAGCGGAGTCAATCGGTAAACAACTCGGAATTGATCAAGTCGTTGCTCAAGTTTTGCCGCAGGAGAAAGATCGAACAATTCAAGAACTTCAGCGATCAGGAAAACAGGTTCTTATGGTCGGCGACGGCATTAACGACGCCCCTGCCCTTATGCGAGCTGATGTCGGAATGGCCATTGGAACTGGCGCGGATATCGCTCTTGAGTCGGCGGATGTCGCATTGGCTCGCAGCGATTTAATGGACGCGGTTAAGGCTATTGAATTATCAAAAGCGACAATTCAGAATATCAAACAGAATTTATTTTGGGCCTTTTTTTATAATTCGTTAGGAATCCCCTTGGCCGCCGGACTTTTTTATCCTTTCCTCGGTTGGCAGCTCAATCCGATCATCGGAGCCGCTGCAATGAGTTTTTCGTCGATTTTTGTCGTTACCAATGCCTTGCGATTAAAAACATTTCGTTCCAAATGGAACCCCAATAATCAATTTTCATTGAACCCCGACAATTCATCAAACGAAAAAATGTCAAATATTAATAATAACAATAATGAAAACAAAGAAAATAACAAAAGCGCAAAAGATAATAAAAGCACAAAAAACAATAAAAATGCAATTGATTCAAAAAACAGCCAAAACAAGGAGTTATTAATGACAACAATTCAAATCGAAGGAATGATGTGTCAACATTGCGTTGCCCAGGTTAAAAAAGCGTTATCGGCCATTGACGGCGTTTCTGATGTCCAAGTTGATCTGAAAAACCAACAAGCTCAAGTCAAAGGAACTGTCGATCAAACTTCTCTTAAAAAAGCGATTACGGATGCGGGTTACAACGTCCTTGCGATTCATCAGAATTGAATGACGTTCAAGTCAATTGAAAAATCAGATCAACTTGAAATTCAAGTTTGGCGTTACATTCAGACTTGACAGCCGATAATGATCGTTGATAATAGTTGATAATAATTATAATAGTCATTGACAATTGCGTATCAGGAAAAAGCAGTTGAAGAGAAACGGACTTTTTCCCTCTTAACCATTCATCATCGTCAACAGTTAACTCTAAAAAGGTCAAATAATGTTTCAAGGAAATGCTATAATAGGCCAAAGCGGCGGTCCAACGAGCGTCATCAATTCGAGTCTTTGCGGCGTAATCCAAGGCTGCATGAAATGGGGACAAAATGGACAAAATGATTGCCAAATCAATAAAATCCTGGGAATGCAATACGGAATTCAAGGTTTTATGCAAGACCAAATCATTGATCTTGGTCAAAAACCGTCGGAAACGATTGAGGGGTTAAAAAGAACGCCGTCGAGCGGTCTTGGCAGTTGTCGTTATAAACTCAAGGACGAGGATTTCGCTCCGATTCTTGAAAAACTGAAGCAAAATAATATTCGATATTATTTTCTTATTGGCGGCAACGACACAATGGATACGATTCATCGCATTGAAGCATATTGCCAAAAAGAAGGTTATGATCTTCGCGGGATTGGCATTCCCAAAACGGTTGATAACGATCTTTTCGCAACAGATCATACGCCCGGTTTTCCTTCGGCGGCTCGATATGTTGCTCTTTCGGTCAAACAGGCCGGAATGTTAGCTCGCGATATGAAAAAAGTCGATCAATATGTCATTTTTCAAACGGTTGGACGAAGCGCCGGTTGGCTTCCTGCCGCCGCAGCTTGCGCAAAAGAAACAGAAGATGACGCTCCGCATATCATTCTTTTGCCTGAACGTCCTTTTATCAAAGAACAGTTTTTCAAAGAAGTTAAAAACGCTTATGATCGTTGGGGCTGGGTCAGTATTGTTTGCGGAGAAGGCGTTTGTTACGCAAATGGCAAACCGATCAGCGCCTCGGAAGTTGCCGACAATTTCTCCAATGTTGAATTCGGCGCAATGGCAGGAACCAGCGCCGCGATGATGCTTCATCGAATGATTGCGAACGAATTCGGTTGGCGAGGCGAATTTCAGGTCACCGAATCGCTTCAAATGTCTGCTGCCGACAGGGCAACCGATTTGGATATTCAAGAAGCCTGGCAATGCGGTCAACGCGCGGTCGAACTTGCTTTGGAAGGCAAAAGCGGCGTTATGGTTACGATGAATCGTCGATCAAACGATCCTTATCAAATTGAATTTGGAACCGCTCCGCTTGCCGAAGTCGCTTTGGGCGAAAAACCAATGCCGGATGATTTTATCTGCAACGATCGCCTTTATGTTACGGAATCCTGTCTCGATTATTTGCGGCCTTTAGTCGGACCAATGCCTCATTATGTTCGTCTTTATTAATCAGGAAATTAATCAAGGCGCAATGAACGAAGCGTTTTTTCCGATTTTTCGGGAACGATCATAACGACTTTTGAAAACGTTTTGAGCGTCAGATTTCGGGATAACTGGCTTGACTTCAGACTCTTTCCGTTGTTCTAATCAACAATCATTTCTTCAAATTCTTTGGGGAGTTCAGCGGAAAGAACTTCGCAGCCGTTTTCTGTGACAAGGACATCGTCTTCGATTCGAACGCCGCCCCAACCAGGCAGATAAATTCCTGGCTCAACGGTCAAAACCATTCCGGGAGTCAACGGCGTTTGATCTCCCATTCGAAGTCCGCCAAAATCATGAACAACCATTCCGAGTCCGTGTCCGAGTCCGTGACCAAAAGCTTCGCCATAGCCTGCTTCTGCAATAATATTTCGAGCCGCAGCATCAATTTCGCAGGAAAGAGCGCCGGGACGAATTGCGGCAATCGCGGCCTTTTGCGCTTGAAGAACAATATTATAAATTTTCCAAAGTTGTCGGGAAGGGTCTTTCTTTGTTATCAGAACCCGAGTCAAGTCGCTGACATAAAAATCTTTTTTGGCTCCCCAATCGAAAAGAATCAGTTCTGAATCGGCAACTCGAAAACGATCTGTTGGAACCGCATGCGGCAGAGCAGCCCGCTCTCCAACGGCGATTATAGACGGAAAACCTCGGTCATCGGCGCCAAAACAACGCATTTGATATTCCAAATCGTTCCGAATTTCCTTCTCTGTTTGATTTTTATTTAATCTGTTGCGAATTTCATTTAGCCCTTGAATTGCAAAAGAAACGGATTGACGAATGGCTGCGATTTCCCAATTGTCTTTGATTTCCCGTTGCTGTTCGATTAAGTTGTTTTGCGCCGAAAAATGAAAATCGGGAAAGTTTTTTTGCAAAAGTTCAAGAAAACCAATTGAGGCTGATGACTCCAAACCGATCATTCGTTTTGAATTCGATTGATTAATCGAATCAAAAAGCTCTTTAATGGCGTCAATCATTCTTTGGCCAGTTCCGCGAATCAATGCGTTCAAACCGGGACATTCTTCTGAAATTTGTTTCTCGTATCGCGAATCACTCAAAATAACGATCTGTTTTTCCGTTACAAACAGGAAACTATCGTCGCCAGAAAAACCGGTTAAATAAGAAACATTGTTAAAATCCGTAACTAAAAAAGCATCAAGTTTCTTTTGCTGAATAGTCCGAATAAATTGATTTTGTCGAATTTGATGACAATTTTTGTTCATATTTCCCAATTCTGTCCCTTAAATTAAAATACTCAAACGGTCAATAATCTTTTCTTGATCTCTCGTCAAGAAATCGAACTATTACGAAAAAAGGAAGCTCCTTGGGGCAATCGCAATTCAAGATTGTTTCTCCTGATATCAAACCCCGGGGAAAGCTCAGTATATTATAGCGTATCAACTTAACAATAGCTAAGATTTATCAAAAAATCTCAGAATAGCGTTTTGTAAAGATTCTTCGTTTGGCGCGTGTTCAATCAAGGCTTTTTTCATTTGAGCCCAAGTCTTTTCAATCGGATTTAAATCGGGAGAATACGCAGGAAGAAATCGAATTTTAACGCCATGATTTCGCGTCAAATTTCGGAGTTTTTTAGGGCGATGAAATGACGCATTATGCATAACGATCGTTACGCCTCGGCTTACGGTTTTTACAAACGTTGTTTTGAAGCGATCGCCGCTGCGAATTCGGCGTTCAAAAAGTTCGCTGTCCGTATGCTGCGTATAACAAGTTGCGTTTAACAAAAGGACGCGATGCGATGAAATTTTCCTGTTTCGTCTGCAAATTGTGCAGCGACAACGTTGATTTGTTGTTACTTACGACCCGCGGTCTTTCGCCGCTTTTTCGGAATAAATAAACGTCTTTTTTTATGCGTTATATTGAGTTTCTTCAGTCTTTTATGAATGGCGACCGTTGAACAGTGAAACATTTCCGCCAGTTCTCGCAAGTAAGCGTCCGGATTTTCCTTCAAAGCGGCCTTAAGTTTTTCGGGATCAATTTTTCGTTTTCTCGTCCGCTTTTCCGTTGGTTTTGACACATAAAATCCCGTTGTATTTTGAATTCGTTTCCATCGATAATACGTACTGCTGCTTATCCCGAACACTTCTTTCAACTCTTCAAAAGTGTGCCCGCTCTCTTTGAACTCGATCGCTTTCGCCCTGTATTTTGCTTCGTATGACATAATAATCTCCCTCATTACTATATCGACATTTCTGTGGACTTTCTTAAGTTAATTTACTATATAGGCGATTTCAGACGTTCAATGCCAAAAATTCCGAAAATTCAAAAAACAGTTCATAAATTCCAGCTAAAACCGGAAGAATTCGTTCCAAATGAGCTCGGGATGCTATTTCCGGAAC
>JAUNBG010000089.1 GCA_030527205.1 Planctomycetia bacterium
TCCTTCCTTGAAAGACGTCAAATACATTGCCATTGATGAAATCGCAACCAAGAAAGGACACGTCTATATGACCATTGTTCTGGACCTTGAAACAGGTCTTGTTCTTTACGTTGAGAAAGGACGGGATCAGAACGCATTACTTCCTTTTTGGAAAAAACTCAAAAAGTCCAGAGCAAAAATTTTGGCTGTCGCTACGGATATGTCTCCGGCGTATACAGCAGCCGTGAAAGAACACCTTCCCGATGCGATTCATGTCCATGATCGCTTTCATGTTGTGAAAATGTTTAACGAGGTGATTAACAAGATGAGATGTTCTATCGCCCGTAAAATCAAGGACAAAGATGAAAAGTCTGAACTGAAAGGGATTCGCTATATTCTCTTAAAACGTCCGGAGAATCTTGATCCCAACAAGGGAGAACCCCAGCGACTGGAAAAAGCATTGAAAATGAATGAAGATCTTTCGATGATTTATTACCTTAAAGAAGAACTTCATTCCCTTTGGGAAGAAGATGAACTCGTGCTCGGTGTTTTTTATAACTGGAGTTGTCAAAAATTCCGAAAAACGTTAAAGTATCTTAAGTTTCCTTTCGATACTTTTGAGGTTTTTCATGAAAAAATACATTATTCATTTAACGGACGACGAACGCCAAGTATTGAACGATTTCGTCAAAAAACAAAAGGGGAAATTTCTCCAAGTTCGCCGCGCGCAAATTTTGCTTAAAGCCGATTTCGACGGGCCGCGTTGGACCGACGAACAAATCGGCGACGCTTTCGATTGTAATACGCGGGTCGTCGCCGAAATACGCAAACGGTTTGTTGAAAAAGGTTTACAATCGACAATGGGGCTTTTACCGCGTTCGCCGAGGCGCCCGCCGCTTTTGGACGGCGAACAAGAAGCCAAAATCGTCGCGCTTCGACTGAGCGAACCTCCTAAAGGACATAACGGCTGGACGTTGCGTTTGCTCGCCGAAAAAGCGGTCGAACTTCAAATTTGCGAAAGGATCAGCTACCAAACCGTTAAAAAAGTTTTAAAAAAACAAAAATGACGTCGCAACGTCGCGTCCAGTATTGGGTGATTCCGCCGAAAGCCGACGCCGAATTTGCGGCGGCGATGGAACGAACGATCGAAACCTATCAACCCCCGTATAACGTCGAAATTCCCGTTGTTTGTATGGACGAACAACCGATTTCGCTTCACGCGAACGCCGCCGGTCGCGAATCGATTCCAGAAACGCTAAATCATTGCAAACGCGTCGATTATGAATATATTCGAAATGGAACGGCGTCGATTTTTATGTTCGTCGAACCGCTAACGGGTTTGCGTTGGGTCGACGTTCGAGAACGTCGAACGAAAATCGATTGGGCGTTGGAGGTTGCGTCGATTTTGCCCCATTTTCCGAAAGCGAAAAAAATCATTTTGGTTTCCGATAATTTAAATACTCATACTTACGGCGCGTTTTACGAGGCGTTTCCTGCGGCGGAAGCGTCGCGTTTTTGTCGACTTATCGAGTTGCGGCATACGCCGAAACATGGCAGTTGGCTGAATATCGCGGAATGCGAGTTGAGCGTTTTGACGCGTCAATGCTTGAAAGATCGCCGCTTTCCAACGCTCGAAATATTGCAATCCGAAACGCGAGCTTGGAACGTTGATCGGAACGAACGCCAAACCGTCGTCGATTGGCAGTTCACGACCGACGACGCAAGGACGAAATTGAAGTCTATCTACCCACAATTTTAACAATCACAAAGCACTATTTTGTCATTTCTGACAATAAATCGTTTTGTAAAATACGTTTTCTATGATAAAATATGTTGAAATGTATATCAAGAATGTACTTTCTAAGTCATATTGAACGTTTGTTAATATTGTGCAATAAATTACCATCCATTAATCTTGATATGCAAGTTGTTTCATTTAGAGTTTTTGTATAAAGAACTATAGAAATGTTTATGGAGGAGGATTACATGATTTCAAAGAAATGTTTACATGATGAAACGTGGAAGATATTGTCTTCATTTTTTGAAACTCCTGAAATAATATCCAAAATCATATGTTTCAAAGATCGCTTGCGCGTAGTTACGGTTTCATTAGAAGATTTGTGGCCCGCCAAATTAAGAGGAGACGAAGTCCTTGACGAATTCGCGTCATGTTATTTTATAGCGAGAGAACGCTATTTTTCTTCGCATTTTAACCCTAAATTAAGCGAAGATTATGTATACCGTTATTTTGTTCTCCTGGAACACATTCTAAACAAACTGCAAAGGAATTCAGAATATTCTCGCTTGCTTGAGCATTTACTGACGATGGATGTTTGTGGAGTCTACCATAACGATAGTATTAAACCTGATTTTGCGGCGGTGTTTTCTCTACGAAATCCTGTTTATTTGTTATCGCGACTTCGGTATCCCAACCTTGAAGATAGCGCAAAATTTCTTCCTTTGGTTGCTTTGCCCAAAGATAAGGACGATTTAGAAAATCGCTACTTTTATCATTATCGTCAGTTTACTTCTCCGTTAAAAAATAATGACGACATGAAGATATTCTCCTATATTCCGCTTGAACAAGAAAATCGCGAAATGGCATTTCGTCTTTTTTTCGATTTTAGTTCATTATTGTCTTATAAAAAAGACCCTCGAATTGAAGCAAGAGCTCGTAAGTTATCGCAATATGTTTTTATTCCAGTACTTTGTAATTATTTTAAGAATCAAAAGGGACAGATATTTCCTTTTCGTTTTGCCGACGTTGGTTGTGGTTCAGGTTTTTTGGGAAAGTCGATCCTATCGCAATGTTTAGACTTTGCTAAATCTTACTTTCGTCAACAATTGTCGTTAGATTGGACTTTAATAGATATTGATCTTAAAAATACGAAGTCTCTTATAAAAGAAAAAAAAGTGTTTCGTTCTTTGTCTCGTTTTTCCTGCGTCAGAAAAGATTATTTTGACTGGTATTACAACGTCTGCAAAGATAGACAAAAAACATTGACTGAAAATAAATACGACTTACTTTTGATTTCTCGTCTCTTGAATAATTTTAGTGATTTTACTATTGAATGGGTGGACGATTGGTATCAGGTTTCCAAACTTGGAGGAAAAAAACTTGATTATCATTCGTGGATTTCTCAAGATTATCTTCCTCGCAAAGCATTGAACAATACAAGTCGGTCAGTTATAAATATTATTGACACCTGTGGAAGAGTACGGCTTTTGAGAGGCACGACATATCGACAAGCTTCTCTTTCACCATATTTCTCGGGACTTTATTTCCTACGAAACAATGCTTTTCCGAAATGTGATATGTCAAGGGCTATCTTTTTTTGTGCTCGGCGTTATAATGATCAATGTCTGAGTCTTAAAAATGGAGAAAGTCTTTTAACGGGCTTGTGTAAACTTGCAAAATATGTCGTCATAGAAGATGTCGATTTCGATTACCGAGAATTCCATCGCCATTGTAAAAAGTCGAATTTGATCGGGAAAATTCATCTTCTGGATTTGACCCAAAAAGCGAAATTACTCGAAGCAAAACTGCTTGTCGTTTCTTCAGAAGAATCCAATTTAACCGAGTTGAAAAATCTCGATAAAACTTTCAAGAGAGAAAAACGATGACGCAAAACGATAATGGATATATTGTATCGTTCGAAGAACGTAAATCTTCCGTTCTGACGCCGTCTTCGTTGGCGTGCCTTTCCAAAACGACGACGGTCAATTTGTCGCGAGGTTGCGCCCATCAGTGTCTTTATTGCTATACAAGAGGATATTCCTCTTGGCCCGGCGAAAACAAAATTGTCGTCTACTCAAACACTTTTGAAAAAATTCAAAAAGAATTCGCGCGAAGAAGAAAAACGCCGGAATGTGTCTATTTCAGTCCGTCCAGCGATCTTTTTCAACCGATTCCTGAAATTCTGGAACTCGGCTATCAAATTCTTCAATTCCTTTTTCAGAATCATGTGAACGTTGCCGTTTTAACAAAAGGGAAAATTCCCCAAGAATTCTATCCTCTTTTCGAGCAATATAAAAAACAGGTTCAGTTCCAAATGGGACTCGTTACGTTGAATAATGAGATATTGTCGATTTTCGAACCAAACGCCCCTTGCGCCGAAGCGAGGCTTGATCAAATCAAACAATTGACGTCTCTTGGAATTCCCGTTCGCGCGAGATTGGATCCGATTCTTCCCGGTTTAACAGACGATAAAGATTCTTTGAATAATCTTTGCGAACAATTGAAAACGGCGGGAGTACGAGAACTTGCCGCAAGCGTTCTTTTTATGAGACCTTCGATTCTTTCTTCCCTGAAAAAGAATATTCAAAACGAAGGGATAAAACAATGTCTTATCGATCGTTTTCGGTTTCAGGAAAATCTGGAAATTCATGCGGGACAAAGCCGCGTTTTTGCCTTAAATTCGGACGAGCGTTTCGAGATACTTGAACGAGTCCGATCTATTGCCGCAGAACACGAAATCGTATGCCGTCTGTGTTCCTGTAAAAATCCGGATATGAATTCCTCTTCCTGCCGAATTGCGGGAGAATGGAAACAAAATCAAAATCCCCTTTTTGATCTGGATTAGGACTTTTTGCCATAGGGCTTTCAATGAAATTGAGCCGAATCCTTGTTAAATGATCAAGAAACAAAAAAAGCGGGGAATGACCCGGCTTGAAAATGTCTTGAAAATCATGACTCTGCTGAAACGATATTCGTTTCGCTTTCGAGCCATTGCATAAGTTTTGTTTTCGAATAGAGAACGCGACGTCCCAGACGTTTAAAGTCGAAAAAAAATATGTTTTCAACGCATTTCAAAAAAAAGAAATATTTTTTTAAAAAAGTACTTGTCAAATAAAAAAAAGCGTTATACTTATAAAAAATGGAGAAGTGGCAGAGTGGTCGAACGCGCAGGTTTTCTAAAACCGTGAGCTAGTAAGGGCTCCGCAGGTTCAAATCCTGTCCTCTCCGCTCTGTTGTTTCGCAAGCGGCGCACAGACGCCGCTTTTTGCGTATAAAGTCCCCTGTAAATACGGGACTTATTTTATTTCTTCACCGGTTATGTTTTCAGTCTCATAAACCAGTCAGACGCGAATTTACCTTAGGGCTTATCCGTAAATAACAACAACTTTGTTTAGCGTAATCAGCCCGGCGGC
>JAUNBG010000043.1 GCA_030527205.1 Planctomycetia bacterium
GAAAAATTGTCGGAATAATAGAATCTGCCAAATTGATCCTCGAATCGAAATCAATTTATATTCCCGCTGAAATAAGTTTCGAGTTAACAAATGTCAAAACGCTTGATGAGGCAAACCGTATTTTACAAATTGCGCTTCGTTGTCAAACATTGGAAGATTTTATCAAACAGTTTGCGCATTAAAAGACAATTGTTGATAAAATGGAATAATTTATGCCCCTTGGAGCTTATATGAAAGAAATGCGAAACTATTATTATTCCAATAACGAAAAAAGTATCGGTCCTATTTCGTTTGAGCAATTACGCTCTTTGATCTCTTCGGGGCAAATTCAAGAACAAACTTTAATTTGGTTGGAAAAATCCGACTTAAAACCAAACGCTCAGACCTTTGAACAATCCGAATTGACGTTAGAAAATGAAAAAAAAGCAGCAATTGACATTCCTGAGCTCGCTGACTTTTTTGAAAACCGTCATATTTCTGATCGTTTGGGAATGTCTCTATTGAATCTCCTTTGTTGTCCTCCGTTTGGCATTTTGGGATTAATTTTGGGAATCAAAATTAACAAATGGAAGGCATTAAGAGATTTTGATCGGGCGAAAAAACTTTCCCGATGGGCAACTTTGATTCTCATTTGCGGTTTTTTGTTTCCTATAACCGTTTTTTTGATCCTTCCAGCATTCAGTTCTGCCCGAGAAGCGGCAAGACGTATGCAATGCACAAATAATCTCAAGATGATTATGCTGGCAATGCATAATTATCATGATCAATATCAATCGTTTCCCCCGGCATTTACAACCGATGAAAACGGTCAACCGCTTCATAGCTGGCGGGTTCTTCTTCTCCCTTTTATGGAACAGCAGGAACTTTATGAAAAAATAAAACTTAATGAACCTTGGGACAGCGATTGGAATAGTCAATTTCATCATATTAATATTCCAGAATTTGTTTGTCCATCGGGATATTTGTATTTTTGTCGAGATGAAAAGGAATCCTTAATGAAAGGACTCTGTTTTTATTCGATTATAGTTAGCGACCAAACAGCTTTTCCAGGCAAGGAATCGCGAAGTTTTGGCGACATCAAAGACGGTTCGTCGAATACAATCGCTCTTGTCGAACGAAAATTGCCCATTTGCTGGATGAATCCCAACGGCGAGCTTTCCTTTCAAACCGCTTTAAAGGGAATCAATCAGCATTTGACTGAAGTCGGAAGTTTTCATTCGTTCGGTTGCAATGCAGCCGCATTTGACGGTTCTGTTCGATTTATATCAAATTCGATTAATCCTGATATTTGGAAAGCTTTACTGACTGCCGATGGTCTCGACTTATCTTTTTGACTTCGATGCTCAAATCGATTATTATGAACAAAAGGGACCAATTCCTCGGGCTTCTTGCAACAGAAAAGATTATTGAAAAGATCGATTTCCTTTGTTTTTTGAAGCACAAATAAACAAGAGATTTGTCCTTTTGTAATCCGTTCATCGTTGTTCGACTTGCGAAACGAACGATCCGGGTTTTCAATAACCTGATTATAATTGAAATAATATAAAAACGGAACGTTCAAGAATATTATGAGGAATGATTGTTTTATGAATATTATTCATCAAAAAGATGGTCAAATTGTTACGCTCTTACTTGACGGCAAACTGACGAATGACTCTGTTGAACCGTTTGAGCAAATGATTTCGGAAGCTTCAAATGACGTTGAACAATTGATTTTGGATTGCAAAAATCTGACTTTTATTTCCAGCGCTGGATTTCGCATTATTATTGCTGCTCATCATCGTTTTGCCGGACGAATGATTTTGAAACATTTATCTTCGAACGTTTATCATGCTTTTGATATGACCGGATTAACAAGCGTTCTCAAAATTCAATAAGAAAGTTTTAAAAACCCGTTGGGAGCGCGAATGTCGCGTCCGCAGGAACAGGTTTTCGCGACGTTTTCCGAACGGAGTTTATCACAAAAAACAGGTTTTTAAAACTTTCTAATAGTTTATCAATTGATCCAAAAAGTTTCTGATTGCCCGATCTTTTGAAAAACAAAAACAATAAACGAAAAACGAAATCAGTCGCCTATCCGCATTCGTTATAAAACAAACAATTAACAAATTTCGACCTCAACCCCTCAATCCCGAAACAATGATATCAAGAACTTATTTAAAATAGGACAAATCATGAAAAAGTTATATCTTCAAGCCTTTTTGTTCTTTGCGATTTTTTCTTTTCTGTCAACTCGGATCTTCGCGGAAGAATTCAACTGGCCAGAATTTCTTGGTCCAAACGGATTGGGAATTGCAGAGAGCAACAACGTTTCCGCTCCGATAACTTGGAGCGAAGAGAAAAATATCGCCTGGAAAGTTGAAGTTCCGGGTTGCGGTTGGTCCTCTCCGGTCATTTGGGACAATCAAATTTGGTTGACAACTTCAATTGAAAACGAAACGAAACGACTTGCGATCTGTTATGATTTGAACTCGGGACAAAAACTTCTGGAAACAACGGTTTTCGAGGTTGCCGAAAAGGAACGTTGTCATTCGGTTAATTCTTTTGCCTCATCGACATCCGTTATCGAAGACGGCAGACTTTATGTCCATTTTGGAGCCATCGGAACCGCTGCGATTGATTCTGCAACCGGCGAGAAAATTTGGGAACGAACCGATATTCAATGGGAACCGATTCAAGGTTATGGCGCCTCGCCAATTCTTTTTGAAAATCTTCTCATTTTAACCTGCGACGGAACAGATTTTCAGTTTCTCATTGCGTTAAACAAAGAAACAGGCGAAACCGTTTGGAAAACAGAACGATCTGCTGATTTTGAGGGAATTGTTCCCTTGTTTAGAAAGGGTTATTGTTCGCCGCTTGTTGTTCATTATCAGGGAATAGATTATTTATTGAGCAGTTCCTCAAAATCGGCATATGCTTATGATCCTCGAACCGGTCAGGAACGCTGGCGATTCGATTTTCCGCTTGACGTTAGCGAAACGAGTACAATGCGGCCCAAAGTCTGGAACAACCGAGTTGTTGTCAATTCCGGTTTTGGAACCAAAGCGACCCTGTTCGCTCTCGACTTTACTCAAAGCGGCATTTTGACCGAGGAAGACATTATTTGGGAAAATGACAACAATATCAATCAATGTTTGACGCCTGTTCTTGTTAACGATCATCTTTTTGGGGCGGACGGAAGAGGAATCATTTATTGTATTTCGATGGAAACGGGCGAAACAATCTGGACCAAAAGAATTGGCGGCGGTCATTGGGCCAGTCCTGTTGCTCAAAAGGAACGCATTTATTTCTTTAACGATCAAAATGAAACGGTTATCATTGCCAATAATCCCGAAGAATGCCAAATCATTGCCAAAAATCAATTGGACGACGGCTGTATGGCAACGCCTGCGTTCATTGGAAACGCGATTATTTTACGAACCAAAACTCATTTATATCGAATTGAAAATCAAGAACAATAATCTTCGCCAAATGTCTTGTCTGAAACGTTATTCCCCTGTTATCGTTGACATTTTTTACTCAACCGACTGAAAAACGCTGGCCTTTGTATTCGCAAACCTGACAATAACGGTCGAATCACAAAAAGCCGAATGTTGTTGCTCAAAACGGATTCGTTAGAACAAAATATCAGCCGTCGAAACAATTTTCGAAACAATCATTTTTGAATATAAACAGATTTGAAAAAATGAACAAAACGCCCGATTCCTCAACAGTTGTTTTGCCGCAGAATGATGATTCCCTTTTTCCGCAAAATGAGTCTTTCGATTCATTTTCGGACAAACAACTGGATTTGTCGGACAAACAACTGGATTTGCTTGATGCGCAAAAGAAATCCCTGCCTGATATCCCCCCAATGCCCCCCGTTCTTGATGAACAGCTGGATTTGTTGTCGGACGATAAACAAAAATCATCCGATTCCCAATCCGAGTCCTTATTATCCCGACAACCGCAACAAACAACCGAATCATTTGCCTCGACAGAAGTTACAATCGTCAGCCTTTCCGAACCGGACGAATCGAAAATACTGACTTTTGATTCAACGGAACTGTTTTCCGAGCAACCGGAAATATCTGATTCTCTTGCGACGGGTCATTTAGAATGCGAACAGACTATTATTTCTGACGCTCCGCCACTTGAAATTCAACCGCCCGATTCCAATATTGTTCAATCGACCGAGTTGGCAACTCAACCCAGGTCAACCCTGACAGATTACGCTCTTCCTATTGGATCAACGCTTGGCCATTTTTCCATAACCAAATTTATTGGAGGCGGCGGAATGGGAAGAGTTTATGAAGCTGTTGATTTGGCTCTGGATCGCAAAGTTGCCATTAAAGTTCTTCCTCGGCAACGGGCGCAAGACAACGCTTCGGTTGCTCGTTTTTTAAACGAAGCCAAATCGGCCGCCCGTCTTAATCATGAACATATCGCTCAAGTTTATTTTTGCGGCGAAGATAATGGAATCCCTTATATTGCATTTGAATATGTCGAAGGAATCAATATTCGATCTTATGTCGAAAAAAATGGCGTTATTCCCCTTCCCGAAGCCATCAATTTTATTCTGCAGATCACAAGCGCAATCGCTCACGCATCGTCTCATGGCGTTACTCATCGCGACGTCAAACCTTCCAATATTCTTATAACGCCGCAAGGAAAAGCAAAACTGATCGATATGGGGCTTGCCCGCCTTCTTAAACCGGCCGCTTTCGAAGACGATTTAACAGCAAGCGGCGTTACTTTGGGAACATTTGACTATATTTCTCCTGAACAAGCCAGAGATCCCCGAAATGCCGATGTTCGAAGCGACATTTATTCGCTCGGCTGCACTTTTTTCTTTATGTTGACAGGTCAACCGCCGTTTCCCGAAGGAACTGTTTTGCAGAAATTGCTGAAACATCAAGGCGATGAACCGCCTGACCTGCGAACTTTTGCGCCCAATACGCCTTTCGAAGTTTCGATGGTTATTCAAAAAATGATGGCCAAAAACCCCAATAATCGTTTTCAAAATCCAAAAGTTTTAATCAATGTTTTGATTGAAATAGCTGAAATGATCGGCTTGCAGCCCCCCGCTCCCGGTCAGACGGTTTGGAGTTTGCCTCCTCAACATCAGAAATCGTTATTGTTGCGACATTTTCCCTGGGTTATTTCCGTTTTACTTTTGTTTCTTTTGACTTGGGGAATGGAATATTTTTTTATCGGACAGGATTCCGTAACGTTACCGAATATCGCGTTTCAACCTTCTTCTTTTGTCTCACAAAATGAATCGGGGAAAGAAGTTATTTTGCCCCTCATCAATTCAACGCCAACGGATTCGATAATCAACGATTCGTTTTCAACTCCTTCAAATACCAATTCAACGGAATTGGCTTTAAATCCCTTTATTCGCTTTTTATCGTTCTCTTTTTTGGATGAGTCGAAAAAACGTTATCCGGGTTCTTGGGTTTCCATAGACCAAAATAAAGCGTCTGAGACTTTTCTCTCTTTTTCCTCAAAAGAACTTCAGCCGGAACGTCTGGCGGGCGGATTGGATATCGAACCGCTTTATTCTGGAAATCTTCTGGCCAATCTGGAACCTCAAATCATTCCTGAAACATTCCAGAAAGCAAAAGATTTATTAACGACGCCTTATTTGACCCATTCGTTTCAGTTATGGTTTGAACCTTTTTCGCTTTCTGAATCAACGACGGCTCAGCCTGAAAATAGCTCTGGAAACGCGATCCCTTCGGGACAGACATTCATCGTCGACAAGACAGGAACAAACGAAGGAACTTATGCCTCGCTTTCGGAGGCCATTAATGCCGCCGTTAATGCTTCTGAAACCAATCCTTCCGAAGCCGTTTCCATTGAACTTCGATTTAACGGGTCGTTGGAAACTGGCCCCCTTTCGATTTCTCATCGAAAAATCAAAATAACCGGCGCTGAAGGATTTCAACCTTGTTTAACGTTCCTTTCCAACGATTCGTCGAACAATGGCAGCGAACATTTATTTTTATTAAATGAAGCTGATCTTGAACTTCAAAACCTTGCCATCAATTTTGCCGTTCGCGGTCAAGAAGTCATTGCGCGGGAATGGTCGGTTTTTGAATTATTCAACAAAAGTCGAATCGTTGTTTCTCATTCCATTTTAACGGTCGAAAATGCAACGAGTTCCTCCAATTTTTCGCCGTCGCATTCCAATGTTGCTTTTTTTCGAAATAATTCAACGATTCCCGATTCAAACAACTTGGAATCCAATATTCCGGAAGAAAAAGCCAATGCGCCAACCCTTTTGATCGACCATTCTTTGCTTCGCGGCGAAGCGGTTCTCTTTTATTGTCAAAAAAACGCTTCTGGTATTGTTAACGTCGATAACTCGGGACTTTATACAAACGGACTTTTATATTATGATGACACAAATCAAAATGTCGTTATGACAAAACCGATTGAAATAAACGTCGATAATTCCATTTTTTTGAGTCGAGCCGCATTGTTTCGGCATTTTCAATCGGAAGAAAATAAAGGTTTGTTATTGATTAACATCAATTTGACCAAATCCATTATTAAATTGACGGATATCCCTTTAGGTTCAACGACCTCGCCTCAATCTTTGGACTTTATGATTGATCAACCTCAATGGAATTTGGAGCATTCGATTTTCCTCAATACCGAAGGACGTTGGCGCTATCGTTCCCGACTGCAAACGATTAATCCTCAGGATATTTCATTTATTTCTCAAACCAATCGAACTCTTGCGTCTTTGTCATTAGCTGCCAATGACGAATTTGAAACGATTGCGCCGCATCTTTTTGCCCCGGACGACTTTTTTCGTCTCATTTTTACTCCGATCAACAATAACGGCATCAATTCCTCAAACGATTATCAAACTTTAACCGAAATTAAAAACCAGCTTCTTCAAGGACTCCCTTTTCGATCAATCAAACTTTAACGTCAAAATTGTAAATGTAATGTCTTTTTGAAACAAACAATTCAAAATACAACAATCGAAGCGTCAAGGAACAAATTCAAGGTCAACTGTTTTTTTTCGGAGAACGCGGGCTCTTGAGATTGAAAAGGCCAAAGATTTCTTCCTGACTCAAACCTAAAGAATAGTTCAAACCTTTCGCCCCAGAAAGAATGGTTTCGGATAATTTTCGCTTTTCTTGAAGAATGCGGTCGATTTTTTCTTCAATTGTATTGACTGTAACAAATCGAGAAACGGTCACAGGCCCTGCTGCTCCGATTCGATGCGCCCGGTTGATCGCTTGATCCTCAATCGCCGGGTTCCACCAACGATCGAATAAAAATACATAATTCGCAAATTGTAAATTTAATCCAACGCTTCCTGCGCCATAACTCATTAAAATAACATGACAGTCCGAATCTTCTCGAAATTGGCGAATGACGCCGTCCCGTTGCGTATGCGGGATTCGCCCATGATATTCAACCGGTTTGAATTGCTTTAAATAGGGCTTAATCTTTAAAAGCGTCTCGACCCATTGACTAAAAATAATGGCCTTGCGACCGCTCAACGAAACCTCTTCCAGATCGACAACCAATCGTTCCAGTTTGGCGCTTTCGCCTGTAACCGGATCAAAATTACAGATTTGCTTTAATCGCAATATAAGTTCGAAGGCATGCTGCATTGTCAGCGAATCGCCCATTTCATTTAATCGAATTTCTCCCGCTTCTTGCGCTAATCGATATGTTTCCAATTGCTCGCCAGAAAGTTCGATATGCGCGTCGCGAATCAACTTCGGGGGAAGATCGGTCAAAACTTTGTCTTTCGTTCTGCGAAGAATATGTTCGCCCACTAAATCGCAAATCTGTGTCGGTTTCAATCCCGATTCCAAAAAACCTGGCGAAAGAAATTCGAAAATGCCAACGAGATCTTCTGCAGAATTTTCAACTGGCGTTCCGGTCAATGCCCAATTTCGTCGGCGAGGAATTGCGCGAGCCGCTTCCGACGTTGCATTTCCTTTATTTTTGATTCGTTGCGATTCGTCTAAAACGACTAAATCAAAATCGGATTGGTTGCCGCCGTAAACAGATTCATAATATTCCCGATCCCGAGTCAAAAGTTCGTAATTCGCAATACGAACCAGAACGTCATTCAACTGCCAAAGCCATTTTCGCCGCTCCGCTTTTCCTTCAATGACTTGAACAGGAATTTCGGGAGCCCAAAGTTCAAATTCGCGTTTCCAATTTGTAACAAGCGGCTTCGGACAAACCAATAAAACGCGACGGCATTCGCCTGATCGCAATAACAAGCGAATCGTTGTTATCGCCTGCATTGTTTTGCCCAATCCCATTTCGTCAGCCAAAATCGCAAAATGAGCGCTATATAAAAAAGCGATTCCTTGTTTCTGATAACCAAAGGGCTCAAACGGCATCTCAAGCAACTCTTTGCCTAAAAGCGACTCAAGCGGCGGTTGAAGAATATATTGAAGTTTGTCCTCAATCTTAATCGCGTCTGCCGGAACTTTGATTCTCGTTAACGGCTTGTTTGAAAGTTCTGATTCGCCTTTTTCACTCAAATCGTTCTGAGGTTCTTCGCATTCCGAATTCGAAACTTCCGTTATGCTCTCGGAAACCTTGGACGCTTCGTCTTTCGAGAACGCATTGGAATGATTTTCCGTCGTTCCTGTTTGAGACGGAACTAAAGTTTCCTCAAAAAGAGCAAAATAAAAACTTCGCGTCTGAATGCCATTCTTCTGAACTTTGATCGGAACGGAAAAAGCTCGAATTGGGGAATCTGTCTTTTCGTTAAATTGAATAGAATAAGTCTCAACCAATATTTGTTCAATTGATTTTCCTTTGGAATCAACTAAAAAACGCGAAAAAATCTTCGGCATTGGATTCTGTTGATTCCAGGAATGAACAATGATTGAAGCCCCATTTTTCTTAGAAAGCGTCAAAATAAACTCTCTTTGCCGTTTTAATGCAATTTGAATAACGATTGTTTGCTCTTTTTCTTAAAATGACTCAAATATATCAGCGTCCAAGTTATTTTATCCCGCAGAGTTTATAAGTTAATATCGGAAAAAATTGAAAATCGAATTCAATTTTCAACGCAGCGACTCGGCTTGAGATAAATCCTTTTTTGCAGTTTGAGAAAAGAAATCGTTCGACCGCCTCAAACAGACTTTTGCGCTTCTTCAATGGCAAGCCGAATTCTTTCAAACGGTTCAGGAATGTCGATCGACTTAAGAAAGGGATCAAGCTGTTTCAATAACAATGATTGATCAGGATCAATCAAATTCTCTTCTTTCGGGATTGCCAGTCGAATCTTGTTTTTTGTGATTACAGCCCAACGATCAACATTCAAACCGGGAACAAAGCTCTGCTTTGTTTCGTCCGTTGCGTCAAACGAGTCGCAGGAAAAAGCCTTTTCTTCAGAATTCGTTGCTTCTGTATTATTTTCCGCGTCGCCAATGTTTTGTTGATTATTAAAAAAAGGTTCGCTTTTCTTTTCTTTTAACAAATAAATCAACGGAAAACGAATCGAATCTTGAATCGACAGAAGCGCCGGAATATCTGTTACGATTGCCAAAAGGGAAGCCTTGGAACGACTGATTAATGTCCGCGCAATCTGATCGCCGCATAAAAACGCTTCCAATGTATTGCCATATAAAATTTCTTGAGCGCGATTCGGTCGAACTGGGGCTGTACAATGAAACTCCGTTGGACGTCCAACCAAATTTAAAATTAAAAAGCCGCCAACCAATCCCTGTCGAATATTACCCAAAACCGTAATAAACCCAAGTTGATTGATTTGCTCCGCGTTCGTCGCCGACATACTCTTTCCGTCTCTAAAAAAGGAATATAGTCAAATCTGTTGAAACCCCTTGATCTTTGCCGTTGCCAGGCAACGACTGCGGATTTCGAAAGGACGAAACCCGCCTTTGCTCAAATCGGCTTCTGTATAAACCTGATCCAATATTCGTTCTCAATTCTTTTTACAAAAACAGTTTAACTCGATAAGAAAACAATCAACTTTTGCAAAAAAAGAATATTGCCATTTTATTATAACCCAAAATCGGATACCCAAACCAGGAATCTTTAACCAACATTAAAACTTTCATTTTTGAACTTTTTCCAATAAAATTTGCGAATGGGACAACTTAGACTCAAGCCTGTTGAATTCTCAGATCATTGGAATCGCAAACCCCGCAACAAAGAACGAATGATAAAAAAATTGCATCCAATCTAAATTCCGTCTTAGTATTCGAATATCGTTTCTTTTTCTCATTTGTTCGTTTTAATCGGGTTATTCTTTTCAGCTTGAGCATTTAATTCTGGATATCTCAAAAGCGGCGTTCCAAACGGTCCTTTTTTATTTGTCATCAACCCTTGAGAATCGTCTCGTTCCAGAATGCGAATGGCATTTGAAAACGTTGATTCGGAATAATCGGCATAATGAACAATCATTGCTTCCAAAGTCATCGGGGGCTTCGGCGCTCCCCAATCTTGAAAACGAGAATGCGTCAGGATAATATGTTCCAAGCGCGCTTGAGTTTGAGAATCAAGATCAACTTTCAAAGCATACTGACGAATAAAATCGAGTCCCAAAACGGAATGACCGATTAATTCGCCCTCGATTGTATGCGTTGGCTTGACAACGTCAAATGTCATTTCCGTTATTTGCCCCAAATCATGCAAAGCGGCGCCAGCAACAACAAGGGATCGGGAAATCGCCTTTCGCAATTTCGGATAGGAATCCCAATAATGATTAAAAATAGAAACAGCCAATTTTGTTACAGATAACGAATGCTCAAGCAAACCGCCAAAATACGGATGATGATGAAATCGAGACGCGGCCGTTTCGAGGATTTTTTGACGCTGATCTCGAAAAAGGGTTAAAACAAGTTTTTGAAGCGGCCCTTTATCAATATGAGTTTTGATTAAAGCAATCATTTCATCAAACATAATTTCCGGTTCAATCGTTGAGCCGGGTCTGCATAAATAAGGAGAAAAACCGTCAAGTTGGTCGAATTCAGTAACAGGACGAATTTTCAAAATATCTAATTTCGCTCCAAAGTTATTGGATCGATAAATAGCCCGAATTTTGAAATATTCGCCCGTTTTCCATTCGTCGCGACAAAGAGAAAACAAAGCGGCATCGCTCCAGACAGGAAAGGAAACATCGCGATTGGCATCACAAAATGTAACGCGAAAATAAGGTTTTCCGTCTTTTGTTCGAAGCAATTCTTTCGCCTGAAGCAACGCAAAGAAATCGGCCTCTTGATCGTCAATCAATTGCGAAAGCGGAACAATATTAATCTTTGAAGCATTCATTGTTCAGGTTTCCTTATCAATTATAATGAAACATTTTCCCAACCTTAAACTTTTTGGAACGTTTTTGCTCAAATTTATTGAATAATCCAATCGTTAAAACAGGCTTTTTTCAAACGTCGCATTTTTTCCTAAACGAACAATGAAGTTCAAGCCGCATTTTTTTCGTTTGTTTCATCAAAGGCTTTTGCAATAATTTCATTTGGAAGCGGTTTTGTAATGCAACTGACAACAGGAACAACCAGAAATGGCAAAACCATTGCGATTGAAGCGGCCAAGGGGGCATAAGCGTTGGCCATATCCGATCCTTTGTTGATAAAGAGCCCCCAATAAATCGAATTGGTAACAACCAAACCGGTTATTATTCCGGCATAAGCGCCGAGTTTGGTTGTTTTTCGCCAAAACAATCCATAAACATAAGGCGCGAGAAATGAACCGGCAACAACGCCCCAGGAAAGCGACATAAGCGGAACAATCCAAGAGGGATTAAAAAGGGCAATCAAATAGGAAAACAAAATAAACAGTCCGCTTAAAAACCGAATAATCATCAAAAAATGAGTTTCGGATTGATTTGAGGCAATATATCCTTTATAAAGATCAATGCCGACAGCCGACGCTGAAACCAAAACCAAAGAACAAAGCGTCGACATTGATGCGGAAAGAACCAATAATAAAATAATGGCCAAGAGCCATTTCGGCAACGTTTGAACCAACATAATCGGAACAAGCATATTGACATCAATCGCAGTTCCATCATTAACCAATGCGGTTTCCAATAGCGACTTCGGAAGCAAATGCGAAAAACAACCGGTCAAATAAGCGGCGCAACCGATAACAAAAGCGAAAATGAGCGTTATGATCGCCCCTCTTGCTATCTGCGATTCATCTTTAATCGCATAATATTTATGAACCATTTGCGGGAGCCCCCAAGGCGCAAAAGAGGTCATAAAAACAACCGACCAAAAAATAATATTCGGAATCGGTTTGACGGCAATAACCTGATCAGGAAAAGATTGCGATTCGTCCATTCTCATTGTATAGCGTTTGACTGTTTCTTCGCAAACATTTTTAAAACCGTCAAATTCATTCGAAAAATATTGAATAACAAACCAAACCATTAATATCGCGCCGACAAACATAATGATTCCTTGAAGAAAATCAATTCTTGCCGCTGCTTTATAACCGCCGCAAACAATATAAATTCCGGTTACAATCGTTATAATTGTCAAAACGATCCAAAAGGGAATGCCAAAAACATTTTGAAATAAATAGGTCAACCCTGCAAAAACGGACGCAGAATAAGGAAGAAGGAATATAAAAATAATAAAAGCCGACGCAATTTTCATTCCATTGGTTCCATAGCGAGCGGCAAAGAATTCCGGCATTGTCATTGCATTAAGTCGTCTTGTCATTCGTCGCGTTGCTTTTCCGAGAATCAGCCAAGCCAAAAGCCCGCCGCAGACCGCATTCATAATTCCGACCCAAATCGCTTTAAAGCTGCAAAGCCAACCAAATTTTCCTGCAAAACCAATAAAAACAACCGCGCTGAAATAAGCGGTTCCATAAGATATGGCGAGAATCCAAGGCCCCAAAGTCTTGCCGCCGAGAAAGAAATCGTTTAAATTCTCTGTCTTTTTCAATCCCCAAGCCGCAATGACAAAAAGGATAATAAAAAACAATCCGGTTAAAATAAAGGGAAGTTCTGTCATTTTTTTATTTTCTTGTTAATAAGAGAAATTGCAATCTTTATCCAAGTTAGAAATGAATAAAATCAAAACATTGTCATTGTTTTGACCAGAAAGATTTGATTTTCAGGAAATGAATCATCTTTATTTGGACTTCTCCTTAACATTTTAGGGATTATTTCCCTTTTGTAAAGAATCAAGCTAAAAAGGTCGTTTCCTGTATAAAATGTTAAGGGGATTGTTCGAGTTTGGCGAAAGTTATTGTTTTCAACTTTGTTGAGTTTAATTTGGGATTGCGATTTTTCTTATTGTTCGATATAATAAAAACTGTTCGGCAAGCTTGATCCTATTTGCCACACAAATATTGCAACAACATTCAAACATCGGTAAGACTATTCCATTCGTTCAGAAATGGGTTCAAAGCAGTCAACGTTCGCCTGACTGTTTGAAATTGATAACGACGACCGAATAGCTGCCGGTTTCGTCTTTTTGAAATGCGTCCGTCTTTGTCTGGTTCGATAACCTGACGATCAAGCCATTTTATTTGGTTTGAGTATAACATTTACGAAATAATGATTTCAAATAAAAAATATTGAACAATTAAAAAAATCAGAGGAAAAAATGACTAGTTCGGCTTATTTGGAGAGTTTATTCGGTTTGAAAGGGCAAGTCGCTGTTATTATTGGCGGCGCAGGAGCGCTGGGGCTTTGTCTTTCAAGCGGTCTCGGAAAAGCAGGGGCTAAAATTGTTGTTGCCGATGTTAATGAACTTGCCTGTCAGAAAGCCGTCGAACAATTGAGTCAGGAAGGAATTGAAGCCATTTGGGCAACCGTTAATGTAACGGATAAAAATTCGCTTCGACTCCTTTTAGCCGAATCGCTCAAATTAACCGGCAAAGTCGATATGCTCGTTAATTGCGCTGGAATTAATGTCGGAAACTCTTTTTTGGACGTTGACGCAGAACAATGGGACAAAATTTTGTCCGTCAATCTGAAAGGGACAATGTTGTCTTGTCAAGTTTTTATTGAGTCAATGCTTCAAACCGGCGGCGGTTCAATTTTGAATATTGGAAGCGTTAATTCGGACCGTCCGCTTTCGCGAGTTTTTGCTTATGCCGCGTCCAAAGCGGGAGTTGTTAATTTGACCCAAAATATCGCTCAAGAATTCGCAACTCAAGGAATTCGAGTCAACGCAATCTGTCCCGGTTTTTTTCCTGCAGAACAGAATCGAAAACTTTTGGATGAAAAACGAGTCGAAAATATTATGAACGGGACGCCAATGCGGCGTTACGGCGATCCTCAAGAGTTAATCGGAGCGGCGATTTTGCTTCTTTCGAAACAATCCGGCAGTTATATAACCGGGGCGACTCTTTATGTCGACGGCGGTTTTACTTGCAATTGGTTTTAATCGTTTTGCATTGAAACAAACATTCTCAAGCCTGTTGAAAACGGATCGCCCCATTTGCAATTCCGAGAACAACGGGCGGACGATTCAATTCGGGAAAACGTTCCCCCAAATTGACTTCGGATAAATATTGTAAAAATCATAAAATTTTCAATAACATTTAAAAAAGAATTTAAAAGGTTTGATATGCCAAAGATAAATTTAAAAAAAGAATTTGGAACCTTATTTCTTATCATTTTGTCAACCGTCATTTTTTCTTTCAGCGGCTGTTCGAAAAAACAATCCGATGCAGTCGACTCAGAGCCCATTTCGTCCTCTTCGTCTGAAACTGCGACGCAACCAGCAACTGAAAAAATTATGTCTGAAATGGCAACGCAACCAGCAAATGAAGAAAAAAAGTCTGATATCGTCGAAATTCAAGGAGAACAGGCTTTTATCGATCTTGTTGACCATACGCCAATAGTTATTATTGATTTTAACGCCGATTGGTGCGGCCCATGTCAAAAATTATTGCCGGTTTTGGAGGAAATCGCAACTCAATATAAAGACCAGGGGCTTAAAGTTGGAAGCGTCAATGTTGATACAAATAACTTTGCGTCGCATTTTAAAGTTCAGGGAATTCCAGATATTCGGATTTTCGTCAACGGTCAAATTGTTCAAAAAATCGTCGGTTATGATCCGTCCAAGTTGAAGACTGGAGTTCAAAATGCGTTGAAAATGTTGGAAGCGCAGCAAGCTCTTTCCGAACAAATGCAAATTCAAAACGGAGAAGTTGTTGAAACCTCTCAATCAACTGAGGATTTAACAGTAACTGAAATGAACCAAACGGATAACCTGGATGAAAATGTCGATGAGGCGACTATTCCGCTTGAAAATGAACTTTGGCCGGACGATAATGCAGAATGACCAATTCGAACAATTCATTTCGTTTTGCAAAACATCAGCATTTGAAGAGTCAAAAAGACTTCGCAAAAGTTTATGCGGCTCGTTGTCGAGTTTATAATGAACAAATAACTGTTTTTTGTGTCAAAAATAGTTTGGGATTTTCTCGACTCGGTCTTTCGGTTTCCAAAAAAGTTGGAAATTCGCCGACCCGAAATCGCTGGAAGCGTCTTATTCGCGAAGCGTTCCGACTTCAGCAACATCAATTGCCGATTGGATTCGATTTTGTCGTTATTCCCAAACCGTTGATAAGCATTCCCGATTTTGAAACAATTCAAAGATCCGTTTTAAAACTATTTATTTGGAATGCGAAAAAATATCGAAAACGATTTCCTGAAAATCTTGAAAATGTTATTGAATGACTCAGGCTCGGCGAAACAATTCAGAATTTTCGTTTAATAAATAAAAATGGTTGCTTGATTCATCTTTTGTTGAAAAATCGAAACCAGAATGGGCGAAGGTCAAACTTCGCCCTTTTTTATTGCGCCGTTGTCAAATTTACAAACGCCCTTCCTGGAAGTTTCAACGGTTGAAAAATGAATGAAGAATTAATAATGACAATATGATTTTGTCAATAAACAGAAATCCTCATCAAAAAACTCTTTGTTGACCGTTCCAAAGCTAAACTTTTGCCGTCTTCTGAAAACAATTTTTATTGATCTTCAGGTTTCAATGGCGATTTTAAAGTCGGTTCATTATCCGGCATTGCTTGAATTTCGTTTGATAGACTTTCATTGGACTGAACCGTTGCTGTTTTCGGCTTGATTCCCCAAATTTTATTTCCGAAAAGCATATTTAAGGCGAGAATAATCATTGAAATGGCAAAAATTTTTCTTAACGCTTCGTTCGATAAACTAACGGCAAGCTTTGATCCGAAATAACCGCCAATGACAAAAAAAAGGGCGATAATGATTGAATAGGTTAAAAATCGCGGATCATAATCGCTTTTCCAATAATTATAAACGGCAAAAATACTGACGGGCGGCAACATAACCGTTAAACTTATTCCTTGCGCTTGATGTTGATTCAATTTAAGAAAAAGGACCATTGCCGGAATCATAATGACGCCGCCGCCCAATCCAACCATTCCTCCAAAAGACCCAGCCGCTAAACCAATCAAAGCAAGAATAATCCATTCGTTCATTTTTCCCCCATTTTGATCTAATAGAATTAAAAACGCAATCGAATTATAAACGTTTCTCGTTTTATATATTGAAAGCCGATTTGGACGACAGGCTTTGCCTTCATTAATCCCCCTGTCGTCGGGCTTGGGAACCCAACGATCAGGTTTTCAAATGCCTTCCTTGAATATAAAACAAAAGACAAACAACAATCTCGAAATTTTTAATTCTAACGAAAATCAATTTCTTCGACAATCGGAAGATCATCAAGCGATTCAATATTAAAGAGTTTTAAAAAACGCTTCGTTGTACTGAAATATACAATTTTTTTTCCAGCAACAGTCTTTTTTTCCTGACTGATGAGATCTCTCTTGGTTAATAAGGTTAAAATGCTGCCGCTGTTGCTGCGAACTTCCTGAATTTCCGAAAACGAAATGGGCTGGCGATAAGCAATCAGAGCTAAAACATCAATAGCGCGTTGAGAGAGTTTGAATTCTCGAATCTTTCCGCCAAAACGCTCTTGAATGGAAGACATTTCCGGACGCAAAGCCATTCGAAATCCGTCTTGTTCTCGAATTATATGATAAGGCGATTCATTTTTATAATAACGTTCATTTAAATCATGCAAAGCTTCAATCGCTTCCAATTCCGAAACATTTCGCATAAGTTCCGTTGCTTGCGTCAACGAAAGAGGACGGTTCTCGCGGTTTCCAACAAAAAGCATTGCTTCGAGAATACTTTGCGGATCAACAATCGTTTTTCTTAAATGATCTTGAAATGTAATCTCTGTATGCTCATATTTTTCGCCTAATCGATAAAGAGAATCGGCGTCATTTTGTTTAATAACCGCTTCAATATTTTCGTCTTGAAATTCTTTTTCTTCCTTTTGAAAGATTTCTGATTCGGATAAATCATTGCTGTCGCTTTCGAACTCTTCATTTTCAAATTGGAAAACAGATTGCAAACCAACTTCAAACGCTTTGTCGTTATTTTTATCAGAATCTTGATTTTTCGAGAAATGATTGGAAAAATATTCAAAATCAAACGAAACTTCTTTGTTATTTTTATCGTTGCGATTTTCAGATGTTTGAGAAGTTTCCGAATTAAAATTTAACGAGATTTCTTCCGTTTGGATATTATTTCTGTTCTTTTTTTCGTCATCCGATTTTTGGGATTCGTTATTCTCGATTTTATCAGCTTCGGATTCGTTTTCAGAGGGATTGGCAGGTTTGACAAAACGAATGGTTCGCCCGTCAAACAAGGTTTCTAGACCCGAAGAAAGAATAATTTCGTTTGAGTTTTTGATAGCGTTTTTATCGGAAGAATCGTCGTTTTTCATAGGAATCTTTCTTATTGTATCGCTTTACAAAAAACATGAATCAGAGCGTCCAACATTGTCGGTTCATGCATAGCCAAAAGGGTTGTTCGCAAAATTCCTTTGGCGCCTTGATATTTTTGATTTGGATCGAAAGAAATGATAATATTATTGTCAAACATATATTGATGAATGCGTCGCATATTTTGATTCGTTCCCAAATTGAGAACCAAAATGGGAACCAGATTCTCTTCGACCGCAAACCCAACTTGTCGCATTTGATCTTTTAAATAATGAGCATTAGCCAAAAGTTTTTGCCGAATACTCTTATTATGAAGCGAAAGATGAAGACCTTTCGCCGTTGCTGCGGCAATCGGAGTCGGAGGAATAGAATCGTTCTGTTGAAATAATGCTTCTCGAAGCCGTTCAACAAAAGATTCGCTGCCTGGAATTATTCCTCCGAATCCCCCTATTGCTTTTGATAATGAAGCAATTAAATAAGTTTTGACCGGCAACGGCTTCTTTGGAACGTTTGGTTCGTTTGATGTTTGAATGAAACGCTCTTTATTGAAATAATCAAAAGACAATTCATTGGCGTTAACTTGAAATCGATTCTTTTTTGATTTCTCCGGCAATATTGCATTATCAGACGAATATTGATTTAAAAGATGAAAATCGGTATCAAATAAATTGCTTTGATCAAGATCCTCGGCTGTTTGATTTATCTTATTGGTTTGATAACCAAAATGTTCGAGAATGCCGCAACCGTTTTCTCCTAAAATTCCTAAACTATGCGAATCGTCAATAATCAGCGACGCGTCTTCATAATTCTTCAATATATTGAAATAAAGGTCAACAGGAGCGATTTTTCCAGTAAAAGGAAAGATTCCGTCAACAATGAGAAGCGGGCGTTCCTTTGGTTGAAGATATTTCTGAAGCAACTCATCCAAATGATTCGGGTCATTATGTTTGAAAAACAGGATTTGTTTTTTGGAATCAAGGAAATGTTGCAACATTTTAATCTGGGAATCCTGACAACATTCGTCAACAAAAATTCGATCAAAAGAAGATTGAATGGATTCAATAAGAATCTCAAAAGCTTTTTCGTTACTGGAACAATAAATCGCGTTGTCCGTTTGATAAAGTTCCGCAGCCATTTTTTCAACATTATGAATCGGAGAAGGGATATATTTCGATTGAAAGGGGGCGGATGAAATCCCAAAACGAAGAACCGCTTCGCAAGCAGACGATAATATTTCCGGATTGGTCTGAAATGATAAATAATCGTCGCCAGCAAAATAAAGATAATCTTTTCCGCCGATTGTTACGGTTGAATCGGGAGGTCCTTCCAATTGGAACATTTTATCAATTTCAAGCCGTTCTTGATTGATTTTGTTTGATTTGTAAGAAAAGGAATAATTCATATTGAAATCGCGAATACAATTCTAACAAAAAGGAAGTCTTTTCAACTTCAAATAATGAAAAACAATTAATAATTTGGCCAATAGTATCAAACGGAAAAATAATTGACAAGATCATTTTGTTTTTATTTTTTGCGAAATTTCCAAAACAGATGAACGAAAATCAATATTATCTCATTTCAAAATGAATCAACCGAAACCGATTGGAACAAAATACGCCGGCATTAAAATCTGATTGACCGGCATTATTCTTTCAAAACGGTCTGGACAAAATACAAAAAAATGATTATTCTTCTCGGACTTCATCAAACAGAAAACTTTCTGACCTTGGTTGATTTTGACAAATTGAAAATCCTTTGAAAAAACGCAACCATTTCAACGATCATCGCTTTTTTAACGGACAAAAAGTCTTTATATGTCGACGAATTTAATATCCTTTTTAACAAAATCCTTTCGTTCTTTTCCGTTTCAAGACATTTTTTTGCCTTGTTGCGTTACGGCAAGCCTGTTCGTTTTATTTTTTCCGTTGCCTGGCCCGATAATGGATATGTTTTTGTCAATGAGCATTGCGGTTTCCATTGTTATTCTGTTGACAACTTTCTTTGTTCAAAAACCATTGGAATTCAGTATTTTTCCGACCGTTTTGTTGGCAACGACGCTTTTTCGTATTGTCTTAAACGTTTCGACAACTCGTCTGATTTTGACTCGCGCTGATCAGTTCGGCGAACTTGCTGCTGGCCAGGTTATTCAAAGTTTCAGTAATTTTGTTACAGGCGAAAATATTGTTGTCGGAATTGTTATTTTCGCCATTTTTATCATTGTTCAATTCGTCATTATAACCAAAGGGGCAACTCGAATCAGCGAAGTTGCTGCGCGTTTTACTCTGGACGCAATGCCGGGACGCCAAATGGCCATCGACGCCGATTTGAACGCTGGAATTATTAACGAAAAAGAAGCGCAACTTCGACGAGAAGAGTTAACCGAACAATCTGACTTTTTTGGTTCGATGGACGGAGCGAGCAAATTTGTTCGCGGCGACGCCATTGCCAGCGTTATTATAACGTTCGTTAATGTCTTGGGAGGCCTTTTTATCGGCATTTTTCAACACGGAATTCCAATCAGCGACGCTCTCGGTCTCTATACAAAATTGACAATCGGCGACGGATTGGTTTCGCAAGTTCCGGCTCTCTTGATTTCTTTGGCAACGGGAATTCTGGTTACAAGAAGCAGTCGTCCTCAAAACCTTCCCCAACTAGCCATTCAACAACTTTTTTTGCGGCCTGTTGTTTTGGTTATTACTGCTTTCTTCCTTGTTTTTCTTGTTTTAACAGGAATGCCCATTCTTCCCCTTTTAACTTTAGGAACGATTTGTTTGGGACTCGCTTATGTTGTCAATCGAAAAAACGTTCAAGAACAGTTTCTGGAGACCCAAAAAAAGACTGAGTTACAAAATTCGATTTCCCATGAAAAAGAAAATGAAGAAGAGATTGAAAATTATCTCGCAATTGACCAAATGGAACTTGAAATCGGAATTGGCTTAATTTCGTTAGCTGATCCGCAATATAACGGCGATCTTCTCAACCGATTTCGACAAATTCGCAAGACAATTGCGTCCGAAATGGGATTTATTGTCCCCAAAATAAGAATTCGGGACAGTTTGATTTTAGATGATAACCAATATCGAATTAAAATCAATGGGGAACCGGTTGCAATGGGAATGATTTATCCAAATATGCTTTTGGCCATTGATTCCGGTTTAACAACGGGAAAGCTTCAAGGCATTCAAACCAAGGATCCCGCTTTTGGAAGTCTTGCTTATTGGATAAATCCTGATGAAAAACAACGGGCTCTTGATTATGGTTTTACAATCGTCGAACCGAGCGGAATTATCGAAACCCATTTGACCGAAATCATTCGCAAAGAAGCCGCTGAACTTCTAACGCGAGACGCAACTCGACATTTAATTATGCAATTGAAAGAAACTTCGCCTGTTGTCGTCGACGAACTGATTCCAGAGATTTTGAAACTTTCGCAGGTTCAACAAATTCTTCAAATGCTTTTAAAAGAACAAATCCCAATTCGTCAATTGGGCGCTATTTTAGAAACCCTCAGCGTTTATGCGTCGCGAACAACCGATCCTGTCTTGTTGACCGAATTTGTCAGAACGCGCTTGGGCCGAACTCTTTGCGTTCGATTGCGCGATGAAGATGAGACGCTTCATGTTTTTATGCTTGATCCAGAGCTCGAAGATTTGATTCGCGACGGTTTCGAAAAAACGGATCAAGGAATTATTGTTCATCTTTCGCCAAATCAAATCGAAAATTTCTGTTTGGCAATTGGAAAACAGATGCAAAAAATGAATCAATCCGGATTCCCCCAAATTCTTTTGGTTAGTCCTGCGATTCGCGTCGCTGTTCGACAAATAACGGAATCTGCATTGCCGTCCTTGACAATTATGAGTTTTAATGAAATTTCAAAAGACACAAAAGTTGATTCGGTTGGAACGATTTCTTCGCAAGTTTTAAATAACAGAAATTGAAAAGTTGAAAATGCTGCATTCCTGAAAAAAGAAAGAATCGCAGCGAGTTCCGCTGAAATATGAAATGAAGCAAACTCTGAAATTGGATTTATTCAAATATAATCTCGAGTTTGAAACGGACAAAAAATTCCAAAAATAACAAATTTTCGGATTATAACGAACTTAACTGAAAAAAAGATTGCCAGACTTTAGAAAAACTCCAAAAAATCTCTAAAATAACTTTAAATTTACACTAAAATAGGAATTAAATCGGTTGAAACTCTTTTAATGAACTATTATTCGTTAAAACCGTTTCATTTTTCGGTCGTTTTAAGAAAATGAACATTGATATCGATTCCAAATTTCTATGAAAACTTACAAATCAATTATTCGGGACAATATTTTCTCCGTCTTGTTTTGGAATACAATAAGACGAAATAATCAGTATTTTGTCCTTTTCGTCTGTTGTTTGTTTTTTATTCTGGAATTTGGCTGTAAAAATTTTCCTAAATTCGATCCAACCGGAAAATGTCTTTTTGAAAACGCCGGAACTCAAAGTTGTTTATTGGGTTCGAAAACGAAAACAGCGGAAACAATCGCAGATTCAAAAGAAAAAGAGATCATCCGAAACAATCAAAATCAAACAAGCGATAGTCCCTGGGCTCCAACAAATTCAAATGTCGACTCGACTTCAAACGCTGGAACAGCAAGCGAGGTCTATTGGAATTCTCAACGCCCCAATGGCGGCATTTTGTTTCCAAATTCATTAACAAAAAACGGCCCCCTTCTCGTTCTGGAACCCAAAACAACGATTGCTCAAATCGGCGAAGAAATTGTTCTGGTTGGAAGTTATGTTGGCGAAAATAATGAATTTTTGCGCGTTAATGAAAAAATTGAATGGGGACTCGACGGACAAGGACGTTTTTTAACCAGCAATCCAAGCAACCTTTTGAATTGCTGTTCCATTAAAAACGATAAAGAAAACGAACGAGCGCGAACAACATTAACTTCAAACAGACTTTGGCGAATTCATCGCGGAACCGAAACGCGTTCCGACGATATCAGCATTTTAAAGGGACAAACCTGGATGTCCCTTCTTTCGAATCAGGAAGGAACATCCAACGTCTCCATTTTGGCCCCCAATATTGATAATTGGAATAATCGAACCGCTTCCGCTGTTGTTCATTGGATTGACGCTTCATTTTCCTTTCCTTCTTCAAGAATATCGCCGCTCGGCCAACCTCAATATCTAACAACCATTGTTTTACGAAAAAGCGATTTGTCTCAAGGCCGTCAAAATTGGATCGTTCGTTACGAAATTTTGTCCGGTCCGTCTGCTGGTTTTGGCCCCGATATGGTTAAAATCTGCGAAGTTTTGACCGATGCGAACGGGCAAGCCGTTGTCGCTTTGAATCAACAGGAACCGCAAATGGGAACAAATCGAATTCTCATTCAAATCTTTGAACCGGCAACAACAGAGAGTCCTCGTTTTCTTGTTGACCAAAAGACGATTTCGCAATCCTGGACCGGATCCGCGTTCTTTAATATCCAAACGGAAGGACCGCCTCAAATCAAGCTCGGAACCAACGCCGCTTATTCGATTTATATAACGAATACGACATCGCTTCCTCAAAATGCGACAGTTCGTATGCCAATTCCTGCTGGAACTCAATTTGTCGCTTCCTCAAGTCAACCGCAAGCCTTAATAGAAAACAATAACGCTATTTGGGTTTTGAATAATGTCCCGGCAAGAACAACTCAAAAAATCCAATTTGAACTTCAAGTCAATACAACAGACCCTATTAATGTCGAGCCTCGGGTTAGTCAGACGGATAATATTTCCTCAACCTCAACAATCATTCCAACCGAAATACCAAATTCAACAACAAATCCTATCGAATCTCTGCCCCCCAATCCGGGAAAACAAGAGAACTCGCAACCCCCTCAAAACAATCCAGCAACCGATCCTGCAGCTATGGTTCCTTTGCTCAACGAAGCCAAAACGAACGATATTAGTCTGCCTGCCGGAGAAAAACTGGCGTTTCGTTTTATCGAACCGTTTCCTAAACAAGCCAACAAAAACGAACAATTTACAGTTGCCTTTCAAATTGATAATCCTTATCAATTACAATTGCCAAATGTTATGATTCGCTTGCAGATTCCAGAAGGCGCTATTTATCATCATTCAAATTCGGGCGATTACGATCAACATATTATCGAGACAAGTTTTATTCCTTTGACGCAACTGATCAATAAATTAACGCCGATGACCTTTTCGTCTTCAAAAACAGGAGCTCAAACCTTTATTTTCCAAATTCTTGATTCCGATAAAAAAATGTTGGCTTCTAGTACAAACGTTACGAATATCATTGACAATCCGGCTGCGACCCAAACGCCCGCCGCTTCTTCGACGCAACCTAATGTTTCGATGGAAATGTCCAATGAATCGAAAACGGCGCCAAATTTTGAGACAGGACAAACGGTTCCCTTTCATTTTCTGATCAAAAATAATGATTCAACTCCTTTGAGCGACCTCAATTTCATTTTGATTCAAGAGAAATCGCGCGCAAATTTGCCTTGGAAATTGGAAAGTTCAACTCCGCCTGGAGCCCAGGCGACCTCGTTAACCGGCGAAGCCTGGCAATTGTCGATCGATTCTATTGCGGCGAACAGTCAACAGGAAATAGTTTTGTTTTTAACGCCGTTAAATATGATTGCTTCCGGCGTTATGTCGGCCAGTCTTTATGCCAATAATTTACAGAATCCCGTTGCTCAAAAAGATTATGTCTATACAATTTCGGCTGTTCGCAATACCCAACGCCCGGAAACAGATCATCCGAAGGACTCAAAAGAGAATATCGATCAAGAATTGCAACAAAAACGGGCAGAACCGAACAATATTACTGAACCAAACGAAAAAAATCAAATCTCTCCATTGGAATCGGAACAACCGGAATCATTAAACAAAAATCAAACGCCATTAAATGAAGAAGACGGTTTGAACGAGAAAAAGATCGAATCGGAAAACGAATCAGAATCGAAATTGCAACTCAATATCAATAGCATAATGATAAAACCGAAAATAACCAATGGCCAACCAGACGCCATTTTGATTCATCAAAAACCAAATGAAAACGAAACAGAAAACGAAGACAAACCAGCCAGGGAAGCCCTGAAAGACCAACCATTCGCCTATCGAATGGAGTTGGTTAATCAAGAAAGTTTGCCAATTGAGGCAAAGCGTTTAACGATTTCAATGACGGTTTCCGATCATTTGACTTTTGCCTCGAATCAACCGGAAAACTCTTTCTGGAAAGAATCCCAACAAGAAAAAAAGAAATGGACTTTTGTTTCGCAAAAACGGATTGAGTCGCAAAAACCTCATGAAATCGTTCTCGAATTCATTCCTGTCCAAAGCGGAATGGCAACATTGGATATCGAAATTTTCGATCAGGAAAAGTTGCTCAGCGTTATTCAACATCCCATTTCTGTTTCAGAATAAAATCAAAATCGAATTGAGTCTCAAGTCAATAAAAAGACTCAATCGTCAGATTTCAAACCCGGCAACGCGAGCTGATTATAAAAAGGGCAATGCTTGTTGCCCTTGCGCAGCTTTGATCGAAAAATCTTATTTGACTCGTTCGATATATTCGCCGGTTCGAGTATCGACCTTAATGATTTCTCCCGTTTCAACAAAATTGGGAACAATAATTTCAGCGCCGGTTTCGAGTTTAGCCGGTTTGGTTACATTCGTTGCTGTATTGCCGCGAACAGCCGGTTCTGTATATTCAACCTTCAAAACAACATGATTCGGCGGCGTTATTCCGATTGGATTATTATTGTAAAGAAGCATTTTACAAGGCATTTCCGGAAGAAGATATTTCCAGGCGTCATCAAGCATTTCTTTGGGAAGTTCATATTGCTCGAAAGTCTCAGCTTCCATGAAAATATAAGTTCCGGTCATTTCGTACAAAAACGTTGTATCGGTTTCATGAATATCAGCCGCTTCAAGTTCGTCGCCGCTTTTATAGGTCCTTTCCAAAACAGTTCCGCGAGTCAGATCGCGAAGTTTGCATTTATAAAGAGCCTGACCTTTTCCCGGCTTGACAAAAAGGCATTCAATCATAATGAACGGATTTCCGTCAATTTGAACTTTCAGACCTTTACGAAATTGACTTGTATTGTATGATGACATAAAATGTTTCCTGTTTATTAAAGATTAAGTTTAAGTTGATTTTCATTTGATCCCCGATCAATCGGGGCATTTTATGACTTCGTCCTCAATAATTCGGTTTGTCTTGTCCAATTTATGCAAAAGAAAACATCAATTTAATTGACCGTCTCTTCTGAAAGAAATGTCCTTCATAATCATTGAGCGCTGTTTTTCAAATAGGAGAACGCGTCGTTCAAAAATCAGTTGAAAAAACAAAAACTTATATGATTAACAAAAATACTTTTTTATAAATAATATTGAAAACGAAGGCTGTTGTTAAAATAGCTTCGGCATAAAGCATTGTCTGTTCTTTTCATTTAAAGAACGAGTCCCTTTAACGTTGATTTTCGACGGAAAATGAACCGTTCTAAGGAAAATAAAATAGAATAAAAAATTCAACAAGCCAAATATACATCGAATATGTCATTTCCTGTCGATCAGTCAACAGATTATATTACAAATCTGAAAGAATTATGCGAAGTTCTTAACCTGCCCGAATTCTTGAAAGAGTCAGGCGAAAAAGCGGAAGCGGTTCTTCCCTTAAAAATCCCTTATTCTCTTTTGGATCGAATGGAAAAAGGAAATCCTGACGACCCGATTCTCTTGCAGTTTTTGCCTGATAATAACGAACTCAAAACCGTTACTGGCTATACAAACGACCCGCTCAATGAAGAAAATGTTCTTCTTCAACCTGGAATTCTCCAAAAGTATCAAAACAGAGCGTTGATTTTGACAAACGATTTTTGTGCGGCTCAATGTCGATTCTGTTTCCGGCGAACCAAATCGAAAAATCCAACATTATACAGTCTGTTAAATGAGACGGAAAAGTTCGATTTCTCTTCTTTCATTTGCCCGGAAACAACTCTTTCGAAGGAAACGGATAAGAGATTTTCTCCAGGGAAACAAAATGACTGTTGGAATCGTTTTTTTCAAGCGATTCGTGACGATTCTTCGATTTCCGAAATCATTTTGAGCGGAGGCGATCCTTTGGCGAGTTCAAATAAATGGCTAAAAACTCTTTGTCATTATATCAAAACGATTGCGCATGTTAAGAGGGTCCGTTTTCATTCAAGATTACCGATATTAATCCCCGAACGAATCGACGATCATTTCCCCCTTTTTGAAAAAGGAATTGAAAAGAACTCAAATAATCAACCGGTTTATTATTTGGTCTTTCATATCAATCATCCGAATGAATTGAATGATCGCGTTTATAAAATGTTTGATCGTTTGTTGCTGCATGGCGTCGTTTTGATGTCGCAAACGGTTCTCTTGAGAAGAATCAACGATAACGCTTCCGTTTTGGAGAAATTATTTGACGATTTGATTAATCATCGCGTTATTCCCTATTATTTACATCAACTCGACAAAGTCCAGGGAGCGGCGGATTTTGAAGTTCCAATTCGAAAAGGTTTGGACATTATGAGACAATTAAGACAAAGATTGCCCGGTTATGCTGTTCCAAATTATGTTCAGGAAATGCCTGGAACCGATTTTAAACAAAATTTGGAAAATATCGAAACAAATTCTTTTCAGCATGACAATAATTGATTAAAGAATGCGATAAACCAATAGAAATAGAACAGAATCAAAAAACAAGAAAAAATAAACGCTTATTAAATCAAAGATCGTTTCCTTTTTTAGAAACAGGAATCGTTTAAGTTTGAGATCATAAAACAAGAAACCAAATGTATTTTATTGAGTTTCGTTTTATTAGTTTTTCAAGATCGAAACTCAATAAAAACAAATGAGAAAATAAACATTAAAAGTCTCCCAAAGAATAAATCTAAATGAACAAACAATGGCTTTTCATTCGTTTGCGATCTCGAATCGGCAAACCAACGCAAAAAAGTTGGCCATTAAGAAACAAATCATTCAATCTCGGGGACGAACTGCTCCGGTTAAACCAGAGTAAGAAACGCGATCTTCTGGATGCCAAAGCGGAAGACCTTTACGAACTCGTTCGGAAAGAACTTCAACTTTAGCGGGCGAACCAGCTGGCGCATCGGTTGGACAAAATTCATCGGTTACTGTTGGAACAAAATCTTCATCATGACCCATTTCAACAATAGCGTCAAAAACATTTCTATTTCTTTTTTCCATAATTAATCTCCCTTCTAAAAACTGGATATGCTTTCGAAAACCCAACAAACAGGCTAAATGGCATTTTTAGGGAAAACAAACTAACGACAGAATGCCAAATCCAGCGCAGATATATTAAATATAATATAACGACGAGAAACGTCAAGAGAACTCAAGCCCTAAATGCAAAATTTCTTTGCATTTTTTGACAAAAGTTTAAAAAAAGCCAATATTTTAAAAGAAAATTAAAAAAGTTTTCACAAAAAATCAGTTCTTTATCCAACTGTGAAATCATTCTAATCTCTATTGAAATTTCTTCAACCCCTAAAATACGGATTTTTATAAAAAATTAAATAAAATTCTGATTTTTTCCAAAAAAACGGGAAATTCCCATTGCCAAAAATACGGTTTTTTTGCATTATATGAATTCCTTGTTATGTTGATTCTTTAATCCTTTTAGCGAATATACCAATGCTTTCCCTTCAAACATTGCTCTCTTTTTCCGACCAGTTAAACGATGCGGAACATCAAGAAATGATTGCGAAGCGGATTGCCGTCGATCAATATGCTTCTCAATTGCTCGTTCGACTTGATTTTGTAAAAAAAATGCCTCGCCTTGAGGCTCCTGACGTTTTTGATCCTGAAGTTCAACCGAATGTCAATCTCGTTGCTGAATATTTGGATCATCAACTTCAAAATCCGGAACTGATTCGTCATTATGAAAAGTCCTGTTTCGAATCGGATCAATTGCTTGCCGAAATTGGTTGCTGTTACGAGATTCTTAATCATCGACTTTCCATTCCGATCAATCCGCCGAAAAATTGCCGTCATCGACTCTATTATATTCCGATACAGGATAAAACAGCGGAACAAACAGCGG
>JAUNBG010000090.1 GCA_030527205.1 Planctomycetia bacterium
AAATCTTGAATATTTTTCTCATCTTTGTAGAAAATATTTTAATGGCCTGCTCTAACAGTGTTGTGCGCACACGAACCGTTTTCTCCTGGGCACAAAAAAACGGCTACTGTCAGAATAATATTTTTCTCGACGTTCGGAAAGGGTCGATGGAAAACAAAGATAAAGAATTTTACATTCCTATCCCCTGGTACGAACAGCTACTTGCGCTTTGTCCGGATCAGGAATGGCGGGTTTACCTTGCCTTAATGCGAATCGGCGGCGTTCGTTCCGGCGAAGCACACGTTCTCACCTGGGACGCCGTTCTTTGGAACGAAGACAAGATTCGAATCGTCAGCCCCAAAACAGAACGTTTCAAGGGGCATGACGAGCGTATTATTCCTATGTTCAAGCGGTTACGAAAAGAACTCGGTCAACTTTTCGAAGCAAAAGGCAGACCGCAAACGGGGCCGGTTCTACTCGAACTGCATCATGGACGAACGCAAAAAGCCGTGGACGACCAACTTAAGAGAATGATCCGCAAAGCCGGATTTGACGTCTGGCCGCGACTGAATCACAACCTTCGCGGAAGCCGTTCCAATGAACTTTTCGCGGCTTTTCCGGATTATGTTGCCGAATATTGGATGGGACACAGTAAGAAAGTCGCCAAAAAGCATTACTTACACGTTATGGCCGATCAATACACGCTTGCCATGGACCTTGACAAAGAAGACAAACTCTCCATTGAACCCGATAAAACTGTTCCCAAACCGCCTGCACAAGAGAATTTCCCGAACGAAAACTCCAAATAAAAAAGTAAAACGAACAGCTTGTTTTTTCACAACTTCTGTTTTTATCGGCAGAGGTTTTTTTGTGTTTATTTCAGGAGTCGTATAATGCGAAGTCGTAAAAAGGAAGTCCCCCAGGCGTTAGATTATCCGGAAGTCATGAATCAGGCACAAGTTGCGTCGTTACTTGGTCTCTCGCGCCGTTGTGTTCAGGAATATACCAAAAAAGGGACGATTCCGCATCGAAAACTCGGACGGCGGCGTTTGTATTCCAAGACAAGAATTTTTCAATGGTTAGAGAAAGAAAGTCGAACGACCGAGGAAATCTGACTTAATTAAAAAACGAGCCGTCGTTTATCGTCACTCGTTTCAAACAGCGGGCGAACGTCGCAAAAATTTCACGCGTCGGGTATTTTTTCGTAAATGGAAAAAGTCTGCGACTCGTGGCCGATTTTATCGGAAAGGTTCGATCAAGCGCCAAGACCAAAGTTCAATAAGCCGGAACCCCCGGCTTTTTTTTATTTCTTGGGATCAATCGTCGTCCTTAATTGAAAACCGTTCGTAATAGAATTTTAACCCACCCCCCGAAAGGGTGGTAGTTAATTTGGTCACCGTACTGGGGCGTTTTGAGACGCATCGAGGGGTATTTCGCGTCTGACTGGTTTATGAGTCTGAAAACATAACCGGTCAAGAAATAAAATAAGTCCCGTATTTAGCGGGACTTAGAACGGAGAGGACAGGATTTGAACCTGCGGAGCCCTTACGAGCTCACGGGTTTAGCAAACCCGCGCATTCGACCACTCTGCCACCTCTCCATGTTTTTTATAAGTATAACGCTTTTTTTTTATTTGACAAGTACTTTTTTAAAAAATATTTCTTTTTTTTGAAATGCGTTGAAAACATATTTTTTTTCGACTTTAAACGATCTGGGACGCTGTTAATTTTTTAAATGGGGGTTGTTTGGGTTTTGTAAAAATGAGTCGGAACGATTCTTTTTAGGGAATGCAAACGAGATGTCCGTGCTCCAGGCCTGGCAAGGATGGATATTGGACGGCTGGACAGAAGACGCGGACGTCTCGTCCAAACGAATTAACTCAGTAAAATGACAAAAAAGCATAAGACAGGCAAAATAAAGGTTAGAATTGAACAATGAGGATTTATTTTGTTTTGTTAAATTGGATCAACAAAAAACGTAACAGGAATAAATCCTCATGAAAAATAATTATACTCAACTCTTAACGGCTTAATGGTTACAAACAAAATTCATTTTGCAGAAATATTACAAACAAAGATATTCGTGCCGTTTATTTAATCGTCGGATAACTCGATTTTTATCTCTTTAATTCCGCCAGCGGGAATTTCCTGAACTAACGGAGATGAATTAAGTGTCGAATATCTTTGAGGAACAAGGTATTCCGTTTTAATTTTATCTTTATCGTAAGGAGCGACTTGACCGGTTTCTGTCGTATTTTGCTTTTCCCAATCGGCTTTTAAAATGCCGTCAATATATTGTGCTTGTTTATTAACCGTGATTTTATATTTTCCTGGAAGCGCTCCGTCTTTGGGCGAATCGGTCATAAGTTCGAATTTGCCTTCGGCGTCTGTTATTGCGGAAGCGGCACCGGTATCGGGCCCCGATGTTTCCGGATAAAACATAACATTGGCACCGGCAACAGGTTGGCCATTGTAAACGACGCTTCCGGAAGCTTTAACCAATCCAGGCCGCGAACGACTCGGTGAACCGCAACCGTCGCAGATAAAAAGAGTAAACGACAAAAATAATCCAACGTTTAAGAAAAAGAACGCGCGATTCATAAAAATCTCCCGAATCAATTATTGAATTTTACAAAATAAAACAAACGAAGAACGGGAATCGCCAACCTAATCGACTCAAGTTCAAAGAAGAATCAGTGTCGAACAGTTGGGTTCCCGTTAAAAAGAGCGTTCGGATGAACGATTCGACCGAACGACTTCTCTTTTCGTTATCTTGACAATTCTGATTTCATCTTCGTTTTGTGACAAAGATGAACAGCGACTTTATAAAGCTCCGGAAGAGGATTCGCCGCCATTGATTGAACCTAAAGCTCCCCAAACGCCATAAGGACTTATTCCCGTCAAACCGAATTGCTGATTTCTTCCAGCCGCATCGATCATACGATAATAACCGGCAGCACGGATCGAAAGATCGCCGGTACTGATCGTATCGCTGATGAATCGAACACTTCCGTCACCGAAAACGGCATTGACGCCGCCGGAATGATAACTGGTCGGAGGCATCAAGCCGGTATCGGAACAACCCCCGCTTCCGGAAACGCAACAAGACGGCCCGTTTGGAGCAACAATTGTATGAAAACGAGCCATATGCCAGAACCAATAAGCATAAAGAGACCCAGAACCGCCCAGTGCTGTAACGCCAGGGGCATATTGACCGCCGGTTCCCTGGGTCGGCAAACAGGCTTCTTGTGGCGAAAGATCCCAAACGTTGACGCCCATTGCGATTCCGCCCTTCAAGCTGCGATTTTCAGAAGCTCCATAATGATAATCGGGACTTGTGCAGCGTTCGCTCATTAAAATCGTGTTCGAAAGACCGTCGGAAATGACGGCCAATTCTGGACATCGACCGTGACCTGTTGCGACATCGGAACGTCCGGAAAAGACCAAAGAAAAAGCGGAACGTTCGTTTTTGGGACAATTGGCGTTGTTGGAACGGCAATCGTTATACCAACCGCGACCGGTAATCATATCGGCGTCACTGAAACAATAATTGGTTGCGGTCGAAGGACGAGTATTGCCGGAATTCGTATAACCCGTTTTCGTTTTTCCGTCCGAAGGACACATTAATGTAGAAAGCGGATCAACAAAACCGGCACAGTTTTCCCAAGGTTCGACTTGCCACATGCCAAGATTCGTTCCATCCAATAACGTCCCTGATGCGATTGCATCATAACGACCATGTTGTTCGATGTACGGAAGAAGACCAACAAAGGGAGTGTAATCGTAAGGTCGGGTTCCTCCCATTCCAAAACCTGGAAGACAGTTGTTTGTGTCATGATAATTATGAAGCGCCAAACCGAGCTGCTTGAGATTATTCGTGCATTGCATGCGTCGAGCTGCTTCTCGCGCCGCTTGAACGGCTGGCAAAAGTAAACCAATCAAAATGCCGATGATCGCGATAACGACCAAAAGTTCGACGAGAGTAAAACCTATTTTACCCCCCCCCCCCAATTTAACGTTATTTGTTTTCATAAAGACTCTCCTAAAAAATGAAAGAAATTCCCAATCGATTCGGGAAAATACGAAAAATAAATACTTGATTATCTGTATTTATTGTAACATTTATTTTAAATCGACGAAAAGATATTAAAGAAGTTCTAAAAACCTTGATTCGGCAACAAACTCAACTTCAAAGACGTCGCAAAAACAAGTTCCGCCAAGCAAAATATCCGCGATTCCAATGGTTTTTTAGAACTTCCGTATTGTTATACTCCTTGCCCTTGATTTTTTCCAAAAAATTTGTTACACTTGAATTGTCGTTTGGCAAATCGCATTTTCCGTTTCGCCGAAATAATCATCATAAAAAGACCATTCGTTTGTTTCGATGAGGAAACAACGACGTTTCTCTCCCGTAAAATACTTAACATTATTCAAGTTCGATACCAAAAGTCAGTCTGCCTCGAAACCATGCGTTTTTGGAATCGATCGCAAGACGATTTTCTCTTTCCAACATCATAACAAAAGAAAACACAACTTTTTTCAAAAAGCGAATCTTTATTGTAATTTGAGATATTGATGCTTGTCAAGTGGTATTTTTGAAATTTTTTAAAAAAAGACAAAAAATTTACTGAAATTTATCAAAATATTTATTTTGATGAAGCTTTGCAACAAAATAAACAGAATACGCAATACAGGTAAACAAAAGTTAATGCTCCTGTCCAATATTTTTGACTGACTAAGTTGAGATTTTATAAAAAAACGACTCATGTTCCCGCCAAAGCGAATGGCGAAGCGCAACGCGAATTCGTTCAAAAGTATCGCGAACTTCGTCAAGAGTACGATGAATTTTATTTCGTCGACGGTTG
>JAUNBG010000044.1 GCA_030527205.1 Planctomycetia bacterium
AATCCTTTTTTCAAAAGAATTTCGAACTCAATCACGCAAAAGGAAAAAAGTGTCGGGGCGGCGGGGTTGTTTTTAAGAGATTAAAACTCTCTTTTTTTATCAACCGGAAGGAAAAAAGTGTCGGGGCGGCGGGGTTGTTTTTAAGAGATTAAAACTCTCTTTTTTTATCAACCGGAAGGAAAAAAGTGTCGGGGCGGCTGGGGTCAAAGCATTCGCAGGACCACATGAAGGTTATCATATCGGTATCGCCCAGATTTTCGATGTTATGGGTATATCCTACGGGAATGTCGACGACTTCCAAGTTATCGCCGGAGACAAAATATTCGTAAACTTTTGTGTCGTCGACTTTTCTGAAACGAATAACCCCTTTTCCAGAAACGACAAGAAACTTTTCGTTCTTTGTGTGATGCCAATGTTCGCCTTTTGTAATGCCCGGTTTGGAAATGTTGACCGAAAATTGTCCGCGATCTCTTGTTCGCAAAATTTCTGTAAAGGAACCGCGATTGTCACAATGCGACTCAAGCGGATAGGAAAATTCGTTCGTCGGCAGATAACTTGTATAAGTTGCGTAAAGTTTTTTTACAAATTCATTCGACATATCCGGAATGCTTCGTTCGTCCCGTGATGCTTTGAACGAATGAATCAAATCGGCGATTTCACCAAGCGAAACGGAGTAGGTTATCGGAACTTCGCAATAATTTCCAACACGATGCTCGTTTCCCTCCAATGCGGCAATCATCTCGTAAATCAGATCGTCGATATAAGTTAAGGTCAAGACCACGGAACGATCGTTGACTTGAATCGGCAGACCCGAGGCAATATTGCTGCAAAAAGTCGCGATCACACTATTGTAATTCGGACGACACCATTTGCCAAAAAGGTTCGGAAAACGATAGACAAGAACTTTTGCGCCGGTCTCTTGACCGTATTGGAAAAATAGATTTTCGCACGCTTTTTTCGATTTTCCATAGAGATTGTCGAGCGTAACTTGAGTTGACGACGAAATCATAACCGTCGCCTTATTGTTATATTTTTTCAACGTTGCAAGAAGCGTCGAAGCGAAGCCGAAATTACCAGTCATAAATTCGGACGGGTCTTTGGGCCGATTGACTCCGGCAAGATTAAAAACGAAGTCCGCTTTTTCGCAATAGCTTTCGAACAAAACAGGATCGGAATCGACATCATATTCGAAAATGGTCAATTCGGAAGAAAGCGAGCCATATTTGGCCTTTCCTTCTTTAATGTTGTTCAATTCGACGACAAGATTTTTACCGACAAACCCTTTTGCTCCTGTAACAAGAATATTCATGTCAATTGCTCCATGCCGCGAGTTCATCTTGAATATACTGCAACGCCCTCAGTTTTTCCTTGACTTGTTCGACATTCAAAAGTTCGGTATTGTTCGAGTTGAATTCGCTTAACACATTTCGCTCCGTATCGCCGGCAGTAAAATATTTTTCATAATTAAGACTTCGTTTGTCGGCAGGAACGCGATAAAAAGCCCCCAAATCAAGCGCATTGGCGCATTCCTCATTGGTTAGGAGCGTTTCGTACATTTTTTCCCCATGTCGAATTCCGATCACACGAATTTCGTTCTCGGCATGAAAAATATCTTGAACCGCCTGAGCCAAAATCCCGATCGTACAGGCAGGCGCTTTTTGAACCATAATGTCGCCGCTTTCCGCATTTTCAAAAGCGAACAGAACCAATTCGACCGCTTCTTCAAGCGACATGATAAATCGCGTCATATTCGGATCGGTAACGGTCAGTTGTTTTCCAGCCTTGATTTGTTCGATAAAAAGCGGAATAACCGATCCGCGCGAACACATAACATTTCCATATCGAGTACAGCATATCATCGTTTTTTTGGACGAAACCGTTCGACTTTTTGCGACAATAACCTTTTCCATCATCGCTTTACTCGTTCCCATCGCATTGACAGGATACGCCGCTTTGTCCGTCGAAAGACAAATGACTTTCTGAACTTCGGCATCAATGGCGGCAGTCAGGACATTATCGGTTCCAAGGACATTTGTTTTGACCGCTTCCAACGGAAAAAATTCGCAACTGGGAACCTGTTTAAGAGCCGCCGCATGAAAAATATAATCGACGTCCCGCATCGCGTTTTTAACACTGGCGATATCTCGAACATCGCCAATAAAGAAGCGTATTTTTTCGTTTTTTTCCGGAAATCGACTCTGATACAGATGACGCATGTCGTCCTGTTTTTTCTCATCACGCGAAAAAATACGAATTTCCTTGATGTTCGTGTTCAAAAAGCGATCCAGAACCGCATTCCCAAACGATCCAGTTCCGCCTGTAATTAATAACGTTTTATTCGAAAACATAGCTCTTCCTTTGAAAAGGATCGGAATTAAATGGCACTTTGGTTAAACAGGGGCGTAGGTATACCATAAACCGATTATTATTTTAACAGGTTTTACACTTTTGTCAAAAATTTAAAAAAATTGGAAAAAAGTGGCGTAGAACCGTTTCTTTGCTCGAGATATTAACGAGCTGGACCTTCCTTGGAATGTGTCGAAACAGAGCCGGGGAGGGTTCCATGTCCTTTTCATCGTATCGTCAGGAAATCTGGAAAACTTTGATCTGATTCTCAATTCGTGCCAACTTTCCGAATGTGAACAAGAAGAGAAAATTCTTACTTCTCAAATGATCGCAAACTCAATGAAAGAAACTCAATGCGTGTTCGGTAAAAAAGAAAACATTGTTTTTACGGCGGTTCTTACTTTTGGGGCCTTTCTTTCCGAAATGTTTCATACCGGTACGGAACGAACAACACAAGCGGCTGTGACACAGATCAATCAGCTTTTGATCGCCTCGGAACAAGAAGGCTGTGCTCTTAATAATGGACGATATTGCATGGTTCGTTCATAAATCAAGAAAAATATTCCAAAAATACTTACACAAAATAGCGCCAACAATACCGAACAGAATTTACGGGAAGAAGAACTTTGGAATGGTCGCCATGTCGGAATGCTCAACGGTTCAACGTTGTATATTCCTGATACACAGACACTTCAGGATGAGTATCCGCAAACACGGAGTCAAAAGCCTGGAGTCGGTTTTCCTGTCATGAGATTTGTCGCGATCACCTCTCTGGCAACTACAATGGTTCAGCATTTGGGCCGGTCCATGGAGAGGCAAAGAAACAGGCGAAAGGCCTTGTTTCGATCTCTCATTTGCTATTTGGGTAAGCGTTCACGGAAACTTCGTCGAATTCAAAAAATAGCGGCCGCTGTTAAACAGTCGCTCCTGAAAAACTCCTGTTGAAGATAATTCGCCAAGCGTTTTCAACGTTTATGCGACGGCAAACGCTTCGGTTCGAACTTCCTGTATCCCGATAACGTTTCAGCCATAAGCTGACTGTTTTCGGTGATATATGTCATTTAACCGCCGCTTTCCGAATCGACGTTCCCGCCGCGATATCGTCGATAACCCGTTCCCTCAGCTCGTTTGAATAAGATCTCATTTCGATTCCCTCCTTATCCTTTATGATCGACGGACTTCTTTCAAACGTTAAATATATTTCTCATTTTTGTAGAAAATATTTCAATGGTTCGCACTAAGGGATTTTTAGAACTTCCTCTTAGAATCTTTAGTTTTTTGTTTTTAGCGAAATGAATATTGTTTTTCTGTTTCAAAAAACAATTTGCGATATTTTGATTTTTTACTCGTTTTACAAGAATGGCACAAAAAATACAAATATTCGATTTTTGAACGACGGGGTTTATTGATCAACAGACCAGGCCAAAGCGCCTAAAAGTCGAAAATAAAGATAAATATCCCAACTGAACAACGGGCATAAAATAAGCGTTGCCACACAAAATGAAATTTGAGCCAACCAAAAATCTTTGTCGATAAAATAAATAATGAGATAGTTGCCAACCATCAAAGCAAGAATGAACGACGCAATAATAGGAATTGAGAAAAGATAATAAGCGATCCAGGCATAAGGATGAACAATCAGGCTTTTCCAAACTTTGCGATGAAAGAGTTCCAAGCCGTTGTCATGAAAGATAATGGATAAAAATAACAGGGGAAAGAACAAATGTATGCTGATGAAAGGCAACCCCAACCGCCAAAAGGAGTCAGCTCCGTTCCATTTTAACACCAGAGACAAAAGAACTCCCGGAAACGGCGAAATCGAAAGAACTAAAAAGAACCAGAATAAATAAGACGCGGCAAACTCAGTTCGAAACAGAATCCATTTTCCCATTCGATGAAAACCGTCTTTTGTTTTTGAAAAGAAGGTCATTCCATTTATAATCATACAAAGAATCCAAACAGCCAACGGACAAAACGCAGCAAGATATTCGATATAAAAGAGAAAAATGTCGCTTGTTTGATAAACATAACTCGATCCTCGCGGATCGGCGGAAAAGAGAAATTGACCAAAGAACCGAAAGAAATTGAATGACATTAAAATGGCAATTGTTCCAAAAATCCAACAGAAGAAAAAACGAACTTGATTGTCTTTGTCAAACAATGGAAAAAAGAAATGTCGAAGTTTCCAGGGATTTCCGAATGTAACGCGACGCTTTTTTGAGAAAGCGGAAACAGACGATTCGGTCGGGATTGAAGAAGAGTCAAGCGTCTTTGGCGTTTCGATATCCTCCTTTTTTTCCAGAGAAGGTTTCGGGTCTGTTGAGCTTTGAGTTTTCAGGGACATTTCTTGTTTGGAGACAGAATTGTCCAGAATTTCGTGTTGCAAATCTTTTGTTGTTCGCGCCGACAATTCTTTTTGGCGAATGAGTTCCTGAATTAAACGTTGTTTTTTTTCTTCTGGCGTTTCAGGAATGTTTTGACCAAGAGCAGTCGCGGTTTCGTTATTTTGAGAAGGTTTTTTTTTAATCAGCAATCGGTCGATAAACGATTCGAGCGGGTCATCAGCTTCTTCGGAAAGGTTAATGAAAGGAATCTTTTCAGCGTCTTCATCAATGGAACCTTTAACGGTTCGATAATCTAAATCAGGCTTAAAAACAGGTCGCAAGGGGGGCTCTTGTTTGATTAAAGTCAAAACGCCCTCTTTGGAAAGTTCGACCTTAAATTTCGCTTCCGCTTGAACAGAACGAATGAGAGATTTGCGTTCGCAATCGGGACAAATCAGCCATTTTCCAATATGTTTTTCAGAAGCATACATTCGCAATTTACATGTTCCGCAAATAACGGGAACGAGAATCATTCCTTCTGAAAACGACTCTTCAGGAGCAATATCAAAATCTTCTTCAACCTCCGGAGTTAGTTCCAGATGCTTGTTATCCCAAGGTTCAGTCATTTTTGCGTTCCCGTTTGCGGTTCAGATTTGCGTTTCCGTTGCGGTTCAATTATCAGCTTAACTTTGCAACTCAAATCATATCCAATCCAGTTTGGAAGCGATTCGTCTTCTGTAATCAAGCGGTTGTAATCGAGTTTACGTCCAACAATCCGGATATCTTTTGAACTTTTTTCTTTTCGCCATTTTCGTTTTTCCAAGGATTTGCGCGAGATCCAAAGGGGATTTATGAACAGCTTGAGCGAAGAAGGCGATCCGGAACCGTTTTTTCACAAATTACCGGAAACTCAATCCCCTGCGGCATAACGAACCAAAGGGGGAAGAAAATCGTTAAGAGCCGGAGTCAGTTCCGGATGCGGACTTGAGATAATGACTCGACCTTTTCCATATTTTCCAGCGACAATAGCGGGCGAATCGGTTTGAATTCCGGTCGGAGTGTCGTTGTCCGCAACTTCGGATCGAAAATAAGCAAGCGTTATATAAGGAGTCAGATTGGGATTATGAGCTTCAGTAAGAATCGGCCCGTTTTCATAATGAATATCTAACAAGCCAGGATGATCGCCGAGAATTTTTGTTCCTTCTTGAGAGAGTTCGATTTTTAAAATAGCCTTTCCGCGTTCCCATTCATCCGATTTCAGTTTTGCGTCGATCAGGGACCCGTCTGCTCGATTTTTAGTCAATGCAAGATAAGCGCCGGCGCAAGTTCCGAAATAACCGCCCCCCTCGTTTAAAAAACGTCTGAGTTCTTTCCAGCCTTCCTCGCCGATTGCTTGAGATTGATCGCTTCCTGTGCCGCCAGGAAAAATGACGACATCAAAATGACGAAGCTCTCCTTGACGAATTTCTTCCGGACTGATTGTTTTAGGGGTTATGTCGGGTTCCTTATCCAAGATATCATAAGAAGAATCGCAACAAATTTCAGCTGCTCCCGGTCCATTATAAATGGCAACCCGATAAGTTTTTTCCGAACCATCAGCAAGAACAACAAGCGGACACAAAAAACAAAAAATCGCAAATATTTGTTTTAGCATTCTAATTCCTTTTATTAATGTTTATTGAATGATCTCAAACAGCAAATGACAGATTGAATTATCTCGCAAAGACGCCGAGAAAAAGAAAAAATGAAATCAAAGAGAAAACTCAAATTTTTTGATTTATTCGAAAACTCTTTACTTTTTTAACCCTTTTTCTCCTGCGTCTCTGCAAAAAATAAAATTAGTTTTTCTCGCGGAGACGCAAAGGGGTTGGGTTATTTTTTAGGAAGTTCTAAAAAACAGATTTTTGAATTTCCTTAAAGCGATTTGCAAGCGGCCTGGTTAAAAGTCGTTTCCTGACCCCTTGTTCTTTTGGAAGATCGATTTTTATGACGATAATTTCCCGGAAAACGGATCTGGAAAAAGCTTCTGTTATTCAAATCCTGACAAAAGCCGGTCAATGGCGAACCGATTATTGAGGAAAAAACAAATAATCCTAAACTGGTTTCGCCTTCGTCATCAATCATCCAATATCGGCGCATCCGTTTCAGGCTGAATTTGCTGACCGCTTAAAATTTCAACAAATCGCAACATTGTTCCGGTAAAAACTTTTCGATGTTTATGAATTATGCCGATTGGACGGGACATCTTGGGCGAAGTTAACGGGATTGCAACCATTTTTTCAGAATCGACATCCTCTTTAACCGTTGGAACAGGCAAAATACTAATTCCTATTCCAACCTGAATTGCCTGTTTAATCGTTTCAATATTGTCAAACTCCATAACAACATTAACTCGAACGCCCCGTTGACGAAATTGTCGATCCGTTTCTTTGCGAATAAAAAGGTCTCGATCAAAAGCAACAAAATCTGTCCCGTCAAGTTGATCAATCGTCAAAGACTTCTTTTTGGCCAAACTGTGATTCGGCGGAACAACGACGACCATTTCTTCTGAACGAAGCGGAATAACATTAATTTCCGGCGAAGATATCGGATAAGAAACAACGCCTAAATCAACTTCGGAGTTGATAACCGCTTGATAGACTTTCTGCGGATGAAGAAATTCAAGACGAATTTTCGCTTTCGGAAACGCTTTCATGAAATCTCGCATACATTTACTCATATCATGCAAACCAACTGAATAAATGGCCGCAACGCGGATTAAACCGCCGACCTGAATATGAAGCGATTGAACTCTCATAACAATATTGTCATAAGTTTCCAGTATTTCACGAAATCCTTCATAACAGACCTGACCTTCCGGCGTCAAGGCAAAAGGTCTTTTGCTTCGGTCAACTAATTGAGCTCCAAGCTCTTTTTCCAAACGATGAATTGATTGTGTTGCCGCAGATTGACTTATATTGTTCGCAGAAGCGCCCCGCGAAAAACTTTGATGGAAAATAACGTCACAAAATATTCTAAACGTATCGACATTCACGTCACATTCCTCCAATCATATTCCAATGTATCGCAATGAAGTTTAAAAATATTATCTAAAAAAACGGTCATAACTCATAATCCAGATCAATAAAAAGAGAAATGTCAGCAATTCAGGAAGAATGAAGACTCAAAAGTTGAATGAAAGAACTGTCCAATGCAAAATGTTATCAAAAGCCAAAAGATAAAAGAATCAATAAAGCGGGCATTAAAAAACTGCTTTCACAAAAAAGTCTTTTTCTCAAAAACTGTCGGATTCCTCCAAATGATTATATTCAAAAATGAGTCTGTTCAAAAGTTGAAAAAAACGAAAATACAATGAAAAGAAAGAAAGGACCGAAACGTTTGGACGCCAGTTAAACGTCAAATTTCAATTCGGATATCTTTTCGGAAAAAAGCGGAGTCGAGAGATAACGTTCGCCGCAGCTTGGAGCGATCGTTACGATTGTTTTTCCCCGATTTTCCCGCCTTGCCGCAACTCGGGAAGCAACGGCCAAATTAGCGCCTGTACTGATTCCAACCAGAATCCCTTCTTCTTGAGCTAATCGTCTTGACCAATAATAAGCTTCTTCTGTTGTCACTTTTTCGACTCCAGAAATTAAGGAAACGTCAAGATTTTTCGGAATAAAACCGGCTCCAATTCCCTGAATTCCATGCGAACCGGCTCTGCCCCCAGAAATAACCGGCGAATCAGCGGGTTCAACGGCATAAGCCAATAATGAAGGATTTTTTTTCCGCAAATATCGGGTTATGCCAGTAAACGTTCCGCCAGTTCCGACTCCCGTTAAAAACAGGTCAACATTTCCTTTTGTATCGTCCCAAATTTCGGGGCCAGTCGTTGTTTCATGAATTTTAGGATTGGCCGGATTTTCAAATTGCTGCGGAATCCAAACGTTTGAGTCGCTTTGAGCCAATTCCAACGCTTTTTGAATGGAACCATTCATGCCATATTTTGCGGGAGTCAGAATCAATTCAGCCCCTAAAGCGGAAAGGAGAAGCTGGCGTTCCCAACTCATCGAATCGGGCATGATTATCGTTAGTTTAAGACCTTTGGAAGCCGCGATAAAAGCCAGACCGATTCCAGTATTTCCGCTGGTTGGTTCGACAATATGAGTCAAAGGGGTCAAAAGGCCTTCCTGTTCCGCCATCTGAATCATTGCCCGGGCAACTCGATCTTTAACGCTTGATAAAGGATTAAAATATTCCAATTTTAACAGAACTTTTGCCCCTCCTTCTGGAATGACTTTTCCCAAATTAACCAGCGGAGTATTATATGTCGTTTGGATTATATTATCATAAACGCAATGACGCTTCATATCGACGGCATCCATTCAGAATTTTGCGTTTTCGTTCATGACTTCGGATATTTTGTCAAATCGGAACGAGTTTCAAAAATCTGATTAAACGAGTTACATTATTTTTATCTTGAATTCAATCAAAAAATCGATTTCAACCAGGCAAAAAAAAAGACGAAAAATGCCCGTTTCTTAAGACACTCCTCATCTGTAAGCTGGGGAACAGGGATTCGAACCCCGACTAACTGGTTCAGAGCCAGCCGTGCTACCTTTACACAATTCCCCAATTTCTTTATTTTCTGTCTTTTTCTTTCAACAAAAACAACTTTAACCCATTATAACAATATTAGTATTATTGAATATAATTGAACAAAAAAATGTTTGTTGATCCATTTGAATTCTTTTTTTGCAAGACAGTTTATTGAAAGCGAGATCTCAGAAATGATCTATTTAAGCTCAAAAGAAATCTGTTAAAGAAAAATAAACAAAACATGTTATAATTGCTTTCCTTATCGAAAGTCTTATTCATTATTTTATGAAATACTTTTTAGACGTCAAGAGCCTTTTTTGTCAGAATGGCAATTTATTAAATTTTTGTTTTTTTTATAAAAGAAAACGGGGATTTCTAGCAAATCTGCTTGAAAGCGATATAATATAGGAAATGTTTTCTTGAAAAAATATTGGATCATTTCACGCGAAAGTTTCGGGGCGATCGGATTTGTTGTTTTTAATTTGTTCGTCCTTGTCGCGTTTGCGAACCAACAAGGATGTTGAATGATTGACAAGAAGTTCAACTGTTTAGCGATCTCGTTTTTAAATGGAAACAATAGCTCAATTTTTTCTTAAACAGATTTTGTTGCGGATTTATGTCTGCCAGCTTTTCTTTTCGTTGATTGTTTGAATTGTTGAACGATCAAACGCAACGAGATCATTGTTCCGTTTTGAGAATCAGCAGGCATTTTTCAAGAAAAATGTCAAAACGTTTCGCTTTGACAAACATCACAAATGAAATAATCAACGATAATGAAATAACAAACAACTTTTCGATATTAAACAAAATAATTGCTTAAATGAAAAAAGAATCAAATAATCAATCGTCTGTTTTGCCTTGCAATCCGGAAACACAGAAGCAGGATAATCCCAATGAATCTCCTTTTATAGCGATTCGCGAGATTATTGAGACCTTAGCCGTTGCATTGTTTCTTGCCCTTTTGTTCAAAACATTTGAAGCAGAGGCTTTTGTCATTCCGACTGGTTCAATGGCTCCAACGTTGAAAGGACGTCATAAAGACGTTTTTTGTGAACAATGTCGATATCCATTTCAGGTTAGCGCGAGCGAAGAGATCAACAATACAACCAATCGGGCAACAACGTCGAAAGTTGTCGCTGGAACCTGTCCGCAATGCGGGTTTACTCAATTTTTTGGTTTGGATTCCCCTTCGTTTACCGGAGATCGAATTTTTGTCAACAAATCAACTTTTGATTTTCGTGACTTAAAACGTTGGGACGTTTCTGTTTTTCGCGCGCCTGCTGAACCAAGAATCAACTTCATCAAACGAGTTGTCGGGCTTCCGAACGAGCAAATTCGAATTCAATATGGCGATCTTTTTATCAAAAAAAGAGAAGAGCAGGGCGAAAATAATGTTTCGGATTTTGAAATTGCGCGAAAACCATTGAAATATCTGTTACAGATGTTGCAACCCGTTTATGACGCCGATTATCCGCTTCCTCAGGTCGAACAGCTCCTTTGGCCTTCGCGCTGGTTTGATGAGACGAATCAAATTCAATCGGATCGTTTAGCCTGGAAAACGAGAAATAATGGGACGGAATTCCATTTTAATAAAAACGACGTTAATGATATTATTGAGATTGAGTCTTGTTGTCCATTAAAGCTTCAAAATGACAATTTATCGAAAAGAAACGATTTGCCCTCAACTGATCAACAGCGAACTCAAGAGGATAAGATTTATTGGTTGCGTTATCGTCATATCGTTCCTTCTTCGACCGATTGGTTCAGTTTGGCTGAAAACAGAATTCCAAGAGAAATAGAACGAACGGGAATCATAAAGAACAACCCCCAATTAATAACGGATGCGACGGCATACAATACAGGCATTTCAAAAGACGACAACAATCGGGAACGCGATGAATTTTCGTTATTCGTTAAAAATAACAATGATAAAAATATTGAATCGCAAGAGAATTCTTATCAATGTTACAAACTTCCGACTTCGTTAGGGGGAAACTGGATTGGCGATTTGGCTGTTTCCTGCGATATGACGATCTCTTGCGCCGAGACAAAAGATTGTTTTTTAGTTTTTGAATTGGTCAAAGGCGGTCAGAATTTTCAATGCCTGATTTATCCGACTCTGGATTTAATTCGCCTGGCTATTCCTGGTTTTTCAGAATTTGGAAAAAAAGCCAAGGCCGACTTTCATTTTGAGACGGACCAAAAATATCGTATTATGTTTATGAATATTGATGAACAATTGCGACTTGTCATTAACGATGAAGAAATCGCTTTTGAAAACGAAGGCAAATATGACGATCTTTGTCGTCCGCTTCCGAATGGAAAGCCCAACCTTATTTCCAGAAATCGAGATCCAAACGAACTTGATCTGACCCCAGTCTCAATCGGCATTCGGGAAATGAATGCAGATATTGCCCATTTAAAAATTTTAAGAGATATTTATTATATTGCGAGCGGACCTCATACGGAACCGGAAACGCCGTTTGTTTCTGTTAAAGACAGCAATTTGCGTCTGCTTTACGATTTTCAACGCGGTTTTTCTGATCGTTTGACTTCTCGACCAATCGGATCGTTACAAGAAGAAGTTTTCGCCCGATTTTTGGCCGATCCGACCGCTTGGAAAGGTTACGGAAATACGCGCTCCGTTTTAATCAATTTGGATCAAGGTCAATATTTGGCTTTAGGCGACAACAGCAGCGCCAGTCAGGACAGTCGCGAATGGGGTTGCGTTGACGAAAAATATCTTATCGGTAAAGCGTTTTTTGTTTATTGGCCGCACGGAAAGCTAATTCCTGGAACTCGACTGCCCTTTATTCCCAGTTTCGCCAAAATGCGCCATATCGATTAAAATGTCTCTTTTCGAGTTGAATTTGAAAAACTGCTCTTTATTCAAATTCAACTCGTTTTCTTTAGACAGGACTTTCAGCGTCTTTTTTTCCTGAGTATTTTCTGCTGAATTATTTCTGCAATTTCAATAGCTCGAACGACGCGATCAGCAGGAACGCAAGACGGCGAACCATCCAAAACAGCCGAAACAAAATTGTCCATTTCCAACGAGAGCGCGTCAAAAGGTTCATAAGTCAACTCTTGCGTTGAATATTCATTTTTCATAAAAACATTTATTTCAGGAATAACGAAAGAGGAATCCATTTGATTTGGCGCAAAATTCCCCGAGCGAATGGACTCCGAGGGTTGAGTTCGTCGAGCGGTTCTGGCCTGAAAATCGATTAAGATAGATTGGCAATCATCGACGATTTTCATTTGTCGAACGGACTCTTGTTCAATGCGCGAAGCAGTCATTTGAACAAGGGAACCATTTGTAAAACATAATTGAGCAAAAGCGGAATCTTCAAAACCTCCCAATTCAACAAAACCGATTGCCGAAACGTTTTCGACGGGAACGGTTATCAACGAAATGATCAATTCGAGGTCATGAATCATTAAATCCATAACAACGCCGATATCAACGCTTCGAAATGTATAACCGCTAGTTCGCTTTGTTTCAATAAAAACGGGTCTGTTTTGGCGAATGGAATCTAAAAACGGTTGGATTGATATCCAGGCGGGATTATATTCTTCGACATGACCGCATTGCAGAACAAGTTGATTCTGTTGCGCTATCATTGCCAGTTCTTGAGCGTCGGACGCCCTGGTTGTCATTGGTTTTTCGATTAACAGATGTTTTCCGTTTGTTAAGAGTTTTTTGCCTATTTCATAATGAAAAATGGACGGCGTTGCAACAATCGCCGCATCAATTTCGGACATAAATGAATCCCAACAATCATAATCCGCAACATGATGTTTCAAGGCAACTCGTTTTCGATTCGATTCGCAAGGATCATATATTCCGACCAACTTAACCCGATCATTCGACGCGGCTTTGCTGGCATGAAATCCGCCTAATCGTCCAGCTCCGACAATTCCTATTCGCAACTTTTTCAATTTTGGGTTCCGTTTTAAGAGTTCATTTCATCAAAAAGCAAATTAATTCAAAGAATCAAATCATTTCAGTTATATATTGAAACCAAAAAGGGCAATTGATTTTTGCCCTTTCTTAATCCGCTTGTCCTTTTCGGGGCTTGCGAACCAAATAATTTCGAAATTTCAATTGACTTGAATAATTAACCAAAAAGTCAACAATAATCAATTATTTTTCGAATTCGATGTCATCCAAGGTTAATTTGGAATAATCTATTTTGAGTTTGCCGTCTTCCAAATCCGTTAAAGATGCCCGTTGTTTGGGCAACGGTTGAAGCGGCATTTTAAATCGAGATGAAGAGGCATGAACCAAACCGGCTCGTTCCAATAAAGATTTCTCGAAAATATTGGTTTCCAAAAAATCAGGAGGAAGCGTTCCGCCTGCTCCGTTGGCCAATGGATTATATTGAATATAATAGTCATTTTTTGCGATTGAAATGATGCTGTTTGGATCAATGCGACGATCTTGAATCCGGGTATTATTGATTTTGGTTCCGTTTGTGCTCCCCAAATCAAGGACATACCAATAACCATTCGATAAAACAAGTCGACAATGTTTGGCCGAAACATTTTTAAAACGAAGAACAATGTCACAGTTTTCGTTTCGGCCGACGATTAATTCTTCCTTTTTCAACGGAATATCGTCGCCGCCGCCGACAGGAACAAGAATTCCGAACATAATTCAATCCTTACCCAAATATTTTCAAATCAGAAAATTTATCTGAAAAAAAAGTTTTTTTTAATATTTTTAATAATGTTGAGTTCGCGGCAAAATCGACGAACTTATTATTCTTTATTTTTACATCGATATTAAAATTTTGCAAGAAAATATTAACAGGATTTTTGAAAAAAACGAAAAAGAGTTCGTTTCTTTCCGTTTATATTATCAAAACAGAAGATTGAAGGGAAAAAAATCGATGTTAAAATTAAAATAATGAAAATCAACAGTCGCGATTCATCAACAACGGGAACGGGGACTGTTTGAAAAACTAGAATCGGCAATGTTTGGCCTTTGAGCAAAGAATTTGAGCGAAATTCGTTTTTCTCATTTTTTTGCGGCTTTTTGAAGGAATTCCAAATTGAGGATTCTTATTTTCCTATTCCATATCCAACTTTTTAACTCATCAATTGCATGGGGAATATTATGAAGCAAACGTTGAAAGTTATTTGTTTTTTTTGTTTTCTGATTGCTTTTCAACAACATTTGTTCGCCGTCGAAACGTCGGAATCAACCAAATATCCGGGCGATCAAAGCGAATGGAACGGTTTTAACGCTTATGATTTTATGTTTGAGAATCGTTCGGCAAAAATTGTTGTCCCCCAGAAGCGAGCCGATTCTTCGCCCTGGATTTGGCGAGCTCGTTTTTTTGGTCATGAACCGCAGGCAGACATTGCGCTTTTACAAAAAGGGTTTCATCTCGTTTATATCGACTCTGCTCCGCTTATGGGATCGCCCGGATCGGTCGAACTCTGGCAAAAATATTATCTTTATTTAACGCAAGAGTTCAACCTTTGTTCGAAAGTTCATCTCGAAGGAATGAGTCGCGGCGGACTTTATGCAATGAATTGGGCCATTGCCTATCCGAATCAGGTTGCGTCCATTTATATCGACAATCCTGTCCTTGATTTCAAAAGTTGGCCAGGCGGTTTTGGAAAAGGAGCTCGAAGCGAGAGCGACTGGCAAAGCATTCTTGAGTCCTATAACCTGACCGAAGACGAAGCGCAGCTTTATCGTTTCAATCCGGTTGATCATTTTGAACCGTTGGCCGAAACAAAGGTTCCGATTCTTATCGTTTGCGGCGACGCAGATCGCGTTGTTCCTTATGAGGAGAATACAAAAATTCTTAAGGAAGGCTATGAAAAAGCAAATGCGCCGATTACTGTCATTGTTAAACCGGGAAACGATCATCATCCTCATTCCCTTGAAAATCCTGAACCGATTGTCCATTTCATTTTGGAAGCTCAAAAAAAGATTGCCCAATAAAAAGTTAAAGGGTTGTTCCCAACCCCCCCCCTTCGGAGCAAAGACGTTTTGTCTGAAGGAACAGTTTTTAACGACTTTATACGGAATGCGTTTGTTGAAAAATCTAAGTTTTTAAAACTTCTTTTAAGAAATCAAGGACAAAATAAGGTTATTCTCAAATCTGTTGACAACCCCTGATTGTTGCGTTTGCAACCCCAATGACGCTCCAATTCGACGACGAATCCTTTTGTCTGTTTTTAACGGCTTGACTGTCTGAAGTTTGCCTTTTGGGTCGTCCAAGTCATCATTTTCGCGATTAAACGAACGGCTGTAAATTCCGTTATATTGGAATGCGGTTGCGGAAGAGTTTCGACGACATCGGCGCCAATAATATTTTTTGAACAGCAGACTTCTCGAAGTATTTGATTTGTCTGACGCCAGGAAAGTCCGCCAGGCTCGGGAGTTCCAACGCCGGGAGCAATAGACAAATCCAGAGCATCCATATCGAAAGTTATATAGACATTCTGCGTCAGACGATCCAAAATGGATTGAAGAGAACCGGCCCAATTATCTTCGAGCTTGGCCGGCGTTATAAAATGATCAACCTGTTTTGGACATTCGATTAAATCGGCTTGCGAAAAACTTCGAATGCCGACTTGAACAAGTTCGGCATTGGTTTCCAAAATTCGTCGCATAACGCAGGCATGAGAAAACTTTCCGCCGGGCGAAAATGTATTGCGTAAATCGCTGTGAGCATCAAATTGAAGAACGCTCAAATCGGGATAACGACGAATCGCCTGTCGAACAATTGGAGCCGAAATACTGTGTTCGCCCCCTAAAAAAATGGGAAAACGATCGGGACGAAAAAGTTGATTTCTGTCGATATAATCTTCGATTTTTTCCATTTCCAGTTCGGGAGTCGTTGCCGGTTCAATTGTAGAATGAGTATAAATTCCTGCTCGATAAAATTCGCAAAACGTTTCTTCGTCGAAATGTTCAATTTGATCGGAGACATTCAAAATCGCTTCGGGACCATGAACAGTTCCCGAGGCAAAACAGACAGTTCCTTCGTAAGGAACAGGAACAATATGGAATCGCGATTTTTCTTTATCGCAAAATTCTTCCGATAACTCAAGAAAAGTTGTTTTCATTTTTGCGTTATTTTACATTGGGTTAAGTTTAGATAAATCTTTGCCGTTCTGACTTTCGGAAATCAGCGTTTTTTATTAAAAGTCAATGATTTTCGTCTTTCGTTTATATTTGTCAACAATCGCCTGGAAAAAATCAGTTAAAAATCCAAATATCGAAACAATATTCTCTCGTTTTTGCCAGAGAATAGAAAAGAACGGCATTCAACGATTCATTTTGGGGAAATTTATCGCCAATATTTTCGCCTTGTTTATCAAGGTTTATTCCAACGTTGGCCAAACGACTTTTCCTTGACGTTGATCGTTTAAGGTTTCGAGTTCATAAGCGCCGAAGAAATCGCAGTTATTGTCCATCCAAAGAGAGAGTCCTCTTTTTTCTTCGGGAGAAAGTTGAACGTCATAATGACCGTTTTCGATGAGTTTCCAAAGACTCGAACGATTAGCGCCGAACTCGCCGGGAAAAGTTCGCGGCGGAGTATATTGATTCCAGGCGCCGCCATTGTCCGGCTGATATTTAACCGGATAATCTGGGTTGTTATTGCCGTTTCCGAGGACATAAACATAAGGACGCAAATTGGCATAAGAGGCCAAAAAATACTGATTTGAATCGCCGCGTCCCAATTCAAACGTTTTGCCGTTTTTCGCTTCTTTTTCATGACAATCGACGCAATGCCGATCCAGCGTATTTTGAACCAAAGTCGGATAATTAAACGGATTTGAGCCGGGAACGTCCGCTTTGATTACAGAAGGAGCCCGTTGAAATGCGACCGGTTTTGCGTTCGCTGTATTTTGAGCTGTATTGTATCGGCCTTCATGACAACCGAGACAAGTCAAAGTTTCGCCCGGATGAACATAAGTTGCGCTGCGCATTGTTTGAACCGCAACGCCATTTTCATCTAAAACCTGAAAATAGACCGGAACGTTGACCGGCATTTCAAATCGGACGCTTCCGTCCTCTTCGACCGGAACCGTCCCAAGGACTTTCCGGGCTCCATTTTCGGGAGCAAACCCAATCCAGGGAACATTGGCATTGATTGTTGTTTTGGGAAGAATTTGGACGATTCGCAATTCCTTGATCTTTGTTCCCTCGGGAAAAGGAAGAGCCGAAGTATAAACATTCGTGACGCCAACCGTTGCTGTTTCGGGGAGTTCATCGGGAATTGTTTTCCCCGCTTTTTGATTTTCTGGAATTCCGACTAACGTTTGATGCGGAATGACAGGCGGAACGGGACGCTTCATAACGGCATGCGGCCATTGACAAGAGATCGTTTCGTCTCGATAAAGAAGAATCTTATTGCCAAAAATATCGAGCAGATAAATTCCGTAATCGTTTTTCTCTCCTTTTCCCGAACCGCTAAAGGCGTCATAAACAACGAGAAAGAATTCTTCGCTGAGAGGATACGGTTGACCATAATTATGCGGCGGTCCATGAACGCCAATTTCCGATTCGGGGAAAAGCTGATCGGGCGTGACCCGGCGAATCGGCGCCATTGGATCGCTTCCGGTATCGTCCCCTTCGACCTGGGGATCAATGAGAATAATGGAACCGAAGTTTTGTGTATGATGACCGCAAGCGGTTGCAACGAAAAGGTTCGAGTCTTGAACTGGTTTGAGCGTCGTTTCAAAATGCGGACGGGATTGTTCGATTTCGGAATAATTGCCTTGAATGGCTCGCGAATCTCTTCCGTCAGGAAACGTTATCCAGGGATGATGCGCTTGATTAAAGCCGCGATCGACATAATCCCAGCGCGTATAAACGACCATTCCGTTATGATCGACCGTTGGAGCCCATTCATTGGTTTCGTGAACGCTCAAAGGAACAATATCGCTTCCATCCGGATTCATCGAATGAATTGTATAACTCGGACAAGGTCGCGCATGACAACGACCGTAACCGCCTCTGCGTTCTGAAATAAAGACGATTCGTCCATTCGGCATAAGATAGGGATCAAAATCGTTCCAAGGCCCGTCGGTCAGCTGAACAAGATTGTTTCCGTCAATATCGACGCGAAAAAGATGATAACAATTGTCTTCCGTCCAAATATACGAATGTCGCTCCGGTTTGGTATTGGCAGCCGCAAAATAAATCTGTTGCCCGTCATAGGTCAAATGAGGCGAAAGAAATCCCCAACTCGAATCGAGTTTCTGACCGATCAATCGTCCGTTGGAAACCGTCGAATTGGCAAGAACGTCAATGAGTTTCGGTTCGGAAGAAAAGGCATTTTGAAGAATAAAAAGTCCTCCGCCTGGTCGGGCATGAAATCCAAAAAACTGGTCACACATATGATTGCCCTGTTTTTCGCCCTCGGGATTATAATGCCGTTTGATGAACATAATGTCATTAAAATCAAGAAGGGGATTTTTTAATGCGATTGAACGACGCAGTCGGGTTGCTTTCTTGAATAAATTTAAACGCTCTTGAATCTGATCCGGAGAAGAGGCTTCATATTCTTTCAAGAATTGTTCCCATAAATCCTTTTCCTCATTTAATTTATCGTCGTCACGCATTTCATTTAGCGTTGTCAGAAGAAAACTTGTTCGTCGAACAACGATATCCAACGGATCGCGATCGCTTTCCAAAAGGGTTGATTGAGGATGAGACGCCGTTTGAGCGACGTTGTCAGGCATTCCTGCGGCCAACTGATTTTTGAGAGAAACGTATTCTTTAACAATTTCAAACGCGTCTTTTTCTGTCTCGTCCTCAATATGATAGACGTTTCCCTGTTTGTCAACAAAAAAAGGACGAACAATCTGCAATGATTGGACCGAATCCGGGTCGCCTTCCAAAATGAAATGAGCGTCTCCCCAAACGGCATGATCGTATGCGTAACCTTCCGGCCCTTCATCGGCATATAAAACGAGCCAATGATAACCTTCGAGGTTTAATTCGCAAGGTTGGGCCTTTTGATTTCCTGTCATAAAGCCGCTTTGCCAAAGAAGATTGCCGTCTGCATAAGCGAGAAAATTCAGATGTCCCTGACCATTCGTTTCGTCGGCGATTCCAACTTCGCAACGAAAGCGAATTTTTCCCGGCGGAAGCTGAACGACAATATGCCCGGGAGAATGATGACCAACGCCTCGCAGAAACGTTTTGCCTGCGATCATCAACGGGTTGTCATCAATTGTTTGATTCTTTTTGGCCTCTTTATATCCGCAATCAATTTGCGAAAGATTCATTTCATCAAGATAAACTTTCCTGACTGAATCAGTTCCAAAGCAGAATAACCCATTCAATCCATATAATAATATGATTAATAAAGCAAAAATTCTGGTTTGCATCGAACTTTCCTTTTACTTGATTTCTTATTGATAATGACTTTTTTATCCATTATTTTATGAAATGGACTCAAATCTGTTGAAAATTTGAATCTGTTGAAAATCTGAATCATTGATTAAAAGCCGGGCAACAACAACGGAAGATTAAAGGCGACCCCCTGTTGGCTAATTCGATTTCGATATAATCGACCTTGGGTTTGCTCGAAAATCTTTCTGACGCGGGACAACCGTTCGGGAAAATGATAAATTATTGATTACTGATTGCTGAGGCTTTTAATTCTTTTTTTTCGATTAATATTTCATAAAACCAACGATCCGCTGTTTCCATTCGTTCAAGTTGCTGTAATGCTTCCGCAGCTTCCGAAAATCTTTGCGTATGCCGAAACATCGTCGCTAAAAGAAGAACGGCTTCCGCGTCGCTCGGATTTTTTCGCAACAATGATTTTAAACAACATTCCGTTTCGAACCAATTGCCTCGCAAATAATGAGTTAACGACTCAAGAAAGAGATCGCCGTTTTTGTCTTGATTCTTGTTTTTTTCGATTGTTTTTGAAAAATAAAACGACCAGCCCGATAAAACCAACCAGGCGATTATGATTCCAATCAGTTGCCAAAATTGCGCTCGATCAGAAAAAAAATCTGTCCAATAATAATTAAAAAAAAGATAAAAATCAAGAATTAAAGCGAATAAAAGCGAAATCAACAAATGAGTCCAACGCCCATATTTGAGTAAATCTGTGACGCCGGGCCAAAAACCGAATAGTTTGATCAAAAAATTCATTTTCTTGTCGATTATTATATATTTTGTTTTGGATATCTGTTTTTACAACAACAATTGTCTTGGAATCAGAATCATTTTTAAGCCGACTTCTGCCTGAATAACATTGTTTCGCATTCCGTAATTCCTTCATCCATTTTTGCGTTTTTGTCGCATTTGCGGGAATTTGACGATTTCAGATTTCCGGGAGACTTGGCTATAAGCATAATCATTTTGGATTTGTTTGTCCAGAGATTTTATTATTCCGATTAAGAAAAAAAGTTTTTTTTGATAAAATCGGAAGAGATTTTAAAAGAAAATCTCACAGTTCCTTGAAAAAAAGTCATTTTGTGATAGAATTTACATACGAATTAATGAGATCAAACTGTTGAATCAATAATTTGGACAAATAAAAAAAAGCGATTTTTTAAACCATTAAAGTCCGAAAAATGAGAAGATCGTTTTCATTGAGGGACTTTCTTCAGATCATTCGAATTACTTTTGGCTTTTCTTATGACAATATTTGAAAAAAGTTGCTTCTGTTGATTTTCAGACATTTCATTGACCATCGAAAGGAATGAAAATGGCATTGTCGGTTATTAAATTAAAAGAGATCGAACAAACTGACGAAGTTGTTCAGCAAACCATTGACGCGCTTCGAGCTGGGAAGCTGGTTGTTTTTCCGACAGAAACTGTTTACGGATTGGGGGCATTGGCTTCTCAACCCCAAGCGGTTGAACGTTTGATCTCCTCAAAAGGTCGAAAGACAGGGCATGCCCTTCCCATTGCCATTTCTGGTTTGGATGTCCTGACGGAATATGTTCCCGCTCTTGACTCGTTGAGCGAACGTTTAGCAAGACGTTGTTGGCCTGGCCCGATAACACTCGTTCTTGACGGAACCTCGGAGTCAAGCCGGCTTCGCGAACTCTCAACCTTTGTTCAAAAAGCGATTATGCCCAATAAAACCGTTGGCATTCGAGTTCCAAAGCATTCAGTATTTCTGGATATCTTAAAGCAACTCAATGAGCCGATTGTTCTGACTAGCGCTAATTTAACTGGAGAAAAACCGGCAACGTCGGCAGAAATGGTTGCTGACTCGTTGGGAGATTTGGCCGATTTAATGTTGGATGACGGAACGGCTCAATATAAAACTCCTTCAACAGTCGTTGAAATGATTAATAATAAGGTCAATATTTTACGCGAAGGGGCTATTTCAAAAGAAAACATTAAAAGATTGACCGCAAAAATTATTCTTTTTGTTTGTACAGGAAATACTTGCCGCAGTCCAATGGCTGAATTGCTTTGTTCCCATATTTTAGCAGAGCATTTACATTGTTCTCTTGACGAGCTTGAAGACAACGGTTATCTTGTTATGTCTGCTGGAGTTGCGACAACGGCGGCCATTCAAGCCAGTCAAGGCGCCAAAGAAGCAATGAAATCTTTCGGGCTTTCTTTGGATGAACATGAATCTCAACCGTTATGCGATTTTTTGATCCAATTTGCCGATCTTATTTATGTAATGGGACGCGCTCATCGTTCCGCCATTTTATCCAAATGGCCGGAAGTTGACTCTCGACTTTTCATTTTGCGGCCTGACAATGTTGATGTTTCTGATCCTTTGGGTTGCGATGTTGACGTTTATATGCAATGCGCCGATCAAATAAAAAAGGCTATTGAACAACGAATCAATGATATTTTATAGACTTGCTTGAAAAAGTTGGAGACGTTTGCAAGCGAACGGATCAATTACAGCAGGCGAATCGCCTTTCCAATAATATCCATTTGTCAAACAACTGAATTTGTTTCTGTCGTTTTAATCAGTTAAACCTCGAATTATTATATAATAATGAATCCTTCCAGAAAATCAATTCAAGTCAATCTTGCTGCGCAAAGTTATCGAATTGAAATCGGAACCGGTCTTCTTGACGAAATAGGAAATCAAATCGTTTCCTTAGGAAATATTTCCCAAATTGCTGTTATTACCGATTCAACGGTTGAACCGCTTTATGCGCAACGAATTGCCGATTCATTAACGCAATCTGGATTTGACCTAAACGTTTTCGTTGTTCCTGAGGGAGAAGAAAGCAAATCCCTTGAAATGACGAATACGCTTTGGAATTGTCTGCTGGAATATAAACTTGATCGAAAAGCCGTTCTCATTGCGTTAGGGGGCGGAGTTATCGGCGATTTGACTGGATTTGTCGCTTCAACTTATGCCCGAGGAGTTCGGTTTTTTCAGATTCCAACAACTCTTTTAGCGCAAACGGACAGTTCTGTTGGCGGAAAAGTCGGAATCAATTTTAACGATACCAAAAATATGATTGGTTCCTTTTATCAGCCTCAAGGAGTCCTAATTGACCCTCAAACTTTGGAAACTCTTTCCGACCGGCAATATCGCGCCGGGTTGGGCGAAGTTGTCAAATATGGCGCTTCGTTGGATTCAACTTTTTTCAGTTTTTTGGAAAATAATGTTGACGCAATCAATCGTCGAGACGTCAATATTTTATCGGAAATCATTGCTCAATGTTGTCAAATGAAAACCGATATCGTTATCAATGACGAAAAAGAGACAACAGGCCTTCGCGCTCTTCTTAATTATGGGCACACATTTGCCCATTCGTTTGAAGCTGCAGCTGGACCGGGAAACATTTTGCATGGAGAAGCCGTTGCTGTCGGGCTCATTTTTGCCATTAAATTAGCGTTAAACTTGAAAGATCGCTTGAACGGCTTTCAAACCTTGGACGAGAATTTTTTAGCAAAACAAATCAAACTGAATCAGGAATTAAAATTGCCCTTTTCCTTAAACGATCTTTCGCAAATTGATCCGCAATGGAATAATAAAGACATTTCTCCTGAAAAACTTTTCCATTTTATGACTTTTGATAAAAAGAACGAAAACGCTCAACTTTGTTTTGTTCTTCCAACAAGTTGCGGTCATTGTCAGCGCGTTTCGGGAATTGAACCTTCCGATGTTCTCGATGTTTTGACTTCTTCGTTGAAATAAACAAGAACATATCCGTCAATCATTAATAATTTGAATATCGAAACGCAATTGGTGAGCGTTCTGTTTTTTTATTTCGCAGAGACGTCTTGGGGGATCAGCGAAAGATTAATAAAACCGTCGTTTTCCGTTTGAGATCATTATATTCAACCAGGAATTTCTAAAAACCCCTTTGGGACGCGACGTCTCGTTCCGCAAAAACCAGTTTTAACGATTTTATCCGAAATGCGTTTGTTGAAAAACCCTGGTTTTAGAACTTCCTTATTATATTATCAAAAAGACAATCCATTGAAAAAAGAAACGGTAATCAATTTCTATAATATTGGAGAAACAATGAAGCGAAACAACTTTTATTGCCTGATCTTGTTAGGATTTATTCTTGTCTTGACGATTCAATCGTTTGCGCAAGAAGAACTTCGGATTTATTCGGCGCCGGAGGGCGAAGCGGTTTCCGATTTATATGCCGTTACAATAAATGGAAAACCAATCGATATTTATGCCGCGCAAAGCGAATATTTCGAAGGAGATTACTATTTCGCTTCTTTCGATTTTTCGGGAAAGGTCGAAATTCAAATAACGTCGAAATCAATGTCAGATCAAGCGGTTATTTTGCCAAAAAGTTTTGGTCTTCAACCGGATATTAACGGCAATTCAATGACATTTGAAGCGGATAAGCCCTTTCGGGTTTCGATTGAACCGCAAAATCGGATTAAACCGTTACTTCTTTTCGGAAACGCGTTAGAAACGGATATTCCCGACCCAAACGATTCTCAGGTCGTTTATTTTGGTCCCGGCATTCATCGACCCGGAAAGATTTCCCTGACCGATAATCAAACGTTGTATTTGGCCGGAGGCGCTGTTGTTAAGGGAAGCGTTCAGGCTTCGGGAAAAAATATAAAAATTTGCGGACGCGGAATGTTGGCTGGAGAAGAGTCGCCGCGTTTTAATGGTCCCGGTCGTTTTCTGCTCGATTGCCAAAATTGTGAAAAGCTGGTTGTTTCCGATATTATTTTGCGAAATCCCTGGAGTTGGACATTTGTGACCTGGAATTGTGTCGACGTTTTGATCGACGGAGTTAAAATTTGCGGATCAAGAATGATCAACGATGACGCCCTTGATTTGGTCAATACAGAAAACGTTATTGTTCGAAACTGCTTTTTTAGAACTCAAGACGATTCAATTGCAATAAAAGGACTGGCCAATATGACGCGTCCTTGTCAAAATATTCGTATCGAAAATTGCCAATTTTGGACTGATCTGGCCAATATATTTCGAATCGGTTATGAATGCGAAACTTCGGGAATGCGCGACATTTATGCCAAAAATATCGACGTTTTGCATTATAGTATAAACTGGCGGGAACCAACTCAATATTGGGCCAATACGATCATATGGCTTCAACCGAATCAGGATATGTTAATGGAAAATTGTTATTTTGAAAAGATAACCGTTTATTCCGACGGCTCCGATATGCTTATGTTAATGGCCAAACCGATGCGCTGTCAATATGGCGAAAACCAAAATCCGGAACCGGGAGCTTTGCGTCATTGTTTCTTTAAGGATATTCAAGTCGTTGGAAATCCAGGCAATTTCAGCGGTTTAATTTATCTTTTGGGCGAGAACGACAAGCATAACGTCGAGGATATGTTTTTTGAAGGAATCAATTATTTCGGACGTTCGATTACTCAAAACGATGAATGTGTCCAAATCGGGCCTTATGTTCAAAACGTTGAATTTCGTCCGTAATCAACATTTCTCGATCGTTTTTTCATAACTTGTCAATGTTGTCAATTTTTTCTGTTTCGTTGAGGGCGATTTGATTTGCAATATTTATTTTCATTCCTCAAAGCGTAACTGTCGACATATTTTTTTATCTTACAGAGATTGGATATCTCATTTTGACGAGAATTACAAAAGGAAGTTCCAAAACCCCCTTAGAAACGCGGACGTCTCGGCGGTTTTTTAGAACTTCTTTTGAATATATAGAATTTTATTGTCGAATTATTTTCGATGAAACTTTTGTTATTGTCTTATAAAATATTTAATGATACAGAATCGCATTTTTTTGCTGGAAAATCATCATTTCAAGTCGGAAGCGACTTTTGATTCTTTAACGTCGCGGCAAACAGAAAACGGCGACAGTTTGGAAAATCGGCATCCAAAGGGACTCCAAAAAATTTTCGATCTTTCCAATTCTCAAAAGACATTTTGGGAATTTTATCCAAACGAAAAGCAGACGATTTCTGAAGTTTTACAGACTCTCGGAATCGCTCATTCTTTTGAATGCGGCGGAAAAGGTCGCTGCGGCAAATGTCTCATTGAGGTTTCAACGGATTCTCCGAGAGCCGAAAAACTTCATTTTTCTTCCGTTCTCGCTTGTCAAACTCAAATCGTCCCCGATCTTATCCTTAAAATCCCGACAGATTTCCGTTCTTCTCATTCTTTTTCGCAGAATCATCTTGTCGAACCGAACAACTTTCATGATTTTTCGCATTATTCCCATTGTTTCAACTTGCAAAACGGAGGCGAGACTCATTTTTCCCGGGAAAATGAACTTGGCGTCGCGATTGATTTGGGAACAACAACGCTTTGTATTGCCTTGATTGATTTGTCGACAAAACAAGTTTTATGTTCAGCGTCGGGACGCAATCCTCAAATCGACTTTGGACGGGATATCATTTCCCGAATCGACTTTGCAACGAAAAAAGAAGGAAATTTAAAACGATTACAATCTCTCCTGATTGAGGAAATCGTTCAAATTATTCGATCTTTATTGAGAATTTATTCTCTTTATTTATCGAAATTGTATCCGAATAACTCTTCTTTGGAAACGCCTCAAGCAAAAACATCAAATGTTTATCGGGACGATATTTCTGATTTTTCAACAAAAGGCAAACAGAACAACTTTTCGAAGAAACCATTTTTAGACCCGATTATTGAAAATGTCGACAATGAGACAATTGACGAACTCTTAACGAAGATAACAAAAATATCGGTTGCAGGAAATACAGTAATGGAATATATTTTCCTTGGTTTGGATCCAAGTCCAATGGGAAAAAGTCCATTTATTCCGCCTGTTCAAATTTTTCCAGAAGCGTCGGCCAAAGAACTCGGTTTTCCTTTTGAGTCGTCTATTTTTGTTTTTCCAATCTTTGGGGGATATGTCGGCGGAGATATTGTTGCTGGTTTGTCTGCGCTGGAATATTGCAAAAACGTTCTGAGTTGCTCTGATATTTCTCTTTATTTGGATATTGGAACAAACGGCGAAATGTTACTCATTTTGCCTGATAAAACTCAACCGATATTGGCAACGGCAACAGCAGCAGGCCCAGCCTTTGAAGGGGCAGAAATTTGTTTCGGTATGCTTGGAACGCAGGGAGCCATCGAATCCGTTGATTTTTCGGATTCGCCTTATTGGCAAAAAGAGGAAAACGGAAAAATCAGAACCGAAAAACATAAAATTGATCATCAATACAGCAAATCAATAGATATTCATAAAATTGAGAATAATTCAAATCAAAGAAATCTCGAACAAACGGAAGCGAAAGACTATTTTCGCGTGATCGGCGATGTTTCGCCTCAGGGAATTTGCGGTTCCGGACTCGTTGATGCCATTGCAGAACTTTTGAGGTTCCAGATTCTATTGCCCAATGGTCGTTTTCAAAAAAAGGAAGAGTTGAATAAACATTTTGATCTCAATACTTTTCCTTATTCGCATATCATTTCCTTCAATGGGCAGCCAGGGTTTCAGTTTTTAACAGAGAACTCCCAAATCAATGATATATCGTTTGATAATCAAATTTTGAATGCAGAAAAGAAAACGTCAGAAACAGGACAAACAATTCGTAACGGAAAACAGTTGAAGAAAAGCCAACAAAAAACAGATAAAACAGGCAAAACAGATAAGTCAAACAAACGAGATTCGAACTTTCCTGTTCTGATTACCCAAAAGGATGTTCGACAAATTCAACTTGCAGTCGGAGCAATTCGGACTGGAATTGAATTGCTTTTGACTCAATCAGGCCAAAAAACCTGCGATTTGCAGCGAATTTATTTGGCAGGCGGTTTCGGAAATTATTTGCGCTGCGAAAACATTTTGAGAATCGGTCTTTTGCCGCAGGAAATGTCCCCCCATCAAATTGAATACAGCGGAAATATGTCGCTGAAAGGGGCAATTGAAATTCTTTTTAATCCTCAACTCAAAGAAATAGCGTTTTCTTTGGTCAACAAGTCAAAAACAATCGACCTTGCAACGCTTCCCCAATTTCAAGAATACTTTATTCGATCAATGTTTTTTCCGGACAATTTGAAATGATTTTTGACTTTTAAAAAGAGATAGGAACTTTTTTGTCACAAAATTTTAATAGACCCGTTTTTAAGCGGATTGACGTTCTCCGATTTGTATGAAGGGATCAAAATCTTGCGGAAAGTCATTTTAAGGAAGTTCAGAAAACCTGTTTTTAGAACTTCCTATTATTACTTCTTTGTCGATTTCTGCGTCTCAAGCCTGTCGGGCAGATCGAACGAGTAACCCTCTTTAACAAGATCAACCCGACGCATGAATTTCGACAATAACATAATCCCTTTTGAACAGATTCTGCATTCTGATCAATTTTGATGATGCCTTGCGCGTCCGCCCTGAAGTTGTTTTTTGCCAAATTGATGAAATCCGGTCGCATTCGGGATCGGATTCCCCGCCTCGTCGACAAATATGAAACGTCAACGTTTCCGGATAACGAATCGAAGCGGTTGACGCCGTTTTGACGTTGTTTTGTCATTATTGCCGTTATTACCGTCGCTGCCGTTATTGCCGTCGCTGCCGTTGCTGCTGTTGAGAACGGATTTTTCTTAGAAATGACGCGTTAAGTTAAGCAATTTGGCAAAACTAATATTGCGGTAAT
>JAUNBG010000045.1:0-12671 GCA_030527205.1 Planctomycetia bacterium
CGGCCAAAAAACGAACCGATTCCATTCAAAATCCCGATCCGGCCAAAAAACGAACCGATTCGGTTCAAAATCCGTCAATACAACAAACCAGGGAAGCGTCATTTTCGGATCAACAGTTTGGAAAAACGCCTCAAAAACAAGATAATCAATCAGTATTCTTAAAGTCTCAGCCAGATTTTTTAATCGTTCCGGAAAAAAAACAGGTCAATTCTTCCGAGGCAGAATATCCAATGGAGTTAAGAGATAAAAAGAGTCTTTCGGAAAAGAACCAACAAGGCGCCCAAAATGAAACCATTTTTTGGGAACGTCCTTTGGCTCATCCTCATTCGCTTGTTCAATCTCCCTTAACATTATTTGAGGCATCCAACAATGTCAAGCAGGAAAATCAAGAAATTTTGGGAATTTGGTATAAAGAAGTTCCTTTCTGGTTTTGGGCTGTTTTTGCCGCCGGATATGTTCTGGCAACTTTTCTTGCCGGCATTCTTTTTGCTCTTCTGCTCAATTTAAATCAATAAATTCGCTTAACATAAAACAAAGTCATTTTTTGAGCGTCTGGCTTCGTCTTCATTAACCCGCCGTTCGTTGTCGGGCTGAGAATCCAACAATCTCAGGTTTCCCATTGGCTTGAGCATTAAAAATTATAAGAAAAATTTTACAAAAAAGCCTCAAAAAAAGCAAAACAATCTTTGAGGAAGTTCTAAAAATCTGGTTTTTGTAATAAACTCCATTCGGAAAACGTCGCGAAAACCAGTTCCTGCGGACGAGACGTCCGCGTTCCCGGCGGTTTTTTAGAACTTCCTAAAAGACTGTATTTTTGTCAATTTTTCTTTTCGCGACACCGAATCGAACATTATCCGTCGGAAAAAAGGATTTTCGCGGCGATAAATTATATTAAAGAGGATTTCGCGCAGCGGCGCGGCGGACAGGATAAAAACTCCCCAAACGAGCAACGAAAACGAATATCTTTTAAATGGAACAACCGTTTTAAAAGCGTTTTAAATAACAACGAACCCGGAAGTTCCAAAAAGAAAGCGTCATTGCGTTTCCGCAGCGCCGCGTCGCTGCGCGATAAATTTCCAATATCATTACCCAAACCGGGGAAAGGGCAGTTTTGTGTCTGAAAGACGTTTAAAATCGATTTCCTGTATTCCCAATCCTTTGAAAACAATTTATAGGATTGTTATTTTGTAATTATTTGTTTGAATCGTTTTCGGGCAGTTGATTCATTTCGTTCAGAGCAAAAGAGACCTCATCCCGACTGGCAAAATAAAATAAAACGCCAATCGCGGCGACCAATAAAGTTGCCAATCGAAACGCAACGCCGACAAGCATTCCGTAACCGATCCGAAAGGGGGCTTGATTTTCAATCGAAAACAGAGGATAAAGCAAATCCAGAAAATATTCCAATGGTCCAGCCGAAAGCGGAATCATTGATCCAATATTGGCAATCGGATAAATAACAAGATGATCATAAAATGAAGGAACGTTTTGATAAAGCCCTTTGGCAATACAAAATAGACTGGCAGAAAACAGAAAATGAACAAGAAGCGTTACGCCCGCTGAAAGTCCAAGCAAGAAAGGATGACTTCGATAAATTTGAACAATCGAAAGAAAAGAATCTAACTTTGAACCAACGCCCGGAATCTTTTGGATCTGTTTATGGCGCCAATGATTTCCGGTTTCTGGCAAAAAAAGAACCAAAAGACCTATTGTTGATACAATAAACAAAACAAAGACGGTTGCAATGGCAACTTTTGCCTCTTTTTGTTCAAAAAAAACAAATCCGCTCGTTAAAATCGTTATAAATCCGAGCAAAAACATGACATAAAGACCAATGACGCGGTCAATAATGACGCTTGCAATGTTTCTTGAAAGATAATCTTTAGAGCTTCCTTCGGAAATTCTGACCGAGGAATCTGAAGACAATAATTCGGAAGGCAACGATTTAGAAAACGAATTGCTTTTTTCCTTTCGAAACAAAAGATAAGCTTTGACAGCATCGCCGCCAACAATTCCAATGGGCGAAAGGTTAAAAAGATAACCAATAAACCCAAACCGTAAAGCCGATTGATACGAAAGCGATATTTTTTGAATTCGAACAAGCCAATTCCAACGAATCATCGTCAAAACTGTTGCCATAAGATTCAATAAAACGCCATAAAAAAGAAATGAGCCATTTTTGGGCGATCGAATCAACTGATCAACGGCATCATTTTGAAATGCGCGCCAAAATAAGAAAATAAAAATCCAAAGGACCAGAAAAATTTTTAAAAGACCGATCCCAAACTGTTTTTTAAAAGTCATCAATAAATCCAATCTGTCCCGAAACAACAAGAAGAACAGAAACAAATCAAACGAATTAAAACGTTGATGTTTCAAACAGATCCAAATCAGAATATTCTGGCTGCGTTTGCATTTAATCCGATTGTCATAATCAAGCGATCCGAAAATGAAAAGCAACATTTTTCAACGAATTAAAGGAAGTCGATATACGCAACAAAATTCGCCTTTAGCATTCGCCGATCATTGCCTAAATTGCAAGCCCAATGGTCTGAAATTTTCAGGAAGGCTTGAATTTAAAATCATGAACCGCTTCGACAAGAGCAATAACATTTTCAACCGGGGTCTGTCGCAAGATTCCGTGTCCGAGATTAAAAATAAATCCGGGACGTCCAGCGACAAGTTTTAAAATCCGATGAGACTCGCGCCGAATAATATCTGGATTGGTCAATAAAACAGCAGGATCCAAATTGCCTTGAATTGATCGTTGAATTCCAATTCGATTCCAGGCAACGTCAATCGGAATCCGCCAATCAACGCCAATTATATCGCCGCCTGCGTCCGCAAACTCTTCGAGAAGCGAAGGGTTTCCCGTCCCGAAATGAATAACCGGCGCTCCTGGTTGAATCATTTCAATCAACGATTTTGTATGCGGATAAACAAAACGATGATAATCCTCAACGCTTAAACAGCCAACCCAACTGTCAAAAAGTTGAACAATCTGAGCGCCTGATCGAATCTGTTCATTTAAATATCGCGCTACAGAACGGGATATTCGCCCCATTAATTCATTCCAAACAGACGGGTTGCTATACATTAACGTTTTGGTTCGCTCAAAAGTCCGACTGCTTCCCCCCTCAATGGCATAACTTGCCAAAGTAAACGGAGCGCCAGCAAATCCAATAATCGGTTTTGACGCATCAATATGTTTTCGCGTCTCTTGAACCGTTTCAAAAACGAAATCGAGCGCGGACAAATCGTCGAGTTCAATAATTCGATCAAGATCGTTTTCATTTTCAAACCGCCCATGAATAACAGGAGCGTTTGAAGACAAAAAATCGAGCTCGAATCCCATCGGTTCCAAAATGAGTAAAAGATCGGAAAAGATGATCGCCGCGTCAACACCGATTTTTTCAACAGCCGTCTGCATAACTTCCGCACAAAGTTGCGGATTCTTGCATAATTCCAAAAAAGAGGTCTTTTCGCGAACTGCCCGATATTCCGCCATATAACGCCCTGCTTGACGCATTAGCCAAACAGGCGTTCGCTCAATCGGCTCGCGACGAATCGTTCTCATTATTAACGAATTTTCATAGGACGCAACATTTTGATTTGAAATCATTTTTTAGAATAACCAAACGTTATCTTTCGTTTCAGGTCTGGGTTCAATTAAATAATGATATATCGAGATATATCAAAGCTGACAGGAACAATAAACTTTGCCTTCAATAACCCAATCGTCGTTGCCGGGTCAGAAACCTCAACGATCAGAGATATACAAAGCGTTTGATATAAACTTTTTGAAATTAAAGTCTTTTTTCATTGATCAATTTTGCGAAATGCTCAAACGAGCGATCCCAAGTTGCTTCGCCATCTTTATCAAAAAAACAGCCCGGAACTTGTCGTTTGGATAAATGATAGGCAACGCAATCGCAACAGATTCCTTTTCGAGAACAACTGGCGGAACAGGAACAACGTTTTAAATTTGATTCTTTTTTGCAGTCCATAATAAAAACATTCCTTTGATGATGAATTCCGCAACCAAAACAGGCAACGGACATTGCCCTTTTGTAACCGGTCCGATCATTTGCGGACCTGCGATTCAACGATTCGCTATGCAAAAGGTTTGATATAAATTCATTTTTTTCTAAAAAAATTAAAAATTTTCAGATAATAGATATTTATTGAAAAATTTTGCCGATATAATAAGAGATACTCAACGCATAATCATCACAAATTACCCAAAAAGCAAAAAACAAAACGTTTGTTGCATATTAATGACTTGTCTTAATATTCTATTCATTTTGCCGATTACTCAAGAATACATGAATTCAGGAGAATTTCAAGCATGACGGACGAAAAAGCTCCCCAACAAATTAATAATGAATGTCATTTTATCGGAATTGATCTCGGCGGAACCAATATAAACATTGGCGTTTTAGACAATGACGGAAAAACATTGTCTTTTTTGTCGACTCCAACTTTTGTTGAGCGCGGTCCAGAAGACGCAACCAAACGGATGGCCGAGAGCGTCCATAAAGCAATTCATGAAGCTGGAATTTCCGAATCCTCGGTTGTTCAAATCGGATTGGGGTCGCCTGGAACAATGGATATTCCAAGCGGCATGCTGGTTCGACCTTCTAATTTGCCCGGCTGGAATTTTTTCCCCATTCGCGACAAACTTGCGCAATATTCCGGTTTTCCTGTAACTTTTGCGCATGACGGTCCCGCTGCTGCTTTCGCTGAATATTGGATCGGTAATGCTCAGGGAGAGCAAGGTTTGATTTTATTGACTCTTGGAACCGGAATCGGCTGCGGAATGGTTCTTAACGGTCATGTCTGGGACGGAATCCATAGTCATGGCGGCGAAAGCGGCCATAATCTCATTGATATCTCGGAAAACGCCCGTTGGTGTAAATGCGGTCAGCGAGGTCATCTTGAAGCTTATGCCAGCGCAACTGGCGTTGCCAATCGAACATTTGAAATGATTGAAGCAGAATTGAAAAGTTCGTTGACTCCGCGCGTCCGAGCCGCTCAACGTCGCGATGAAATTCCCAAAATGGTTTATGAGGAAGCCGAAAAAGGAGATCCGCTTGCCATTAAAATCATTGAAGAAACGGCAAAATATCTCGCATATGGAATAGTTTCCCTGATTCATACAATTGATCCGTCCTGTATTTTGATCGGCGGAGCAATGACTTTTGGCGGCAATGACTCATCGACCGGACGATTGTTCCTCGAAAAAATTCGCGAAGAAGTTTGCCAACGAATATTCCTTCATCTAGCCGAACGACTCCGAATTGATTACGCAAAATTTGGCGGCGATGCCGGTTATATTGGAGCCGCAGGTTTAGCAAGACAAAACTGGTTGGAACATATACGCTGAACTGTTTGGAAAACAAATCGACTCAAGTTCGTTAAAAATGCAAGCTTGTCGAGTTCACAAACGCGACACGAATCGGGTCGGAGGGCAATGTCTGTTGCTCATTTCGGTCTGACTTATGTTGAAATCCTTCATTTGAAAGAACTGAATAAACTTACAAAGATTATTAACATCATTGAACAAAGAATCGGATCAACATTATGCGAATTGTTGAAATCTTTCAATCCAAACAGGGCGAAGGACTTTGGACGAATGTTGAATCAACATTTATTCGCGTTGGAGGTTGCAATTTGCGTTGTTCGTTCTGCGATACGCCGTATGCGTCCTGGTATAACGAAGAAGGAGAAGACCTTTCTGTCGAAGAAATCGTTGGACGGGTTATTTTATTGGGAAAACGGCATGTCATCATAACAGGCGGCGAACCGATGCTCTATTCGGAATTGATTCCTCTGACTCGTCTCTTAACAGAGCGTTGGATCAAAATAACGATCGAAACGTCAGGAACTTTGGAGCTTCCTGTCGTTTGTGATTTAATGTCAATCAGTCCTAAACTCTCCAATTCAACTCCGATTGACATCGATAAATCGATCATTCTTCGTCACGAAAATAATCGCCAGAAACCGCAAATCGTTCAAAAACTAATAAACGATTACGAATATCAAATAAAGTTTGTTGTTGATGAACCGGAAGATCTTTTAGAAATTGAAGCATATCTGGGTCTGTTGACGAATGTCAAAACGAATCGAGTTTTGCTGATGCCTTTGGCGACTGATGTCTCAACAATGCATGAAAAAGCGGAATGGATTGTTTCTTATTGTCAACGACGCGGTTTTCGATATTGCCCTCGAATGCAGATCGAATGGTTCGGAAACACAAGGCGAAGTTAACAATAAGAAATGAAAAGAATTGTTTGAAAATTGTCATTCTTCTAAAATAATATTCGACAAAACGAAAGAAATGGGACAATTGAACCGAAAATTCTGTCGTTCGATAAAAGGGAAAATCTCGTTATTAAGTTTAACGGGAAAATCCTGTTATTCGATTGAAGAGAGAATTTTCAATTTGTTCATGGAATAGAGTCGAAAGTATCGATTGGTCGTCCCAACTCAAGGGCTTCCGCAAGTCGATTGAGCGCATCCGTTTCAATCTGACGAACTCTTTCGCGCGTTAAGCCGAGCGTTTCGCCAATTTCCTTTAACGTTTGCGGCGCATGATTTCCAATGCCGAACCGCATTCTCAAAACAGCAGCTTCCCTGGGTTCCATTAATTCGAGTTGTTCCATAATAAATTTGAGATTGTCGTTTTCCAGCAATTCTTCTTCCGGATCGCGATAACGTTCATCCATAATCATTTCGCCGAGCGACCAACCGGCATCGGTTTGATCATTTTGCGGGGTCATATTATAAATGAGAATAGCCTTTTTGATAATCGGAAGTTTTTTCCTTGGAAGTCCGAGCATTCGCGCGACCTCTTCCGGAGTCGGAAGGCGTCCCAATTCGTCGTTGAGTCGAACGCTTGCTTTCCGCCATTTTGATAAAAGTTCAACCATATAAGCAGGAATGCGGATTGTTTTCGCCGAATTGATCAAAGCTCGTTTAATCGACTGCTTAATCCAATAACTTGCGTAAGTTGAAAATCGAGTTCCCATATCAGGATCAAAACCTTCAACAGCGCGAAGAAGTCCGAGATTTCCTTCTTCAATTAAATCTTGCAACCCTAATCCTTTTCCTGTATAACCGCGAGCGATATTGACAACCAGTCGCAAATTGGCGCGAACCATTCTGTCGCGAGCTTGACCATCGCCATAACTGATTGCCCAAGCGAGTTCCATTTCTTCTTCAGACGTTAATAACGGCGTTTCATTGATTTCTCTCAAATAGGTTTCCAACGGAGATAAAACAGGAGACGTTGAATAATAATAACATTCTTCAATATATGTTTTCAAAATGTTCTTCCCTTATTTTGAATTAAACTCTTTCTTTTGAATTACAAGAGTTTAATTTGTATTTTGTTCTTGAAATAATCTTATTGGTTCCAAATCGAACCATTTTAAAGCGAAGCCTGACTGGGCAAGAGACTTTGGCATTTCCTGATCCATTCGTCGATTTATCGGGTTTGCAAACCCATTCTTGAAAACCAAACGATTCGATATTAAACAGGCCAAATATTATTGCAACCGCCAACCTTCCAGCTCTTTTGTCAAAAATCTTGACTCTTTATATTAATCTAATCGGATAAAATAAAGAGTTTCTCAAAAGAGGATAAACAAAAACAAAGAATTCGTCCAGGTTGTTTAAACAAATGGATTTAATTATGAAGATTGTGCCGATTAAGATTTTGCGAGTTGCAATATTTATCTATTTTGCGTAATTTTTTCAAAAATCCGATTATTGTAAGCAAACAGGATTGTTTGATATTTTTGATTTTTGAAAGCATTTTCTGACACAAAACCGTAAACCTCGATATTGAAAAGAGAAAATCTTATTGTTTCAGAAAAAGGCGGAACAATGAAATCTTGAATGAGCAAAAATGATCGAAACGGCAGTTTCCGGGCTTTTTGAAACGGGCGTTCTCTCCAAACCGGAATGATCAAGTTTGCATTGGGGAAACCGCTTTGCAATCATTCAAGGTCAATTCCTGAAAGCGTCGATCAAAATCGTCCGTTGATTTTCCAAATTCATTAACAGAACCATCGAAAACGATTTGACCTTTATTGATAAAAATAACGCGGGACGCAACCGCATTGACCTCTTGAAGAATATGGGTTGAAAGAAGAATTGTTTTTTTTTCGCCGATTTTCCTTATTGTCTGACGAACTTGATGAATCTGATTCGGGTCCAGACCGGCGGTCGGCTCATCTAAAATAAGAACATCCGGTTCATGAAGCAAAGCCTGAGCCATTCCGACCCGTTGTCGATAGCCACGCGAAAGTTGTCCGATCGGTTTTTGAATAACTGACGTTAAATCACAAAGCTCGATTACGCGATCCAAACTTGATTTTAAAGTTATTTTAGAGATTTTTCGGACAGAGGCAAAAAACCTCAAAAGAGAATAAGGGGTCATATCTGGATAAAGCGGGCCATTTTCAGGAAGATAACCAAGATGTTTGGCGCCAATCAATCGATCAGTTGTCATATCAAACCCGGCGATTTTAGCGGTTCCTGACGTCGGCGTCAGGAAACCGGTCAACATTTTCATTGTTGTACTTTTACCGGCCCCGTTCGGTCCAAGAAAACAAACTATTTCGCCGCGAGAAATACGAAACGAAACGTCTTTCGTTGCGGCAAAACGTCCATATATTTTCGTTAACTGATCGGCAATAATCATTGTTTCTCAAATCGTTTGAAAATGTTGATCTTCGCATCAAATCGGATAAAAAAGGGGCAACAACCCCGAATCGGAACAGGTTTGAACAGAACTTCAGTTCATTTTCATTGCGGCGGCAAGAATAGCGGAAGTATCGGGACGCATAATCCGAGGATCGACCTGTTCCCCTTTTTGAAGCGTTGCTCGAACAGCTTTTCCCGAAATAAAAACAGGTTTTTCATCCGGATGAAATTCCATTAAATCGACGCGTCCCAGCGATTCATAAAAAGCGGCAAATCCAACGCAAAGCGGTCGTTCTTGTAACTCGCCATTAAGGTTCTTGAAGATTTCCTGAGCGTCAAAATCGCCCCAAATTGCCGTTCCGTCTTTATAAGGAGCATCGGCATGCTTTCGGCCAATAATTATATCCGTAAAACCAAAATTCTGTCGATAAATCGCATGCATAACGGCCTCTTTTGGACCGCCATAGAACATTTTAATATCAAGGCCGAGAAGAATAACGCGATCAGGAACTTCTTCGCCTCGTTGATTCCAAAGAGAACGGTCGCTGTCCCCTTCGCCGAGAGATCGATTTTCGATCAGTTTTTCATAGGTTTTCATACGAATTTCTGCATTGACGTCGTCGCCCTTTGTTTCCCCAACCAAAGGATTTAAACAGGCGCCAGCGTTATAACCGTCTTTGAGCAGTTTTTCCAAGCCATAAACGAGCGCGTATTCATGGGCTCGATGCAAGGGATTTCTCGTTTGAAAAGCGACGACTCTTTCCCAACCGCGTTGAGCAATCAAAGAACGAACCTCTTGGGGAGAAAGGACATATTTTCCAAAAGACGGATTTTTCGGTTGCGGCAGAACATGAATCAAACCGCCCAACAGAAAAGAATTTTGCTCATCGTTAACGAGAACCATATCGGCGCCGGGATGATCGGTTCGGTCAGTTAAATAAACTGATTTTAAATATCGCATTTTGTCCCAGGGAAAAATATCGCTGATTTCAAGCGAACCAATAATCATTCCTTGATGATTTGTTAAAGCAACTTCTTGACCAACTTTTAATGAGTTGGCGCATTCTTCTGAAATCGGAAGCGACAATGGAATGGTCCAGGCATATTTTTTTCCATTATATTCGATAACCGCTTCATCCAAAACGCGATAAAATGTTTCGGAATCCATTGGTCCCGAAAGCGGCGATAAGGCGCCGTCGCCCCAACGATAAACCGTCGATAAATCGGCATCGCTGACGGGAATCTTAACAAGCGTTTCAGCCTTTTTTAAGAAATCCGTAATATTTTCCGTTGCAATTGTTCGACAAACCGGCTCTTTCAAGCCCCCATGAAACAAAACTAAGTCAGACATTTCTTTATTTCCAATATGCGTCAAAATGAACCATTATAAAAATGGTCAAGGTTCTCAAACCGCTTTTGAGACATCTTCCCTTCAGAGCGAAATCAATAAGGACGAAACAGACTTCGCTTTTAATATTCTTGGCCGTCGTCCGTTTCCCCTTAATAAGAGAAAGATTCCAATTTACTTAAAGGAAGTTCTAAAACCTTTTTGCAATAAACGGCCTTCGCGAGCGTCGCAACAACCAGTTCATACGGACGAGACGTCCGCGCTCTCAACGGGTTTTAGAACTTCGTTTAATTTTATCATTATACATAATTATTGTCTTTTCAAAAGAGACGCCCTTATATTTATGCGAAAACCAGTTTCTCATATCGACATTGGCATATTAACCGATTGTCGGCTTTTTGAATCCCAACCGGGCAAAAAGTTTTCTTTTTTGTAATTTCCGTTGAATTAATGAAAAAAAGAAGCGTTCTGCCAAAAAAACGAAGGCCCATATAAGGTTTATTTTGACTTTTGAGCGACTTTGCTCCAGGAATCGCGCAAGGAAGCGGTTCGATTGAAGACTAATTTCTCTGGCGTTGAATCTTTATCGAGCGTAAAATAGCCGATTCGTTCAAATTGATAACGATTAAGCAAATTGGCGTTAAGCAAATCCGGTTCGATTTTTGCGTCAGAAATAATTTCAAGCGAGTTTGGATTCAAATATTCTTTATAATCAAGCGGATTTTGCGGATCATCGGGATTTTCGACCGAGAATAAACGATCATAGAGACGAATTTCCGCATTCAAAGCGTCTTCGGCGCTGACCCAATGGATCGTTCCTTGGACTTTTCGACCGTCGGAAGAACAGCCCCCTTTTGTATCTGGATCATAATCGCAATGAACCTCAATAATATTGCCGTCAGCGTCCTTAATACAATTTTTACAGGTTACATAATAAGCGTAACGAAGCCGAACTTCCCGACCGGGAGAAAGTCTGAAATATTTTTTGGGCGCGTCTTCCATAAAATCGTCCTGTTCGATATAAAGAACTTTCGAGAACGGAACTTTTCGTATTCCTTCGGCTTCGTTTTCCGGATTATTAATCGCGTCGAGCCATTCTTTTTGCCCTTCCGGATAATTGTCGATAACGACTTTAAGAGGGCGCAAAACGCCCATTCGACGTTGCGCGATTTTATTTAAATCTTCTCGAATACAGTTTTCTAAAACGGTTATGTCGATTGTGCTGTTGAATTTTGCAACTCCAATTTTTCGACAGAAATTTCGTATTGACGTCGAAGTATAACCGCGTCGACGGAGACCGCAGATCGTTGGCATTCGAGGATCATCCCAACCGTTGACCAAACCGCCTTTAACCAACTCAAGCAATTTTCTTTTACTCATAACAGTATAAGTCAGATTTAAACGGGCAAACTCGATTTGTTGCGGATGATAAACGTCTAATTCGTTGAGAAACCAATCATAAAGAGGGCGATGATGTTCGAATTCGAGTGTGCAAATCGAATGCGTAATTCCTTCGATCGAGTCTTCGAGTCCGTGAGCCCAATCATACATTGGATAAATTTTCCATTGCGTTCCGGTTCGATGATGATCGGCATGAACAATTCGATACATAATGGGATCGCGCATATTGAAATTGGGCGAGGCCATATCGATTTTAGCGCGAAGCGTTTTGGAGCCCTCGGGGAATTCGCCGTTTCGCATTCGAGCAAAAAGCTCAAGATTTTCCTCAACAGAACGATTTCGCCAGGGACTGGGCGTTCCAGGAATGACAGGCGTTCCGCGAGTTTCTCGAATCTGATCCGGCGTCAGATCGCAAACATAAGCTTTTCCCTTCCGAATCAACTGAACAGCGTATTCATACATTTTTTCGAAATAGTCGGAAGCGAAATAGAGTCGATCTTCCCAATCCGCTCCAAGCCATTTAACGTCTTCTTTAATCGATTCGACATATTCGGTCTCTTCTTTTGTCGGATTTGTATCGTCAAACCGAAGATTGAAGAGTCCGTTGTATTGCTGCGCCATTCCGGAGTTCAAGCAGATTGATTTTGCGTGTCCGATATGAAGATAACCGTTGGGTTCGGGAGGAAATCTCGTATGAACTTTATGGCCGAATTTTCCGGTTCGATTATCCTCTTCAATAATTTGCTCGATAAAATGCAATGATCGGGTTTCTTCAACGAACTCTTTCTTTTCGGAATGATCGTTTGAATCTGCTTTCGACATAAAGAACTCCTTTCCTGAGCCGTTTGGAACGTTGGCAAAAACAAGTTAATATAGACGTTTTCCTTGAGTTTTTCCGAAATGCGGCGATTTATGGAACCGCAAAAGGTTATGCGGCATCGAAGCGGAAAAATCTAAGCGTCGGCATTATAATTGATCAACAAACGTTTATTTTCATTAATAAAACTAAAACTCTCTCGATTTTATATAAGATATAACAAAATTCGTCAAGAGTAATCCTGATTATATTTTCTGGGTTGATTGTTGACAATGGATCGTTGATGCGGAAGATAACGATTCCAACTTTTGCCAGATAAACAAAATTCTCCCCCAATATTGATTGTTTTTCGTTAAGCTTATTAAAATTGAATCACAGGATTCCAAACTCGCA
>JAUNBG010000045.1:12681-27158 GCA_030527205.1 Planctomycetia bacterium
GATTACAGAACAACCAGATTACAAAGGACAAAATGGGGCGTCTTGTTCGACTTTGGAATACTTGAGAAAAAAAGGAAATCATTTATGATAAGGGAGGGTTCAAACAATTTCAATATTATGAGCGATTTGACTTTAAGCCTGTTATAATGCCGACGCTTGAATTTTCCGCTTCGCCGCATAACCTTTTGTAATGCGGCTCCATAAATCGCCGCATTTCGAAAAATTCAAGGAAAACGTCTATAAAAACCCCGAAAATTGCATTCGTCAGTCCGAATGAACAAAGCCGGTCGCCCATTTCGACTTCGGGATTAAGGAGAAGCATTGACATTATTTCAAGCCATATATCAAAAGCCCCTGAACTTTGGAGCGGACTTGGTCGGGATTGTTCAAGCGGGCGAGGCAAAAACTTTTTCTCATTATTGCAATTGGTTGAAACAAGGAAACCAAGCCTCAATGAATTATCTGGAAAAGAATCTGGTCGCTCGACAAAATCCCTGTTCGATTTTATCAAACGTTCGATCAATGATTATTATTGCCGTTTCAATGAACGAAATCGCCAAGGCAACAAATGAAATTCGTTCTAACAAACAGTTTTATAATCCGGAATTCCTGACAAGTCGACAAAAATCAAATGAACATTGGGGAAAAGTTTTGTTTTATGGCGCTCAACTTGATTATCATATCGTTATTCGACAAAAACTTTCGCTTCTAAAAAACTGGATTTTATCCCAACTTCCGAAGATTGACGCTCGAGTTGTTGTCGATACCGCTCCGCTTCTCGAAAAAGAATGGGCATCTCGAGCCGGATTAGGTTTTATCGGTCGCAATTCGTTGCTCATTCATCCAAAATTCGGAAGTCGCCTGTTTCTTGGAACGCTTCTCCTTTCGGCATCAATTGATGAACTGCGTTCAACCCCTGTTAAAAATAAAACATTACAAAAAGCAAAACCTGCTCCCCCTAACGACTTCGTTATAACCGACCCCAAAATGTCAAACGCCTCAACCAGCTTATCAAATTATTGCAGCGATAATTTAATCAAAATCGACGATTCGCCCATTTTTGGAATCGACTCAGATATCGGTTGCGGAAAATGTCGACGTTGTCTCGATAACTGTCCAACAGACGCAATTTTGGAGAATAAAACGATCGACGCCCGACGTTGTTTGAATTATTGGACAATAGAACACAAATCTGATGAAATACCAAAAGAAATTCGCGTCAAATTAAAAGATCGACTTTTCGGTTGCGATCTCTGTCAGCAAGTTTGTCCTTGGAATCGGTTCGAACAAAAATGGCAACCAATTCCGTTTAATCTGACAGAAATCCAAAAAATGTCCGATTCCGAATTTCAAGAAAACTTTGGAAAAACGCCCATTTCGCGAATCAAACGAATCGGTCTCCAACGAAATGCCCAATGGCTTGAAGATTGTTGATTAAACGCTTTAAGTTCAAACCTCAAATTGATTAAACCGTTTTGCGGATCAATAATCGAATCCGAAATATTCAATGGTTCGCTTTTTCGTAATTAAACCGTCGTTGTCTGGTTTGGGAAAATGTTGTCCGTTTTGGAAAACTAATGATCGCAAAACAGAGAACAGGATTGAAGAAAAGGAATGAACAGCAATCTATTCAGACATTTTTTGCAGACAACTCGAAAAAAGGAATGCGTTGAATACAGAAGTCCCCCCAAAAATCAACGAAAAAAACGGCTCTTCCTGCTTAAAGCGTTAAAAAGCCGTTTGACAATTTATGAGAGCCAAAGACGAAAAACCAAGATTGGGGAAAATCGTCAATTTTAAAGATCAATTCGATCAATAGCGCTTAAAATTGCAATAATGGTTGCTTCGATTATATCGATTGAAACGCTGCGGCCTCGAAAACTCGAACCTGGTTTGCGTTGATCTTCGATAAGAACAACAACTTCGCCTTGCGCATCCTGACCGGTTGAAACGGCTTCAACTTTAAATTCTTTCAATTTAATGGGAAGACCGACCATTTTTTGAACAACGGAAAAAGCCATATCAATCGGACCGCAACCGTCCGTCCATTCCAAACTTTCAACTTGACCATTTCGCAATAACTTAAGTTGAAAAGTCGATTTTTCTGCGCCTCCGGAACTGATCAATTTATAAGATTGATATTTCCATTGCGAATTAATCAAAGCGTTTTTCTTTGCATGAATCTGCTGTTCAATGATCGAATGAATGTCCTCATCAAAAACTTCCTTTTTGATATCGGCCAATTTTTTGAATTCCGTAAAAACAGCAACAAGCTGCTCTGTCGTCAAATCATAACCGAGTTGTTTTGCGCGATCCGCCAAAGCGGCTCGTCCGCTATGCTTCCCGAGAACAAGATCGCTTTTGGTAAACCCAACGCTTTCCGGACTCATAATCTCATAAGTCGTTCGCTCTTTCAAAACGCCGTCTTGATGAATTCCTGATTCATGCGCAAAAGCATTTTGGCCGACAATGGCTTTATTTCGCGGAACCTTTAAACCTGTAATCTGCGAAACAAGACGGCTTGTCGGAACAAGTTTTTGCGAATTGATTTTTGTGTCGACATTATAAATATCGTTTCGAGTTCGCATTGCCATAACAACTTCTTCCAGCGCAGTATTTCCAGCGCGTTCGCCCAATCCGTTGATTGTGCATTCGATTTGCCCCGCTCCTGCAGCAACGCCCGCCAAAGCGTTGGCAACAGCCATTCCCAAGTCATTATGACAATGAACGCTCAAAATCGCCTGATCAATATTAGGAACCCGATTCATAAGGGCAGCAATGCGATCAAACATTTCTTGCGGCGTTGTATAGCCAACGGTATCCGGAATATTAATCGTTGTCGCCCCGACATTAATAACCGCTTCGACAACGCGGCAAAGAAAATCAATTTCGGTTCGACTGGCGTCTTCCGGCGAAAATTCGATATTGGAGCAATATTGTTTGCCGCGTTTGACTCCTTCAACCGCTTTGGCTATGATTTCATCTTGAGTCATTCGAAGTTTATGCTGTCGATGAATGGCGCTGGTTGCCAGGAAAATATGAATTCGCGGCGATTCGGCAAACCGAAGAGCGTCCCAAGCGCAATCAATATCGGCAGGAACGCAACGAGCCAATCCGCAAACTGTTGCTCCTTGAACAAGTTGAGCAACCTTTTGAACAGATTCATGATCTCCAGGCGAAGCGATTGGAAATCCCGCTTCGATAATATCAACGCCCAAATCGACCAGAGCTTGAGCGACTTCCAATTTTTCCGGAAGGTTCATGCTTGCGCCTGGCGACTGTTCGCCGTCGCGCAAGGTTGTATCGAAAATGATGATTTGACGATTTGATTTTTGTTCCGATCCTTTATTGCAAGAACAATTCATAATATTCATAGAAACCTCAGTTTATTTGGTTTGAAAATCCATAAAAATTCAATAATCAAAAAATCCCGACGGAGTGCCGACTCTTGGCCGGCCCCAAAAGGTTGAGCCAGGCCCGGGAAGGAAAATCAAATTTTCGAGTATTTTCAATAAACATATTATTTTGTTCTGAAGTTCAAAAGGAATTCAAATCAAAACGACGGACACATTAACTTGTTAAATTATATAAAAAATGATTAAGCTGAAAAGGAGAAGGAAAAATGTCAAAAAGATTTTGTCGATTTTATTTTTTTTGGAAGCAGATAACCGCGTCCATGAAAAAGGGTCAATAACTCTCCTTTTTCGTTAAGAACGCGAACATCGCAACAGGCAAATTTATTTGATCGAGAAACTTCCTGGGCTTCGGCAATAATTTTTCCGGATTTAACAGATTTGACGAAAGAGACGGATGTTTCGATTCCAACAACTTCGTCTTCGGCATAATTACAGGCGGCGGCAAAGGCATAATCGGCGATTGTAAAGAGAACGCCTCCCTGAACAATTCCGATGCCGTTATGATGAATGTCGCGAATTTCCAATTCCGCTTTTGCGAACCCTATTCCCGCTTCAATCAATTTTATGCCGATTAAATCGCAAACAAAACGATCTTTTAACATTCGAGCAAGTTGATCTGTTTGAACAAAATTGATTTCTGATTGATCCGTTAAACTCTTCATTTTTATATTTCGCTGGGTTAGATTTTGCAGAAAAACAACAATCGTTATACACAAAGCTCTGAAAAAGCGATTTCAGGCGTCGGTCAGTCAATGCCAGACAAATGAGTTAAAAAAAACTTGCGTCTTTCAGAAATCAAAAGTCAAGGATAACAACCGTTTTTAAAAAAGTTGAGCATAAGAACGTTATGCTCAAATGAACAATATGCCGTTGATCATTGGTCTATCGTTGTTTCAGGTTTATCGGCAAAAGGAGTCCCGATTAATAAGGGAAGATAAGTTTCCGCTGTTGATTGATTCAAATCGAACAAAATGAAGCCGCCCGTTTGATTTTTTCGCGTTGTTTCAATTTGAACGGCCAACTCATCCGGTTGAAGTCGTCGCGGAACAGTCAATCCGATTCCAGGAAATAAAGGAATTCGATGATCCGCAACGTTCATCTGATTCTCGACCATTGTCGCAAAGCCCAGGCTGTCATCTGTATAGTTCATTGGACAAACGAAATCCAAATATCCTTTTTCGATCCAAAGTCCCCAATCCTGGCCAATGCTCTGTTTTGTTCCAGGATAACCGTTGAAAACCGCAGCAGAAATTTTAATCGACGGTTTAACGGCCTTGACTTTATCATGAACGCCTCGAACGACCGCCGTTATTTGATCGCAACGCCATTGATCAAAAGCCTTTTTGATTTCTGGATCGTTTCGGGCAATTTCAGGCCAATTTTCAAGCTGTTTTCCTGTTGTTTTCAAATAAAAAGCGAAAAAACGATCTCGACAACCGTCGCAAAAACAATGATCGTTGTCGGGATATCGAATATAATCGAAATGAATGCCATTGACGTCATATTTGGTTGCGATTTCAGTCATTGCGTCAATTTCCAACAGCTGATTTTTCGGATGAGAAGGACAGAGCCAAACGCGTCGATCTTCATTTTTGCCTTGAAACGATTTTTGAACGCGACCTTCAGCAATCATCTGATCCGCAAACTCTTGAGAACTTCCCGACGCATTGAAATTAACTTTCCAAACATGAACTTCAACGCCATATTTTTGACCTGCTCGAACAGCTTGTTCAATCTGATCGCCATATTGTTTCGTTCTTTCGTCCAAGGGAAGAACGTCGCTATTATAAAGAGCTCGCCCCCCCCAACACATATTCGGAAGAACGCCATTGAATCCCGCTTCCGAAAGAGCTTTCATTGTTCGATCCCAATCGCCATGCCAAGCTCCCAAACCAGAATGTTCCCAAAAAAAACGCGTCTCGTTTGGGCAAGCCTGAAGTCCCTGGCAATAAGCAATAGAACGGTTTTTCAATATTGTTCTCAAGTCGTTCAAAAGACGATTGATATTATTTTTTTGCGAAGACGTTCTTTTTTGAGCGATTAAATCAAGAACTTCGGAAATGTTCCAACCTTGCTTTTCAAGAGCGGAAGCGGCCTGAATCGCTGCTTTTTCCTGTTGCGATTTATCAGAATAGGGCGTTAAACCAATTTGAAGCAAAGCAATCCAGCAAGAAGTTAAAATTCGTCCGCAGATCAAGGGGTCTCGATGAATCAAAAGATCGGTCCAAAACAATTGTTTATTTTCTGAATCGTCAGACAAAAAAACATGCGAGAAATAAATCCCTCGACCGCTTGCCAACATTGCGGGATATTCTGTTTTCTGGCCTTTTTCGTCAAACCAAAAAGCGGCGATAATCGGTCTGTTTTCCTGTTTTTTTAGAAAATCGTCATCCAGATCTGTTATGGGGCTGGCATAAATAATATTATGCGAATTCTGTTTGAATAGTTTGGGAGCCAGGTCATTATTTCGATATTCGTCCGTAAAACGAACTTCAGAAAAGGAGATTCCGGCATTATTCGAATGGATATATTGTCCCCTTGAAAAGCCCAGTTTTTTCATTAACGATTCAGGAAGCCCATAACAGGCAACGAGAAAACCGCCGCGATCCAACCATTCACTCAAAACGGGAATCATCGCGTCGGTTAAAACTTCGCCATTCGGAAGAATCAAAGTTGTTATATTTTGCAAACGATCAGGCGTCATTTCTTCCGGTTTTAACGAAAAAGAAGGAATTCCCCCGCGTTCGAGAAATTTCCGACAAACGCCGTCATATTGATTATCGGCCAAAATAGCGACCGAACTTGTTGTTCCAGTCAAAAAATTCAGGGCAACCGAAGCCTCTGTTTCAATTCCTTTCCAAAAAGCGAGCCGAATTGAATCAACTCGTTCGAGACTGTCTGGAGTTCCTTCCGTTTCTGCCAAAGCGGGACTGAATTGATAAAGAACGGTTTCATTTCGTCCCATTTTTCGAGGAGAACCAGTCATCGAAAACCAACCGTTGCCGCTATGAAAATAAAGGGTCACATAACGAACGGCCCTGGGGTCGGAATACTCAACCGAAAGATAAAAATCGCCGAACTGCGACGCGTCCAGTTTAAGATTGCGATCCAAACAAACTCGGGAAAGCGTTGGCGCAGAAGCAAAAGGCAGGGCAAGCGAACCGGGAATGGCTTCGTTTTGAAGAATTTCATTCAAATCCAAAATCGGCTCTCCCCAATTGGTTGCCGGTCCGAGACAAACTTCTTTTGACAACATTTTCGCAATGATTTCCGACGAATATTCCTGCGATTCTGTCGACGCGGAAGTTATAATAAGAAATCCCAAAATAAGAATCCAATAAAAATTTCCTGATCTTGAAAACATTTTAATTCTCCTAAATTCTGAAGTTCGCAAATTATATCAACGGGGGGCAACAACCAACGGAGCGGGAAAATCAAACGATTTTTGTCATTCCTGGACGCAACCCAAAGAAACCCGGAATTGGGGTTCGCAAACCTTTAAGCGAAAGAACGGATTATAAACGGGCGGATCATAAACGAAGAAAAATTGTTGCCCATTCTGTCTTCGGTAACGTCCAGCAAAACGGGCCAAGGCGACAAAAATGACCTTGCGAAACAGCTGTTTCGAATGGGATTCAACTGAATTAAACATTGCCGCGAAACAACTGTTTTTAACGGCAAGTCAAAGACATTTTTGATTCAGGTCAACGACTTTTTATTCAAATTCGATTTCAATATAGAATCTTTTTCGTTTTTTGCCTCAAATAACAGCCCCTCTTTTTTTCGAGTCAAAGCGTCAAGAAAAAGTCCAATGTTTTGATTTTATCTCATTAAGCTCGAAAAGTCAAAGGTTATTCGTTCGCGCTTGAAATATTCCCCAAAGATAAACAAGAAAAAAGGAAAGCCTTTGCGCTTTCCTTTCATAATAATCAAGAGAAATGCAAATCCGGGATCATTATATTCGCAACCAGACAATAACAAACAAAAGAGGAAATCTGACGCGCAAAACCGGATTTGAATAAACGTTCCAAATAACAGATTAACTCATCCAGGAAGGATATTGCCCCAAAGCGGGAAGAGTAACCGCAACGACTTTTTCGATCTCTTTTTCTTTGGATTTGATTTCTTCCAAAGCTTGCGGAGAAAGGGGAGAATCCAACGAAAGAATGCCGAGAGCCGTTTGACCCGGCTGCTGATGCGAGTTGCGACCGACAGACATATGAGCAATATTGACATTATATTTTGCCGTAACGCCGCCAACGGTTCCAATAACGCCAGGAACGTCTTTATGCAGGAAAAACAAAAGATTGCCATCCAAATAGCTTTCCAGACGTTGATCATCCATTTGAATCAAACGGGGCATCGAATTGCCAAAAACAGTTCCAAGAATCGAAGTCGTTCCTTTATCCGTTTGAATATCGGCGCCTAAAGTCGAACGAAAATCGCCGGTTTCATTTGATTTTTCTTCAACGATTTTCAATCCCCGCTCTTGCGCCATTGGAGCGGCGCTGACAATGCTGATCTGTTCATCAAGAATGGAAGTCAAAAGCCCGGCAGTAAAAGCGCTGGTCAGCAGAGTTGTATTCTTGCTGCTGATTTCCCCCTTAAACTTTAATGTACAGCAATTGATTGCTCCCAAAGCGATTTGGCTGCTCAACAGTCCCAATCGATAAGCGACGTCAAGATAACCGCGCAGATCTCGAAGCGTTTCCGGATCTAAAGGCGAAAAATTAACTGCCTGGCGAATGACGCCCTTGTTAAGATAATCAATGAGAAGTTGAACCGCTTCCAAAGCGACGTTCGTTTGAGCTTCTTCTGTGCTCGCGCCCAAATGCGGCGTACAGACGACATTTGGCATTCCAAAAAGCGGATGAGATGTACAGGGTTCTTCAGGATAAACGTCGATCGCAACGCCGCCGAGTTGACCGCTTTTAAGACCTTCAACCAAAGCGTCCATATTATAAATTCCGCCTCGAGCGCAGTTAATCAGGCAAGCGCCTTTTTTGAGAAGTTGAATTTCTTTCGTATCAATCAGATTTCGGGTTGCGTCATTAAGCGGCGTATGAACGGTTAAATAATCGACTTGAGGAAGAAGTTCAGCAATCGTATCAAAAACGGTAACGCCAAGCTCTTTCGCGCGTTGAGCCGAGAGATAAGGATCAAAAGCCAAAACTTTCATATCGAAAGCCTTGGCAAATTTTGCGACGGTTTGACCGATTCGTCCCATTCCGATAATGCCCAATATTTTGCCGCCCAATTGATGACCCGTAAACTTTTTGCGATCCCAACGGCCTTCGATCAGAGATTGATAAGCGGGATGAATATTCCGGCTCAGAGAAAGAAGAAGGGCAAACGTTTGCTCCGCGGTTGAAACAGTATTTCCGCCCGGCGTATTCATAACGATAATTCCGTGACGCGTTGCCGCTTTTAAATCAATATTATCAACGCCGACGCCTGCTCGAGCAATTGCCTTGAGTCGCTTGTTGCCTTCCAATGATTCCGCTGTTATTTTAACTCCGCTTCGACAAATCGCTCCATCGAAATCCATTAAAGTTGAACGAAGTTCTTCGCCTTTTAGACCAATTCGTTCCTCATATTCAATATGAGCAGCCTTCATCAAATTCAGACCGTCTTCCGACAAGCTGTCCAATACAACTATTCTTGGCATGATCGCGCTCCTCTGCAGCGAGAAATGGTTAATGAACCGTTTTTGTAATCCCGACCGGCTTTGTTTGTTTTGTTAAAACAGAGCAATGTTTTTGTCTTGATTAATTGGGGTCGAAATGATAAAACTGTTCTTAAAATAAGACGATTTATTCAAAACATATTGACTTGAATATCAGTAAAATTTTATCAGTATCTTAATTCGTGTCAATACGGGGACTTTTTGTCAAAGTTCAACGCAAGCCTGTTGAAACCGAATCGTTGAGCCCTCAAATTTCAAGCGAAAAAGGGAAACGTCAAAGGAAAAACAGGCGTCCAAACGAATTCAATTGAGATGAGCAACTTTCGTTTCCAAGACGGAAGACCTTTCTGTGACGATAACTGTTTTATTGACTCAAACTGTTAAAGTCCGTTTTATTAATTTCTCGCGAGAAGCAGAAACGCTAAAAAAGGAAATAATCTTTTTCTTTGGATTATTTATGAAATATTTCCCATTTTAATCCATTTATTCTGCGACCAATTGATTTTGCGAACAATATTAATAAAACGTTTGTTTTTTGAATAACGAAAACGCTTACTCTTTGAGTTACAGAAGCGATATTAAATTGGATTAATCAATTATTTTACTGATCGAATATTCGATGATGCCGCAGGCGCCAGCGTCTTTGAGTCGAGGAATCAAAGAACGAACAAGTTTTTCATCGACGATTGTTGTAACGTCGAGCCAATTTTCATCGGAAAGATTTGCAATGGTCGGTTTTTTCAAAGCAGGAAGAATCCCAAGAACATCGGAAAGTCGTTCTTTGGGAACGTTCATCATCAAAACAACGCGTCCTTCTGCGGCCATTGTCGCTTGAAGCAAAAGAACAATATCTTCGATCTTTTTGCGCTTCCAGGAATCTTCATAAGATTGTTTATTGACGATAAACCGCGTTGTACTCTGCAAAATCTCGTCAACAATGCGCAAATTATTGGCGCGAAGCGAACTTCCCGTTTCGGTAACTTCGACAATGGCGTCGGCCAATTTGGGCGGTTTGACTTCTGTTGCGCCCCAACTGAATTCAACTTTGGCTTCAACGCCATTTTTTTCAAGATAACGTCTGGTCAAACCAACCGCTTCCGTCGCGATTCGTTTCCCTTGAAGATCTTTGACCGTTTGAACAGGAGAGTTCTCCGGAACGCAAAGAACCCAACGAACCGGTTTGCGACTGACTTTTGAGAACATCAATTCAGCAACTTCTTGAACATCCGCATTTGTTTCCTGAATCCAATCATGACCGGTCAGACCAGCATCCAGGACGCCATTTTCAACATAACGAGCCATTTCCTGGGCGCGAATCAGCATACATTCAATTTCTTCATCATCGATTGTCGGAAAATAGCTTCGTTTTTCAATCGTAATATTAAATCCGCTTCGACGAAAGAGTTCGACGGTTGCTTCCTGAAGACTTCCTGCTGGGATTCCCAATTTTAAAACATTTGCGGCAGACATTGATTTTCTTTTCCTTTATTTTGTATAAACTTTGCTCGGATCAAAAACGCGATCGGCAATTATTTTTAAACCGTCGTTTGTCATTTCTCGATAAAAACAGCTTTTATAACCGTCATGACAAGCAGCGCCGCCAATTTGTTCAACTTTAATCAAAAGAGTATCGCGATCACAATCGAGATAAATCGAATGAACTTTTTGAACGTTTCCGCTCTCTTCGCCTTTTCGCCAAAGTTTATTTCGACTTCGACTAAAATAAACCGCCTGGCCTGATTTAACGGTTTCTTCATAAGCATCTTCATTCATATAGGCCAACATCAAAACGTCGCCATTAACGATATCTTGCGCAATAACGGGCAAAAGACCGTCTCCCTTGTTAAAATCAGGACGATTATCGGCCTCCGCGCAAGAACAAGTATTGTTGCTCATCAAACTAATTCCTTCCTGTCGAAAAATGTTAATTCTGCTTTTTTATTTTAACCTGATTTCGACTTTTTTAAAATCCCCTGTCTCAAGATATTCTTTCAGATTATGATTTAAAACTCAAAGGAAGTTCTAAAAACCTGTTTTTTGCAATAAACTCAATTCGGAAAACTTTGCGAAAACCTGTTCTTGCGGACAAGACGTCCTTGCTCGCTGCGGGTTTTTGGAACTTCCATGAAATAATCTGTGACAAAAACAAAAACAAATAATCGCACGAATTTCTATTTGGGCGTTTTAAAACTTCCGCAAGAAAAGTTTTTCGGGCCAAAAGTCTTCAATCGGCTTGAAGAGAAAGACTTAAGCCAGTTCAATGGGAAAAGTCAAGACTTCATCAATCGAAGAAGCGTTGAGAAGAACCATAAGAAGTCGATCCAATCCGAGAGCGCAGCCGCAGCAATCGGGGAGTCCGCTGTCCATGGCCGCCAAAAGACGCGATTCCGACGGAAGAGACGGAAAACCATTCAACAATCGATTTTTTAATGTTTTTTGAATTCGATATCGCAAAACAGATGAATCACAAAGTTCATGATATCCGTTTGCCAATTCTATTCCATTAACAAAAAGTTCAAAACGTTCAGAAACCGTAACGCTTTTATTAAATGAATCAGATCGTTTGGCAAACTCAGAAGAACGGCTTGGAAGAACGGTTCGCGTTTGGGCAAGTTGAGATTGCGAAGCCGGATAATCATATAAAACAACCGCTGAAAAGGGTTGCGTCCCGTCAATTCCCTGACTCAATCGCGGTTGAACAATGCTTGAGAAAATCAGGTCAATCCAATCATTTTCGTCAGCAGGCGACTTTTCATCAAGAAACGAATCGGGATAATTCAAATGAACCGAGTCGGCAAAGGCCAGAAAATCGTTTCGCGTTGCTTGATGAGGATCAAGTCCAGTCTCATTAAGAAAAACCTGACCAAAGGAACGCTGTTGAACTTCAAAATGAGTTTGAGCCGAACGGTTCTCTTTTTCAAACAATAAAGAACGGTTCAACTCCAAAGAACATTCCGCTTCATGAGCCAGGATTTTTTGAAATGTTTCGTCATTGAAAATATTTTGAATAAGATCAATTAAAAATTGGCGTCCTTCTTGGTAATTTTTTCCGATCTGATACCATTCAAGCAAACTGAATTCAATATTATGCAGATTGCCTCGATCTCCTTTTCTAAAAGCGGGCGTTATCTGATAAATGGCTGTCATTCCAGAGGCAATCAGGCGTTTCATGGCAAACTCAGGAGACGTTTGAAGATAATAAGTTTGCGTTTGTCCCAAAATGTCAACAGAAACGGTAAGCGGATCAATAAAAGAATCAACAACAGTATCCTGCGACAAAACTGGCGTTTGAACCTCGATAAAACCGCGAGAATCAAAATAAGAACGAATTTTTTGCAATAATTTGGCGCGTTTGACAAGATTGGTCAACGGAGCGGTCGGTCGAAAATTAAGGGACTGTCTTTCCATTTTTAATACTTAAGTCAGTTGAAAAGTTCATTAATTTTAATCTATATCAAAACAATAACGACAAAATCAAAAAAAATCAACAAAAATTAAATCAATCAGATTATAAGATATAGACAGAGAATTCAAACTGCTGATAATATATTGTATATTCGATCAAAAATAAATTATACTGAAGACGCTTTGAGTGACGAGCTTCGCCTTCAGCAAACCGCTCTTCGTTATCGGAGCTTTGAACTCAAAAGTTCAATATGCTTGAGCATAAACAGGTCAACATAAAAAGTATATCATTGTTTTTTTATGCGTCTATCGTTCCATTGATTCCTCAAGATTTTGTCATTGCCATTGTTCTATTGCTTAAAAGCGATCCAAAACATTCATTTTCAAACGCGGTTACCCCAAGAACAATTTCCCCCTGAAGGAAAATTCGATATCGATTAACTTGTTTATCAGGATCCAATTTAATGTTATCAAAATTTAACTTGAATACAACAACTTCACCTTTTCCTCAATCAGTCTATTCGGATCTCTATAAATATACTTTCGATTTCGAAAAACATTGGTATACCAACTCGTTGTCTATTGAAGAAATTCTGTTGCAAGTCGATCCAAACAACAAAATGGAATTATTTGAACGACTTTTGGAAATTGATCTTTCCCTGAAATTACAGAACAGCCTTCCCATCAGCGAAGACGAATACGACATTCGTTTTCCGCAATACAAATCAACAATTCATCAAAAAATCGTTTCTTTGCAAGAACAAAATTCCCAGCGAAACTCAATCGCTGTTAATAATCTTTTAGGAACAAGAATAGGAAATTATCAATTTGTCAACGTTATTGGTCAGGGGGGAATGGGCGTCGTTTACGAAGGTTTTGATATTAGTCCTTTAAAACGAAGAGTCGCGATAAAATCGATTCTAAAAGATCCCAAAACTCAAGAAGAAAGACTTAAACTGTTTGAAAAAGAGTTGACTATTTTAGGGAACTTGCCCTCCGGTTCTGCTTTTGTCCAAGGATATGGAAGCGAAAAAACAGACGACGGGCTTTTTCTGATTATGGAATATATTGACGGCATGACTCTCAGAAAATATGTTGACAATTATCATTCTTTTTCAAAAAAACGTCTTTCTTACAAAGAAATTTTGCGCATTATTCGAGAAATTGCTTTAGGACTCAAAACGATTCATCAACTTGGCATTGTTCATCGGGACATTAAGCCCGAAAATATTATGCTGGAACAAAAATCCGGAAGAGTTCGAATTCTCGATTTGGGACTCTCCGCCTCGACGAATAAATTCTTTCCCGAAAGTATCAAATATCCGGAAACAGAAATCTTTCAAAAGACAGGATTTGAATATCTAAAAACTGAGATTCGCTATGTCGACAAGGACGATTCTTCCCAAAAAGTTATTGGAACCCCCGCCTATATGGCGCCTGAAACTTATTTTCAAGGAAAATTTGATACCAGAAGCGATCTCTACAGTTTGGGGGGAACTTTTTTCTTTCTTCTGACTGGAAAACAACCGAATCAATGGTTCGATCTGACGCGAACCGAACTCAAAATTGCCCCTTCCTTGAAAAAATTTCTCTATAACAATAAAATTTATGTTCCGTCCGACATTTTATCAATTCTTATTCAATTATTGCAACAAGATAACAAAAAACGTTATCAAAAAGTTGAAGATGTTATATTTGATTTGGATCAGGCCATCGTTCGTCGCTCTTCTTTCATTCCGTTGCATACCCGAACAAAAATTGTAATCACAACAACGATTTTATTGATTTTCGCTTTGACTGGTCTCTTTTCTTATTTCGGTATTCCTTATCTCGAGAGCCTGAAAGTTTACAAAGTTCAAAATTTGTATGAGGAAGGAAAATTTGATGAAGCAACACAATTAATGGAGAAAATCAATCTTAGAAATGACGTGTTAAATTAGCAATGACTGGATAAGTACATTATTCTTTTC
>JAUNBG010000046.1 GCA_030527205.1 Planctomycetia bacterium
ACCTGCTCCGGCAGAACCAGCTCCGGCAGAATCAAATACCGACGAGACTCTTTCATTGGGGGCTTTTTTTTTTGACTAAGACGTCGCCGCGATATTCGGCAGGACTTTCAATCGAATTTCCGCCGATGAGCGACTTGGAATCGCAGCTTCTTTTTTATTATGAGAAGATGTGCCGCGATATCGAAGATTTAAATATGAATCCGAATTTTTCCGACGGCGTTGAGTCTCTTTATCGAGATGCGAACGTTTTTATTTTGATCGCGTTGGTTATCGGCAAATCGCCTGAAGAAAGTCAATACAAAACCGCAGTTGTCGGTTTGATTGAAGCGGCACAAAAAATTAATTTCGTATCGAATAAAGAAGAGGCCAAAGAAGCGGTTGAAAAAACGAAGGAAGCATTTCAAAGTCAAAATGATCCTTCGATGTTAAAATGGGAAAAGGTTGCGCATCTTTCGCCGATTATGAAAAAGGCTCTTCCGTCAATGACGACAGAAATTAAACGGTTGAGTCGAAACGAAAAAACTTTTCGACGAGAAGCGAATACGCAGAAAATATTGGGAGCAAGCGCCGCATTAGCTGTCGTTGCGATTGGCTGTCGGCCAAATGTTGACGAAACCCTGGCTCCAAATGAAGAAGAACTTTGGCAATCTTATTGCGATAAACTTTATTCTCGAGCCATTGAGCTCAATAAAGTTGCTCATCAAGTTCATGAAGAGAAGATTCCCTTTGAAACGTTCAGCGCTGCCTTTAAAGAGATCGATTCGACTTGCAATACAACTTGCCATGAAAAATTTGGCGGTCAAACAAATTGATTTTTGCTGTTAAAATTCATTTATAAATAAAAACGATTTTATATTTTTTGGTTGAAAATTAGTGTCGTTTTGAATATAATCATTGTTATTGGAAAAAAGGGTCTGAAATATCCTTTTGTTACATATTTGTTACTGTTAATAGGTCAAACATAATTATCTATAGAATTATGCAAATCCCGTTTTTAAGGAGAATGTTTATGTTAATCAAAAATGTTAAAATGGGGGGAGAGGGCAACATCTCCCGAAAAGGTTTTACCCTTGTTGAATTGTTGGTTGTTATTGCGATCATTGGAATTTTAATTGGTCTTCTTCTTCCTGCTGTTCAAGCAGCTCGAGAAGCAGCGCGTCGTATGCAATGTACGAATAACCTGAAGCAGTTGACGCTTGCTCTTCATAATTATCATGATGTCAACAATTCACTTCCGGCCGCTCGGGCTATGCTTGGAAACAGTGGAATGATCTCTAATGGAGGAAATATGCCAGCAGGCGGGCCGTTCGGAACCGTTGTTTTTCTCATGCCGTTCGTTGAACAGCAAGCTCTTTATGATACATTGATCGGTTATACGAATTCTCAAGGGCCAACCGGCGCCAAATTGGAACATCCTTGGGTTGACGCCAACCCGGATTTCCCCGCTCTTGCGTCTGTTGTTAGCGCGTTCCTTTGCCCTTCTGATGGAAATGCGAAAAGCCCGTCAACAGATGGTCACGCGACAGGTCGTTTGAATTATTTGACGAATCGAGGCGACGGACTCTGGAATATTAACCGACATCCAAACGATGAAAATGGCGCAGCGGCAAAAGTCGCAAATCGAGGCGTTTTCCGAGTCGGAGATTTTACCTCTTTCGCAACCTGTGCCGACGGAACATCCAATACGCTTGGTTTTTCTGAAACGGTTAGTGCATCCGGAACCGGCGGCCGAGCGATTAAAGGTAATCTCGTCGTTTACGTGAGTTCAATGTATGATGGCAATTCTCGTCCGCAGCCCTGTCTTGATCAGAAGGTCGGAACGGAACTTGCCGTCGATGCGTCAACAGACGCTTGGAGAGGTCAACGCTGGTTGGATGGTCAATTCTTTTATGGCGGTTTCAATACATGTCTTCCGCCGAACAGCCCGAACTGTTCTTATGGCGCCGATAACAATTGGGGCGTCGGAAGCGCTCAAAGCAACCATTCCGGCGGCGTCAACGCTTCGATGATGGACGGTTCCGTTCGTTTCGTTTCCGATACAATTGATACGGGCGATCCTTCGTTATATTGCGTAACCAGCGGTCGTAGTCCTTATGGCGTTTGGGGAGCAATGAGTACAGTCGAAGGGGGCGAATCGACCAGCAATTGATAAGATCGTTTATTTTTTGTTAAATCTTTTCGTTTATCATTTTATTTCAATGAAATAGAACGTTGAAATATTCTTTGTTCAGCTCCTGAAGTTCATTATATCGAGTTCAGGGGCTGTTTTTCAATTGACTTTATCGATTGAATTCAGCTTTAAATTTCCAAGGAGATTCATTAATGAAATATTTTTCAATTGCTTTGTTATTAATTGTCAGCTTTGTCGTTATCGGTTGTTCCAAGGGCCCGAAAAAACCGAAAGAATTGCCGAAACTTTATCCGTTGACGATAACTTTGACTCAAGAAGGCGTTCCATGCGCCGAGGCTCATATCAATTTAGAACCAGTCGAAAAGAAGGAATCATTTAAATGGTCGCTCGGCGGTTTAACCGACGCCAACGGCGTTTTAAAAATTATGACGAATGGAAATTGGGACGGTTGCCCTGAAGGCGAATATATTGTTCGCGTCAGCAAAGAAGTCATTCTTGAACGCGCCGAAGCTCAGGAAGGAGCTGGCGAAGGAATGCCAACAAAAATCATTCGAACTATTCCCAAAAAATATGGTTCAAAATCGACGTCCGATTTGAAAATAACCGTTAAAGCAGGTCAAAACGACGAAAAGCTTGATATCGGCCCCGCCATTGAAGAAAATGTTCCTGTCGCAGGTTGATTTAATATGCTATTATTGAATATGTTGTCTTAATTTCTATTGCTGTTCAATAAAAAACCTGTTGTTCGTCCAGATCTTTTTTTATGATTCATAAGGATAATAGTCGCAAAACCTCAATGAAGCGAATCAATCTGAGACGAAACAACAGGAAAGGAAAACAAACCAAAGCGATTGTTCTTTCCGTTTTGCAATGAAAACAATCGCAGTATTTGATTCTTTTTGTCTTTTTTAATTTGGCGTTCGTTTATCTTAAGAAGATGTTTCCCCTGGCGCATTCTTCGATCATTTGGGTCGGCCAAATCGACGCTTGAACTTCTCCAATATGAGCGCAACGGAGAAAAAACATGCAGAGTCGCGATTGACCAATTCCGCCGCCGATCGAAAGGGGAATTCTGTCTTCCAAAAGCGCTTTATGAAATTCGAGTTCTTTGCGTTCCGGGCAACCTTCTAAATCCAATTGGCGCAATAACGCTGTTTTATCAACTCGAATCCCCATTGAAGAGAGCTCAAAAGCTTGTTTGAGAACAGGATTCCAAACAACAATATCGCCATTAAGTCCGAAATAACCGGGTTGGGTTTCCGAACTCCAGTCATCATAATCAGGCGCTCGACCGTCATGCTTTTTGCCATCGGAAAGTTTTCCGCCGATTCCGATAATAAAAATGGCGCCAAATTTTTGAGCCGCGGCATTTTCCCGCTCTTTGGGCGAAAGCGTTGGATATTCCTGAAGAAGATCCTCCGCATGAATGAACGTTATTGAATCAGGAAGAATGGGCATTATGTGCGGATATTGATAATAAACCTCTTGCTCAATTACGAGAAGACAATCATAAATCGACTCAACAATTGATTTTAAAAAAGGAATGGTTCGATCTTCCGCCGTTATGGTTCGTTCCCAATCCCATTGATCAACATAAAGCGAATGAAGATTGTCGAGTTCTTCGTCGGCTCGAACGGCATTCATATCGGTATAAATTCCGTAACCGGGCAGAATCTTATAAGCGCCAAGTTTCATTCGCTTCCATTTGGCCAGGGAATGAACAATTTCCGCCCGTTGGTCGCCCATATCTTTTATCGGAAATGAAACGGCCCGTTCCGTTCCATTCAAGTCGTCGTTGATTCCTGTTCCAGAAAGGACAAAAAGCGGCGCTGTCGCTCGGCGAAGATTTAAGGCCGACGAAAGGTTTTCCTGAAACGTTTCTTTCAAAAAAGTGATCGCTTGTTCCATCATTTCTGGAACGAGCTTGGGAATGTAGTCGCGCGGAATGATTAGAGACATTTTTTTTCTCCTGGATGATTTATGGAGAACGGAAAATGGAAAAGGAAAAAAGGAACTTCCAATATCTTTTGACCAAAATCCAATAACCGAATCTCCGTTTGGATATTGTTTCTTTATCTATTTTTCGGAATACAATAATTCGAGGGACTGACAAAAACGAATAGCAATCGGATTGAAAACAATGTTCATTAATGGTTCAATTGATTTAATAATCAAATACAAGAAGGGCGAAATCTGTTTTTTAAGCGTTGGTCAATAAATAAAGAGCATTTCTCGATATTTTGGTAAGGGCCAGCAACTGTCGTCAATAATATGCTCTAAATAATCAACGATTTGGCGAATATTATTCATAGCCGTAATAATTTCTTCATGAAGACCATTGATCGCTTTTTCGAGAGAATTGCAACCTTCTTCCAATTCGTCCAACTTCTGACCCAATTTTTCAGCAACGCGACGCAAGGAAACAGTTCCCGAAATAATCTGCTGATCTTCGGCAGCCTTGAGAGCGGCCATTTGACGTCCAAATTCTTCCCTTACAACCGGCATAATCATGCTTCTTGCAATTTCCAGCGCGATTTCTCCCTCAATCCGGACCTTGCGATGATATTCTTCGAGAAACACTTCAAAGCGAGATTCCATTTCAACCTGGGAAAAAACGCCATATTTTTCAAACAATTGAAAATTTTTCGCGTTCAACAACGGTTTAATGGCATCCATTGTATTGGTCATATTGGGCAATCCGCGTTTTTGAGCTTCTTTGAGCCATTGCGGATTATAGTTGTCGCCGTTGAAAATAATGCGTTTATGATTTTTGATGATTGTTTTCAAAATGTTTTGAAGTTCGTTATTGAACTCTTCCTGAGGGACTTTTTCCAGCTTTTCAGAAATATAATCCAAGGATTCCGCAACAATTGTATTGAGAACCATATTGACATCAGCGCAGGATTGACTTGAACCAGCGGCGCGAAATTCAAATTTGTTTCCGGTAAAAGCGAAAGGACTTGTTCGATTTCGATCAGTTGCGTCACAGGAAAATGAAGGAATAGCGTCGACGCCGATTCGCATCGAGGACGGTCGATGTCGGGATCCGGTAACGGTTCCATTTTCCAAGTGATCGATGATATCCGCTAACTGAGCGCCAAGGAAAATGGAAATGATGGCCGGCGGCGCTTCATTTGCTCCCAAACGATGATCATTTCCTGCGCTGGCCGTTGTTGAACGAAGAATATCAGAATGCAAATCAACAGCTCGAATAATAGCGGACAAAACAGTTAAAAAAATGGCGTTATCATTAGGATCATGACCGGGATCAAGCAGGTTTCGTTTTCCATAGGAAATAGCCCAATTGTTATGTTTTCCGGAACCGTTAATTCCCGCAAACGGTTTTTCATGAAGCAGGCAAACCAGTCCGTTTCGCGCGGCGACCTGTTGCAAAACTTCCATAACAAGCATATTGTGATCGACCGCTAAATTAACGTCTTCAAAAATCGGCGCGATTTCAAACTGAGCCGGGGCAACTTCATTATGTCGAGTTTTAGCGGGAATGCCGAGTCTCCAAAGTTCTTGCTCAACTTCGCCCATAAACTGAAGAATCCGGGGTTTAATGGAACCAAAATAATGATCTTCGAGCTGCTGATGCTTCGGCGGAGCCGACCCGAAGAGGGTTCGACCTGTTTGAACTAAATCAGGTCGATGCAAATAAAAATTGCGGTCAATCAAAAAATATTCCTGTTCAACGCCGAGCGTTATTGTTGTATGCTCTTCCGGCTGCTTAAAGCATTTCATGAACCGCGTAAGCGATTTGCGTAAAGCTTGCATCGAGCGCAAAAGAGGCGTTTTTTTATCGAGAACTTCGCCTGTGTAAGAACAAAATGCGGTTGGAATACAGAGAGTTGCCCCGTTTGCATGACGTTTAATAAAGGCGGGACTTGTTGGATCCCAAGCGGTATAACCGCGGGCTTCAAAAGTACAGCGCAGTCCTCCCGAGGGAAAACTGGAAGCATCCGGTTCGCCCATAATCAGATTTTTGCTCGAGAAAGACAAAATAACTTCGCCTTGACTGTTAATATCCAAAAAGGCGTCATGTTTTTCTGCGGTTGAACCGGTTAAAGGTTGAAACCAATGCGTAAAATGAGTTGCTCCCCGACCGATTGCCCATTCTTTCATTGCGTGAGCAACTTCTCCCGCAATATCCGGATCCAATGGAACGTCCTGACTGATTGTAGCAATGAGTTTTTTGGCAGTTGCCTCGGATAAAAAACGTCGCATTTTCGGAAAATTAAAAACGTCTTCGCCATAATAATCTAGGGAAGCGGGAACAGCGTCTAAAAGACCGGGAACTGGTCGATCGGCGACCGCGTTGACGGCATGAATCCGATTGCGGTTACTCATTATTGATTTCTCCTGATTTTTGTCAATTAATAATTAAACCGTTTTGAATAACGTCGAAAAAGTTTGACTCAATCTCCCTTTTTGAAAGGTCAAACGGATAACTTTCCGGAAGATCAAATAAACAGAAATATCGAAGTTGTTATGTGCGGCAGGATTTGTCTTCATCAAATTTTCCGTCGTTATTGGGGGTTGACCCTAACGATTCGGAACTTTTTATCGGTTTGAGTATAATAATCTGCTGACAATTAATAATAGAGCAAATAGTATGCCAAACAAAATGAAATTAAAAAAACAATGAAGAAAATATTGGAAACAACTTTGTTCGTTTTCTGTGACCCATTTTAAATTGAAACGAATAAAAGGAAGTTTCAAATACTTTTTATCAAAGGAAAAGTTTTATTTTCGATTATCGTTTATTTTATTTTTCCAAGATTTTTATCAACTTTTTATTCTGTTTTTATTATAACGGTTAAATGAGTAACTCAAAGGTCGGGAGTTTGGTTTTACAAAAATGTAATCATTTCTTACAGAAAGGTTCAAAAGCGTCATACTGATTATGATAAATAATGCATATATGAAATATTAAAACTTAAAACAAGTTGATCATTGCTGATAATATTGTCGCGAGAAAAAATAATGACTCATTGATAAAACCAATTCTTTTTTCAATGAGTCATTGACATTCAAGGAATTATTTGATATATTATCTCAATTGATATAAATTCTCATCAGTTTTTTCTTGTTTTTTGAACATGAAGAGACATTTTTTAATATCTGATATTGAGATTTGAATAGATCGAAGACGGAATGAACGACCGATTTCGTTTTCAATAATTCCCTTGTTGTTGGGGCAGCGAATATAATCCGGGATTGTCAATAAACTAATATTTGGGGAATGATGTAAATAGGCGTCGGTTGGTTTTTACAAAGAGTCGGGACAACTTTCTTGATCGTATGCAGACGAGACGTTGGCGTTCCAGTTCTGTTTGTTCCGCGCCGGGAGAACCGATAAATAGAATTTAACAGAACGCCAGAAAAAAGTAACGATAATAACTTTTGGCAAATTCGCAAATCAGAAAGCAAGATTTTCAAGCAGTCGATTTTCCAGAAAATCAGAGATTTATTATGTTGTCAGATTTTAAAACCAGATTGGATGCCTTTCGCCAAAAATGTCGGGAGTTGAAATTGTCGATAACAGCTCAACGTCGAATCGTTTTTGAAATTCTTATCCAATCGCGAAAGCATCCAACAGCAGATCAGGTTTACGAAGCGGCAATCGAACGACTTCCCGATATTTCCCGAGCAAGCGTTTATCGAATTCTCGATACATTTGTCAGATTTGGAATTATTCGAAAAATTGAGCATCCAGGAGTTGCTGTCCGTTATGACGGAAAGTTTTGTCATCATCATATGATTTGTTCAAAATGCGGGGCAATTGAGGATTGTCCGGAAAATTATCATAATTCGATACAATATCCAAAAGAGATTTCGAGCGGGTTTAAAATCGAGAATTATTCCATAACTTTTCATGGAATTTGTAAAACTTGTCAAAATATAAATATTAAAAGAATTGGGTAAACGACGAAAATGATTGAAGAGCATCCGATCAAACCCTTTTTGCCGTCTCAAGCAGTTCTTTTGTTTTTGGGCAGTTTTCCGCCCAAAAAAGAACGTTGGACGATGAACTTTTTTTATCCAAATTGGCAAAACGATTTCTGGCGCATTATCGGATTAGCTTTTTTTCAAGACAAGAATCATTTTTTGAATCTCGAAGCAAAAATGTTTAAAGAATATGAAATCAAAGCTTTTTTGACTCAAAAGAAAATCGCTCTTTATGATTCCGCCGAAAAGATCATCCGTCGAAAAAATAATGCGTCAGATCAATTTTTGGAATTGGTTGAACCGATCAATCTGCAAAATTATTTAATAAGATTGCCTCATTGTCAAACAATAGCGGCAACCGGTCAAAAAGCTTTGCAAATTATTTTGCAGCAAATATCGAGGTTTTCAAATATTTTGCCGACCGATTTGAAAATGGGAGAATTTTTGAACTTTGAATTCGAACAACGTCAATTGCGACTTTATCGAATGCCGTCCAGTTCTCGAGCTTTTCCGCTTTCCCTGGTCAATAAAACGATATTTTATCAAAAAATGTTCAATGAAATCAAAGTTCAATGAAATCAAAATTGCGTAGGCCAAATTGACGCTTTTTAAGACTTTGTATTCGATTCGAAATCGCTTTTGTTATCAATTCAAACCTTTTGGGAACATTCTCAATTGTTTTTTTCAATATTGTCAACTAAGAACGGATTAAGAAACCAAACGCTTTATCCAATCGTTTCGAGGAATATTTGCGGAGATCAACGAGAGATTTTCGACCGAAGAAGTTTGATTGTTGATTTGATCATAGAATAGTCGAAATAATTTTTGTAGAATAAAAATCATGAAAAGCAACGGATTCTGTTTTGTTGGATATATTCATCGAACAAATGGAATAAATTGGATGACAAACAAAATAATCAGAAAAGGAAAAAGCTAATGCGACAAAAAATCAGAAAAAAATGGGGAGGCGTTGCAATCATTTTTGCAATGGGAATGGCTTTTTCGACCTTGCTTTTTGCTCAAACGGGAGTCCCAAAAGGTTCCCATGGAGCGGCATTGGAAGAATATCAAATGAAATTTCTTGATAAACTTCAGGAAAATAAGGTCGACGTTGGCGAAATTCCCTTTGGAGTTGATGAAGAATATTGGAATGCAATGATTCCAGAAGGAAATGAGACGACTCAGGCTCGAATCGATTTGGGACGCAAACTCTATTTTGACTTGAGACTTTCAAAAGATGGAACCGTTTCCTGCGCAACCTGTCATGATACAACTCGCGGTTTTGGCGACGCTCTTCCGACTTCGGAAGGAATTGGAATGCAGTTTGGAAAACGAAATGCCCCGACAACAATGAATATCGCTTTATTGCATACAATGTTTTGGGACGGTCGGTCGCCAACCATTGAACATCAAGCAATGCAACCGATTATTAATCCAATCGAAATGGGAATGCCTGAAGATGAAGCGGTCATTATTGCCGGCATAAAAGATGATCCGGAATATCAGGAAATGTTTCAGGCTGCTTATGGACGCGACATTAATTATAAGGATATTGGAAATGCCCTTGCTGTCTTTGAACGAACCTTTATTTTTATGGATTCGCCATTTTTTCGATTTCTTCAAAAAGAAAGCAACTCCAATATAACCGATCAACCGTTGCTCGGACGAAGCGTTCAAGATTTAAGCGAAGACGCTTATGCCGGCTGGTTGATTTTTAATCGGGAAGGACGTTGCAATTCTTGCCATCAAATCAGTCCCTCGAATCCGCTTGGAACGGATAATAAATTTCATAATATTGGAATCGCGGCTCATAATCAGGATTTTACGAAACTGACTCATTTGGCGCTTGAAGCTTTGGCAAAAGATTCTTCCGAAGCAAAAATCGATGAATTGGCTCTTTCAACCGATATGAGCGAACTTGGGCGTTTTCTCATTACGAAAAATATAAATGATATGGGCGCATTTCGAACGCCAATGCTTCTCAATATTGGAATAACCGGTCCTTATATGCATGACGGTTCGTTCAAAACGCTTTGGGATGTCGTCGATCATTATAATAAGGGCGGAATTCCCAATCTTTATCTTGATGGCGGAATCGAACCTTTAAATTTAACGGAAGAACAAGTCAATCAATTGGTCGCTTTTTTGTTCAGTTTGACCGATGTTCGTTTTTCTGACCAGAATATCAATGAATATCGTAAACAAGCTGATTTGGCCAAACAGTCCCGACCAGAACGGGATGTCGATATCTCAACCCGAAAAACGCTCTCGTTTGAAAATTTTGATGCAACTTCAGCAACGAAAGGAAACGCCCAATGAGTTCAAAATATCGTCGCGCTAATCTTGAAACTCAAGTCGAACAGGAAAGAGTCGACTTTTTTCAAGGTCTTAAAAATTTGGATCGGCGTTCCTTTTTGAAAGTCGCTGCGGCGTCTTTTGGAGCGGCTGCTTCTGTTGGAATGCTTTCGAATGGAATGTTTCAAACGATTCAATTTGCCAACGCTCAAGATGAAGCAATGGCGGAAAATGGGTCAGGCGGATTTAAAATTGCTTATATTTCCGATTCTCATTTATATGTCAAAGAAAAAAATGACCGTTTTGCCAACGCGTTAATGCGGGCAGTTCAGGATGTCAATGCTTTGGAAGAGCAGCCGGACTTCGTTTTTTATGGCGGCGACCTTGCCCAGTTGGGTCAGCCGGAAGAACTTCAACTCGGTTATGATATTTTGAGCGAATTGAAAGCCCCGCTCAAAATTATGGTTGGCGAACATGATTGGTATTTCGATATGGGCGAAAAATGGAAATCGCTTTTCGGAAGCCCCAATTGGTCTTTGGATCATAAAGGAGTTCATTTTTCCTGCATTATGAGCGTTCTCGAAGAAGATTTCTGGACGGAACGCGGCTTGACGCCATTCGAACGAATGCAAACCGTTGCCGGACTCGATAATCATTGTCAACGTCCATTTACGGTCGGCGAAGAAATGCGTCAATGGCTGAAAGATGATTTGGCAAATTGTCCTGACAATCAACCAATAGTCCTCTTTTCGCATTCGCCGCTCTATCAACTTTATAAAGATTGGAATTTCTGGACAGAAGACGCGGATGAGGTTCAGGAAATTTTGAGCCGTTTTGAAAAAGTAACCGTTATTCATGGGCATACTCATCAACTTTTGACCAATAAAATCGGTAATATTCATTTTCATGGACTTCTTTCAACCGCTTGGCCTTGGCCTTATGCTCCGCAAGGAATGCCTGAATTGACCGTTCCAATGAATCGTTCCGATCCTTTTAATTCTGCTGACGGTTGCGGAAATGGCGATATTCTTGTTTCTGCCGACGGTCTCGTTGACAAAGTTTATAAAATATGGAACAGAAAACCGATTCTCGTTTCCGCCGCGTTTCTTAACAGTGAAGGCGAAGAATCGCGACCGCCGCGTCCGAATCTTCCCTCTTATTGATCCGTCCCTTAAATGAAAATGAAATTGAAATTGATAAAGGATATTCAAATGCAAAAAATCAATTGGAAAACTTTTCTGACGGGCGTTGCTTTCGGAATGGCTCCGTTACTCTTTTGGGCGTTGAGTCATTTGATGATTGATTCTTCGGAGGCGCAAACGATTCGATATCGTCGAGTAATTCAAAAATATCAACCGGCCAGGCCGCAAACCAATCCGACTTCGACGCTCGTAACGCAAGTTTCATCTGATTCTTTAAACCAAAATGCAGAATCGCAACAAGAATCTTTGATAAAAAGAAAAGCGGAAGCAGGTCAAGAGGAAACGATAACAATGAAACCGTTTCCAGGTTCCGATTCTCAATGGAAACGCGGATTCAGTAAACATTGGATTGCGGAAGAAAAAGAGCGTCATATGATCAAACCGCCCGCAGACAATAAAGCGATTGTCAATATAACAGACAGTCAAAAAGAAGGGGATACTTACGGAAATTATACTGAAAAAGATCTGCTTCTTTGGGAAAAAGAGACGGAACGACTCGTTGTCGAAGGATCGCTCATTTTTCATAATGCCGATCTTCTTGGGAGTACGAATGGGACTTCCTGCGATATGTGTCATCCTGACGCCGAAGGAACTCATGCGGAAACTTATCCGAAATATCAGGTTCAGCTTGGTCGGGCCGCTCTCCTTCGCGATATGGCCAATTGGTGTCTCGAAAATCCCTGTCGCGCAGAACCAATGAGCGGCGATGATCATCGAATGCGGGCTCTTGAGGCTTATATGCAAGCTCAACGAACCGGAAAACCAATGAAATATGGGAAACATTAATCATTTGTTGCGTCGAATTCAATGCAAGCGAGCGATTTTCCTTTTTCGCTGTTTGTCGGACGTTGTCCAGTTAACGAATCGAACGATTTTGGCGTTTTGAATGGTTTGAGGGGGTTGAAGGGGTTGTTGGTTCTGGCAAAAACAGTCAAGATAACCAAAATCGCTGGAATACTCCGTTGGGAACGCCTTGAAATAAAAGATTATTGAAATTTTTTGAAAAGACGTTCCCAAAAAGAATAGCGATAAACGGAAACAGGTTCATTTTCGAGCCAACGTTGAATATCGTCCGCAAGTCTTTCTGCTGAAGAATAACGTTCCTCCGGTTTTTGGGCGATTGCTTTCATACAAATTGTCGAAAGAGGTTTGGGGATTGAATGATTCAAATCGATTGGTCTTTTGGGCGAGCCCATTAAAAGAGCTGTTTTTTCATTCATTCCGCTCTCGGCATAGGGAAGCTTTCCTGTCAAAATCATATAAAGAATGACCCCTAACGCATAAATGTCATTGTAAGGATGGCTGGTCCCTGTTCGCAAATAATCCGGGTCGCGATACCAACGAGTTCCAAGCCTGGCGTTGAGCTGCGTCAATTGGAGCTTTTCTTCGTCTTCCTGGTCTTCTTCCTCATTTGTTGCGTACGAAGAATTGTTGACCGACGAATCCGTTTTCAACCATTCAACAGAAAAATGAGATAAATCAGATTCTCCCGATGAATCGAAAGCGGAAGTCTGGTTTAAAGAGTCTGTTTTGTGTTTACTGCTTTTAGCTTGATATCTTTTCGCGATTCCCCAATCCATAACAAAGGTTGCTCCGTATCGCCCAATCATCAAGTTGGACGGTTTTAAATCGCGATGAATGACGTTAATGGAATGAGAATATGTTATTGTCTGACAAACGGCAATAAAATGACGCAATAACTCTTTTAACATTTTCAATGGTCTCTTGTTTCGATGATATTCCTGAATAACATTGTCAAAAGTTTTGCCATCGATTTTCCGCATAATATAAAAAGGACTTCCCTGTTCATCAAATTCCAACGAATAAACCGGAACAATGCCGGGATGATCTAGAGAGCCTGTTATTTTCGCTTCAACAATCAGTCGTTTCTGATATTCCAAATCATTTCGACGAGCCTTTTTGATTTCTTTAACAGCAACTGTTCGTTCCATATTGTCGTCTCGAGCGAGACAGACGCTTCCCATTCCCCCTTCTGCAAGAACGTTGATGATTCGATAATTATTCAATGTTTTCGAGGTTTTATAAGTAAAACGTCGCAATGAAGAAATCGGATTGGGACAATATAACGTTTTTCTTGTAACCGAGTTTGGCGTTTTGACTGAATTCTTTTGGGATTTGTCATTCGAATCATCCGTTATAAAAAGACTTGAATCCCAGGAATCATTGACGTCCTTTGCAATCTTTTGAACCGTCTCCGATTGTTCAGAATGTTCTTCAGAATTGTCGAGTTTTTGAATCTCTTTGGAAAAATCAATTTGTGATTTTTTTTCCGAAAGATTATTTGTTTGAATTGCGTCGAAAAAATCGTTGTCAACAGAATAATCATTAAAATTGTTGTCAGGCCGGTTTTCCTGTTTTTTCGATGAAGTTAACTCAATTTCTTTATAATCCTCAGAATCCGAACCTTTTTGAGCCAGTCCAGGGACAATATAAAAATCTTTACAGCTTGGACATCTGATTTTGCGTCCGGCATATTTGGGACTGCAAATAAAAAAATCGCCGCATTGACAATAAAATTTGATTTTGATCCTGTCCAGAATATCGTTTGTCATGATTATTCCTTCGCGTTTTGAGAAAAGAAAACGCCAATGTTTCTTAAAACTGGATCGCCAGGCTCTAAAACAAAAGGCTTGTTGGCAACATTTGGACAAAAGTCCATTTTTGTCATCTTTTATTAAGATCGCTCTTTTGACTCATATCGGCTTCTGTCAAAATGTATTTTCAAACGACAGAAAGTTTTGAGAAATATTGAATCATTATTTTATGATTACTGTTCTTGAAAACATTCCAGTTACTCGTTTACGGCAAAAGGAATAATATCAGTTTAACGAATGTTTCTTGACTTAACAAGCGTTCCAAAAGAGAAAAACTGGATTTTGTGCAGAATTGATTATCATTTGTTGCCTGTCTCGGAATGAACGACGGACAGATGACCGAAGCGGAACCTGTTGCTCAAATCGGTTTCGAGATAAAAGAGTTAAAATTTGACTTTCATTTGCAGAACGGCTGTATCTGAATTTGATGAAAAACTTGAGTTTCCTGATCGAGCGCTGTCAACAATCGAGTGAACCCAGTTGAACGTTATGCGCATTTGAGAATTCCAATACCAATTGACTCCAGCGACCAATTCATTAAAAGTTCCGTAAGTTGCTCCTGGAACAGTTTTCAAATTGTTCAAATCGGTCCAGGACCACATTGCGACCGCTTCCCAGACCCCCCAGGCATTAAAACAACGAGAAGAGCCGGTATCGATAACTGAAAGATTATCTGGAACATTGACGCCGTTAAAACAACCTTTTTCTTTGCTATATTGTTGATAAACGCCCGGCGTTAGAAAATATCGACCTTGAACATTAACGCCATAAGCCTCATCATAACCGCTGTATTGACCGAAAAACGCCTCGGATAGAATGCCTGATCTCTGTTTTTGCCAGGCAATTTCTGCTTGAGTGACCGAATAGGTTCCCTGATCCAAAGGAAGCGTCCCATTTAAATAATAAGGCATTGAATAAGTCCAGCCTGTCGGGCGAGAGCGCAGACGAACGGAATTCGCTTCGCCGCTTTGGGGATTATTCCAATAATAACAGACCCCCAAATGAAGTATTTCATACAAATCGCCGTCATTGGTTTCTGTGTAAACAGGGACGCCAGTCAATCGCGTATTCAAAATAATTCCGGAATTATCGCTATTGACATCGGCGTCGTTATCAAAATCGCGACCGACAAAAACGCCTTTGAAAAATCGGATTTTCTCATTTGCAAAATAATGCGTTGAACTGACCCCAAACCGTCGTCCAACTCGAAATGTATAAGTATTGCTTGAAAAATCGTTAAAAAGCGAATCATAAGTCGATTGAAGATGATCCATTCCAGATTCAATTTTAAAATAACCAACGCGAACATCCGACAAATAAGGCATTTTTCTCATTATGACCCCGACGTCTTTGAAGCTGAGTCCATTATTGACCCCGAGCGTACAGTCATATTCCAGATTGTCGTAACCTTTGCCTCGCAAATAAAATCGAATATCTCGAAAATCAAATTGATTTTGAACGTCGCCATAAAGGAAACGATTCGCTGAATTTTGATTGGCAACAACAACGGAATCCATAATCAAATTGCCGCCGACCTTGCAAGTAAACTTTTTTGACGTTTCGGATTCCTTTTGCTTTTTCGACAAATCAATTTTCATCTGATTCATTTCTTCTTGAAGTTTGTCGATTGATTGTTGCAAGGTTAACAGTTGTTCTTCGGATTGGATTATTGTTGATAAACTGCCTTCTGAATTCTGTAATGCATTTTCGCTTTCAATCGGAATTTCATAGGAATTCTCAATATCAATTTCAGACGCAAATTGAGTCGTTTCTGTTTGAGCCCAAACGTTTGACGTTGACAGCCCCAAAATAATCAACAATGCCAAGCCAAAGTTAAAATCAAGCCGATCAAAATGTCCCCGTTTTATTTGCTTTTGTTTGTCAACGGCAATCCATTTCTTGAAGATGAAACGCAAAAATTGATTTGATCGAGAGTTATCTTTTTTTGTTGTCATCCTTGACGGCCTATTCGATTTAATGAGGTTTTTCCAAGTTATTTTCATTAAATTCAAGCCAATTGAAAATTTCAGATCGTCGGTTTGCAAGCCCGACATTGATATTCGGATTACGAAACGTCGAAGAGGCTTGTCTATATCGGCTTTGGCTAAACTTTCTTGTTTTAATGAAAAAAGTAATGAACATGATTATTATCGTTAATCCTATAAAATGATCATTACTTTATTTCTGTCGTTCCGCAAAAAATATATTTAAAATTCATTTATGAATTAATAATTCTATAAAATGATAAATAACAAATCAAAAGATTATTGAAACAAAAACAGTTGTTAATCTTTGAAATATTTTTAAATGAACGAACAACAAGATCAACTCTTTCCCGACTTTCTTGTTCTAAAAACAGATTTGTTTCGTCAGAATTGTTGATAAATCTTTATTGTTGCGTTTTAGTTTAAATAAACATAAAACAAAACGAGAAATGGCGAACAGATTAACGGGTTAATGAAGGCGTTCTTTCTCCAAAACGGCTTCAGGATAAACTTGTCAAAGCCTCAATAATTAGGCAATTCGCAAATGTTGTCAACGCAAAATTTATCTTTCCGGTTTGGGAATTCTTTTGGAACTTCCAGAAGAAGAACGATGACGTTTTCCTCGTCCCGCTCTTTTCTTTTTTTTATCAAATTCGAAAACAGACGTTTTTTGGCCGATAAAATCCTTCATTTCATTAATGCGATCTCGAAGAACTGCCGCTTTTTCAAATTCGAGTTGATCTGCCGCTTCAAGCATTTCTTTTTCGAGTTCATTTATATATTCCAGCGTTATAAACGCGGAATCTTCGCCCTGTCCGACTGCTTCATTGGCCTTTTGATGAGCAGAAACTTCAGATTCAATTCCCTGTTTGATATTTTTGCGGATCGTTTCGGGAGTTATTCCGTTCGCTTTGTTATATGCCTTTTGAAGTTTTCGACGACGAAGCGTTTCATTGATCGCTGTTTGCATCGAATCTGTCATTTTATCGGCATAAAGAATAACCTTGGCGTTGACATTTCGAGCGCTTCGTCCGATTGTTTGAATTAATGAGGTTTCGCTGCGCAAAAAACCTTCTTTATCGGCATCCAATATTGCGACAAGCGAAACTTCAGGAAGATCAAGTCCTTCGCGCAAAAGATTGACGCCAACCAAAACATCAAAGTTGCCTGTCCGTAAATCGCGCAACAGTTCGACCCGTTCAAAGGCATCTAATTCGCTATGAAGCCAACGACAGCGAACATTTTGTTGGACAAAATAATCGGCAATATCTTCCGCAAGTTTTTTCGTTAAAGCTGTTACTAAAACGCGTTCTTTTTTCGCCGCTCTTTCTCGAATTTGTTCCAATAAATGCGGAATCTGAATGGAAGCTGGAATAACCTCAACTTCTGGGTCAAGAAGTCCTGTTGGTCGAATAACCTGTTCTACAATTTTCCCTTTCGATTTTTCAAGCTCATATTGACTGGGCGTCGCGGAAACATAAACAACCTGATTGATTTTTTGTTCCCATTCGTCAAATTTGAGCGGGCGGTTATCAAGAGCGCTTGGAAGTCGAAAACCGTGATCAATTAAATTTCGTTTTCGAGCTTGATCGCCGGAATACATAGCCCGAATTTGCGGAACGGTTACATGAGATTCGTCGATAAAAAGAAGATAATCTTTGGGGAAAAAACTAAATAAAGTATGCGGCGGGGTTCCTGCTTCCCGACCTTCCAACGCAGCGCTATAATTTTCGATTCCAGGACAAAAACCTATTTCTTGTATCAATTCCATATCATAGCGAGTTCGAGCCGAAATCCTTTGGGCTTCCAGAAGTTTGCCCTGATCTCGAAAATATTTGATTCGCTGATCAAGTTCCGCTTGAATGCGGTCCAAAGCAGCGGCGATTCGATATTCCGGGAGAACAAAATGTTTGGCTGGATAAACAAAAAAAGTTTGAAGTTTTTGAATCGTTTCGCTTGTCAAAGGATTAATAATGGATAATGCTTCGATTTCATCCCCCCAAAATTCGATCCGAAGAGCAAATTCCTCATAAGAGAGACGAATTTCAACGCAATCGCCGCGAACTCGAAATTGACCGCGCTCAAATGAAATGTCATTTCGTTCATATTGAATTTCAATGAGTCGGGCAAGCATTTTGTCCCGATCCATTTCTTGACCAACGCTCAATGCCAGCATAAGAGACTTATAATCGTCAGGCGAACCAAGACCGTAAATGCTGCTGACGCTGGCAACGACTATAACGTCTCGACGGCTTACTAAAGCGCTCGTTGCCGCCAAACGAAGACGATCAATTTCGTCATTGACCGCTGAATCTTTTTCGATATAGATGTCCCGTTGCGGAATATAAGCTTCCGGTTGATAATAATCGTAATAACTGACAAAATAAGCAACGGCGTTATTGGGGAAAAACTCTTTGAATTCGCTGTAAAGTTGAGCGGCAAGCGTTTTATTATGCGACATAACCAAGGTCGGACGTTGAAAATGTTCAATGACATTGGCCATTGTAAACGTTTTTCCCGATCCTGTAACGCCCAAAAGCGTTTGATGCGGCGAACCGTTTTCGATCGAACGGATCAACTGCTTAATCGCTTGCGGTTGATCGCCTGAAGGAACAAACGGTTTTTCAAGTTGAAACAATTTTGACTCCATTATTAACGCTTGATTGCTCTTGAGGGGACTCTATTGTATTGAAAATCCCGATATTTCTTTATTCTCAACCCCCGGCATGAACGGGCGAATGACTCAAAACGAAACCCGTTGCCTGATTCCGTTTCATCATCCAAAAAAAGCAAAATGAGACGGTTTCATTATGATAGCTTATTCAAAAGAAGCAAGAGACTCGTTGCAAAAATTCAAGATTCTTTCCGTCCCAATTCGTCACTCTTTTTCCTAAATGATTTTTATCTGCCAAAAACGCTCAAAACATTCGCATCAAGCATTTTTTATGAAATGGTCTTTGATTTCAAATGAAAAAGATCAATGTTATTAACCAACTGAATCAGGAAATCGTATACAAAATGCAACTTTAACAGCAAGAGAACAACCTTCTGGTTTCGCCTGGATGGCTCCGTTTGAAATTTGATTTGAATGATCATTCAAAAATGAGATGTCTTTTTCGCTTTGAGAAAAGTTTTATTCGTTTTTTTATATTGTTTAATGATCATAACAACTTTTTACTCTTTTCTAAAATAAATTTTTTGAAAAATACAAGCCCCCCCCAGAAAGAGGGGTTTTCTATTTCAAAAATGATGTAATCATATAATAAACAATTTAAATCAACGATGAATGATTATTCTTTGTATTTTCAATCATTGTAAAATATTGATGATCTTTTGTTCCTTATCGTTTTTGTTTGTAAGGAATATAGGGAAATGAAACGGAAAATTCCAATGTATTTAACCCCAACGAAAAACATGAAATAAACTTTGTTAATCATTGGAATTATTTTCAACCAAGATAATGTTCTCATCGCAAACCCTTTTTTTCCGATGAGAACTAAATTGAGAGATAAAATGGGAATTCTAGCCATTCAGTATCAATCAATCAGCGACTCGCCGATATTGATTGCGTTAAATCGCGAAGAAAGTTATGATCGTCCGTTTCTGCCTCCTCGAATCCAATCTGGACGTCCAAGAGTTGTATGCGGCATTGATCGTAAAGCGGGCGGAACTTGGGCCGGAGTCAATCAGCATGGAATGTTTGTCGCTGTTTTGAACTGCCCGAAAAGAAATGTCGTTTATGATCCGCGGTCGCGCGGTTTGCTCTGCAAAGAACTCCTTTCATGCCGAACTGCCGACGAAGCTATTGAACGCGCCGTTCATGAATTGGAGACCGGTTGTTATGCTGGCGGAAATTATCTCTGCGTCGATCTGCATAGCGCTGGCGTTGTTTATGGAGGAAACGAAATCGATGTTCAACTATTGAAGCCTGGGCTTCATCTTTTGAGTTCGAGTCGCATGGATGATCGGGAAGATCCGCGCCAAGAATATGTTCGCCGTTTATTAACATTGCATCAATTGAATACGGCGGTTGCCTTTTTAGCAACGGCAAGCGGAACTTTTTCTCGAAAACCCGATTCGTCCGGGAAACGCGGTATTGTCGTTTGTGAACCCGATTATGGAACCGTTTGTTCGATGTTGGTTTCGCTGACCGAAAGAACTCAAAAGTCTATTATGCAATTCGCAAACGGTTCTCCTGCTGAAAAAACTTATGAAGACGTTTCTGCTCTTTTGCGACAAGTTCTTTCGACGGACCGGTCAAATCAGAAAAAATCACAACATAAAAATGCTTCGGATGTCGAAAAAAAGAACCTTTAACCCAATTCCCTGATTTGCGTTTTGATTACTAATATTAATGCAAAAATCAATTTTTCTTTTGAAAAGGGGGTTGCGTCATAAAATGCAAAATCGTCTTCAAAAGTTTTAATGAGCATTGGGAAGCGGGCCTGACGCTCGATTGACAACCAGACGGAGTTTGGATGAGTCGGAAATAATCCTTCCGGCCAAAATATCAGCTTCCGTAAATCGGGCTGCATAAATTTCCCGCGCTTTTGTTCGTTCAAAATCATAAGTTAGATAAATTGTGCCGTCTGAGGTCTGATTGCCGTCTGGATAAGAAACGTTGTTTCGTTCGTCAATCATTAAGCCATTCGACCAGGTTTGGCCGTCATCGGTTGAAAGAAACGCCATTATTTGTTTGCGTCCAACATCTTGATCAATGGGGCCGTTCTTAACCAACAGAAGATTCCCGGACGCCAAACGACGCATAAAAAATCGACTTGAAGTATGCGATATCGTTGACGGAGCGAGATCCGTCCAGGTTCGACCGCCGTCTTTCGAAGACGTTTCTCCGATTCCGTAACGAGTTCGAGCGAACATTTTGAACGAATGATCTTTCATTTCGATGATATTATGTTCATCGAAAAGCGAAATTGCCGGGTCTGCTTGAGCCCGACCGAGAAATTCGATCTGTTTTCCTTCGTCTGTCGAAACCCAAACCGCGACGCCAACATGTTCTGCCGGAGTTTTATATTTGCCTGCAAAACGCCAAATCGCGACAGGAAAAAGCCAACGATTTTGCGAATCAACAATCGGTTTGCCCATCATAATTCCGTCGCAAATTCGGAACGGTTCTGACCAAATGGCATTTTCCCCCGAATCCGGATTCTCCGTTGTTATTGCCCAAACTCCGACTCGACCGTCCCAAATGGGCATTGGGCCTTCGGGATATTCTTCTCCTTGCGACCAAAATAACCATAATTTTCCTTTCGGGTCAAGCCAAATAGCTGGGTCAAACGCGCGGGTCATGCCGGGAGGGTCGATTGCCAGAATTGGTTTGGACCAGGTTTCGCCCCGATCTCCGCTGGTTGCCAATAAAACATAATTGTCTCGACATTCCGTTTTTCCCCCCGAATACCAAGCGACCCAAAGTCGATCATTCGAAGACGCTTCAAGCGAAGAAATCCCTTGCCATTGACGTTTGGCGTCTTCGTATTGAACTGGAATCGGTTGAAGAATCGGCGGAGGCGAAAGCGGATCAAATTCCTGCGACATCAAATTTGTATTGATTTCTCCAAAACCCGCAAACATCAAAACAGTCAAAAAACCTAAAAATAATAATTCTAACCTTGTTTTCATAACCATCCTTTATTTCATTAGATATTTCGTGTCGAATTGCATTTCTGGTTCACATAACAATTAATCGAATAATCAATCAAAATCGAACCAGAAAAAAAAGTCGTTTAAGACGCCATTTTTCGTTTTTCCCAAACGAATCAGCCGATTATTGATTTACTCCAATCCAATAGGCAAGTTTGCGACCGAACCAGGCAACGGGGATAACGGTTACTGTTAAAAGGGCAATATCGATCCATTGCCGCAAACTCAAAGGTTCCGTTCGGAAGAATCTTCCTATCGACGGCATTTGAACCATAATAATCTGCGCTGCCGTTATCGTTAGCACAATCGTCAAAAAAAGATGATTTTTTGTGAGTAACGTAAACGGCGATTCGTCATGACGCAATGCCCGGCAATTAAATTTATGCCAAAACTGAAACATAACCAAAATCGTAAAGAAAACCGTTAAAGCCTGCAAATTATGTTCAAGATAATTTGGATCGGTTGCCGCGATGGACGAATTGTATTGATGTTGCGGATCAACAAACCAACCAAGAAAAAGAGCCGCAAACAATATCGCAACCTGATAAAGACTGACGACAAGAATCGAAACGCCCATTGTTCCCGTTATAATATGAGCATTACGCGGAATCGGTTTTTCTTTCATTGTATGCGGTCGAGGCGGGTCGGTCGAAAGAGCAAGCGCCGCAAATGTATCCATAATTATATTAATCCATAAAAGCTGCGTAACCGTTAAAGGAAGCGGAACGCCAACCAATGGACCAATCAAAGCGCAAAGAAGCGCAACAACATTGACAGAAAGCTGGAATTGCAAAAAACGCTGAATATTCTGGAAAAGTGTGCGGCCCCACCAAACTCCGGTTACAATGCTTTTAAAATTATCGTCGACCAAAACAATGTCGCTCGCCTCTTTGGCAACTTCCGTTCCTGTGATTCCCATCGATAATCCGACATCGGCAAATTTTAACGCCGGAGCGTCATTCGTTCCGTCCCCTGTCATTGCAACGACTTCGCCCCGTTTATGCAGCGCTTTGACAAGTCGAAGTTTGTCCATTGGGGTTGAACGCGCCAAAACTCGAATTTTCTCCGCTGTTTCAGGAAGATTTTCGTCGGAAACCGCCGCAAAATCATCGGACGTCAAGACGATTTCATTGGACGTTCCCTTATAAATTCCCGCTGCTTTCGCGATTGCAACCGCCGTCGGAAGAGCGTCGCCTGTTATCATTTTAACCTGAACATGAGCGTCCAGACATTGTTGAACCGCTTGCGGAACTTCTGCTCGAACTGGATCGGCAATTCCGACAAAACCAATAAAACAATGACCGGAACACGCCAGACAATCTTGCGGATCCTTATTTCGGCAACCTTCGCAATCGGTTTCGAATCGCTTTTCGCTCAAAGCAATGACGCGCAGCGCATCTTCCGAAGCGTCTCTCAAACTTTGCTCAATCTCCTTTTTATGCGGATCAATCGATTCAACTTGCCCATTGATAAGAATTGTCGAACATTTCGCAAGAATTCGCTCCGGCGCTCCCTTCAAATAACAAATATTCGAATTGTCCTGCTCTTTAACAACGGCCAGCGACATTTTGCGTTCGGAATTATGACCAAGTTCATAACAGCGATTGACTTTTTCCCGTTCTTCCTGATACGAAATTCCTTGTTCATAAAGAAATTTCAAAAGGGCGCATTCCGTTGGATTGCCGACTCCAGTTACGGTTTCTTTGCCTGAACTCTCTTTTTCAATATGAAGATTCGCCTCGCTGTTAATGGCAATTCCCTTAAAAAAATGCTCCCAAACGGAAGAAACGGTCAATTGATGAAAATCTTTGGATGAATAATTCCGATCCTCGGCAAAAATGTGAACCGGCGTCATCCGATTTTCCGTCAACGTTCCCGTCTTATCTGTACAGATAATCGTTGCCGATCCGATCGTTTCCGAAGCAATCAGTTTTCGGACAAGGCAGTTTTCCCGCGCCATTTTCATCATATTCATTGCCAGGCTGACCGTTACCATCATCGGCAAACCTTCGGGAACCGCAACAACAATGATCGTTACGGCAACGACAAATGCCAAAAGAACGTTTTTCAAAAGGTCTATTCCTGCCCCCAGTTGATTTCCATGGTCGGACAAAATCATTTCCCAAAGGCCAAGAAAAATCGTAAACGACGCAATGACCATTGGAATCATTGTCAAAAATGCGAGCCGCCGCGATTTGATAACCATTCCCATACTGGAAAAAAACGGCCTTAAGGCAAACCGCTCCAACAACCAACCGGAAAATATCGCCAATCCCAAAACGATAACCGCTGAAGTCGAATCATAAAAAAGTTCTTTCAACAAAGGCGACTGAATCGCCGCGATAATCGCCATAACTGTAAAAATACTGATTGCGGCGACAACGCCGACAATGCTGATTTGTTTCGCAAGCCTCGATAATTTCTGAACCAGAGGCGTCTCATTTTCCGCGCCTTCGTCATTAGAAAGAGCTTGAGCGATTTTGCCCATTTGAGTTTGATCGCCAACCGCCGTTACTAAAAAGAACCCGTAACCGTCCGCAACCATTGTTCCGCGCGCGACGAAACAATCGTCTCCCGATTTGACCGCAACAAGTTTCTCCCAATCCAACGAACCGTTAAAATCCTTTTTTTTTGCCGGAACCGATTCCCCGGTTAACATTGCCTGGTCAATATAAAGCCCCATTGATTCCAAAAGAACCCCGTCTGCCGGAACTTTGTCGCCGGGATCAATTCGAATAACGTCTCCAACAACGATTTCTGTAATGCTTATCGTTCCGATTTGACCTTCTCGTAATATTTTAACGGTTATGTCGTCTTTAACTTTATTAAGAAGTTCAAATTCCCGAGCGCTTTTGCGTTCGCTGAAAAAACCGACGAGCGTTGCCAAAGCGACGGCGAGAAAAATGCCGATTGAATCAACGAAACTGACTTCTTCATTTTGAAGGCCATAACGTTCGACCGCTGTTATGAAAAGCGAAATTGCTGCTGCGGCAATAAGAATTTGAATGGTTGGATCATCAAATTTTGCCAGAAGCTCGCGCCACCAAGGGCTTCTTTGGGGGGGCGTCAATTCATTTTTCCCATATTTTTGACGCATCTGTTGAATTTGGTCCTCTGAAAGTCCCTGATCGCTTTGATAAATAAAGTCCGCAGTTTTAATTTCGCTCATATAATATTTTTCTCCAAATAATATAATATTTAGGGGAATTCAGGTTGTCGATTATATCAAACCGTTAAAAAAACGAGTTCTTTCCTGCCTCATTGTTGAGCGTTTTTACGCCGTCAACAATATTCATAAATCCCATTACAAAATGTCCTGATCCCCATTTGCTAAAAATCTCAACCCCGCCGGCAGCTGAAAAATAACCGAAACCGGCGGTTATTCCAATATCGGTTTGCAACATAACCCGCAAAACCGTTTTATTCCAAAAAGAGAACCCCAAAGCGATTATTCGTCGTTTTTTTCAAAAAAACGTCGTTAAATCAATCATCGTTTTGGCGATTCTCTTGATTACAAAATCAACTAAATGTCAATATTCTCATAACCTTCTTGATAAATCGGTCGAACGAGTTGAGCGACGCCCGGAGTTTTCAGACTGTCGAGATTTGTAACGATAAGTTTTTCTGCGTCCCATTCGATTTTTTCGCCCCATTTATCTGCTTCGGGAGCCGCCCAAATCGCAAGATTTCCGAGCAAAATCGTTTCCGTAAGCGGACCGGCATGATTCGGGAAATTCGACCAGCAGATTTCCGGTTTATTCTGCCAAATTGCATTGAACCATTCGAATTTATGACGAGAATCGCCGCCTCGTCCCTGTTCATCAATCGGAGCGATAACGAAATCGGTTTCCTCTTCTTTAAGCCAGGGAATCTCTTTGCCCCCTTCTTCTTTAAACGTTCCATTGAGCGCGGCTCCTTTTTCTCCAATAATGAACGAGCCGCCTCCGCCGTCAACTTTTTCGAAACCATATTTCGACGTCAAATCAATCGGCGGCATTTGCGCGGCGTCATACCAGACGAATTTGACCGGTCCTCGCCAATCATTGGCAGGAAATTCAAATACAGTTGTTGACGATGCCGGAAAACTATCGAAATCATGACCGCTGCTAATGGCAACGACGCTCGTCGGATTTTTCAGTTCGCAACCTTTGAACGGCATATTGACATTATGACAGGCCATATCGCCGAGCGCGCCGGTTCCGAAGTCCCACCAACCTCGCCACGAAAACGAATGATAAACTCCTGGCCAAAATTCCCGATACGGAGCCGTCCCAAGCCAGAGTTTCCAATCAACAACAGACAAAGCGCTTTCGATCTGTTTCTCTTTTTCCGCAATTTCATCGGCCGCAATATCCGGATCGTTTTTCTTGATCTCCTCGCTGAATTTCGCAAGCGTCATCGCGCGATTCGGACCTTGCGGCCAAATGGGGCGATTCGTCCAAACATGAACTTCTTTGATATTGCCCAGAACCCCTGATCGAAATTGAGCCGACAATTTACGCAAACCGTCTTCGACGCTTCCCTGATTCCCCATTTGCGTACAAACTCCGGATGATTTCGCTAAATTGCCCAAATAGCGAGCTTCGCCTATTGTTCGCGTCAACGGTTTTTGCGTATAAACATGTTTGCCCGCTTTCATCGCCATTGCCGATATGACTGTATGCATATGATCCGTTGTACTGACTGTACACGCATCGATTTTGTCTCCCATTTCGGCAAACATTTCTCGAAAATCGACATATTTTTTAGCGTCCTTAAAGTTTTGCGATTGGCCTTCGAGCGTATTTTTATCGACATCGCAAATGGCAACGACTTTGCCATAATAGCTGGCGTCCTTAATATCGCTTGAACCTTTGCCGCCGACCCCGACGCCTGCAACGGCAACGTCTTGAAGCGCTGACGCTCGGGACTGTTTCGCAAAATTGCCCGACGCAACCAAAAAGCCTGTCCCGGCTATCGTTGACGTTTTGAAAAAATCCCGACGCGAAAGTTTTTTCTTCATAAAACTCCCCTTTAAATAATGTTCTTGTTGTTAAATGAATCCAATTAGGGCTTATCCGTAAATAACAACAACTTTGTTTAGCGTAATCAGCCCGGCGGC
>JAUNBG010000047.1:0-15920 GCA_030527205.1 Planctomycetia bacterium
GCTGCTGTAGCTCAGTTGGTAGAGCGCGTCCTTGGTAAGGACGAGGTCATGAGTTCAAATCTCATCAGCAGCTTTATTCACTGACGAATGTACTTGCCTGTTCAACCGGGTCGTTCATTGCGGTATGATTTCAATTATTTACCCCAGTCCAAACAGGGAAGAAATTCTTAGGAGATTTCCAAAATGGCAAAAGAAGTATTTCAAAGAACAAAGCCACACGTAAACGTTGGTACAATCGGTCATATTGACCATGGAAAAACGACGCTCACCGGAGCGATTCTCGCAGTTCAAGCAGCGAAAGGGCTCGCGAAATTCAAGTCCTATGCTGATATTGCGAAGGGCGGAACGGTTCGAGATGCCAGTAAAACCGTTACAATCGCGGTTGCTCATACAGAGTATGAAACCGAAAAGCGACATTATGCTCATATCGATTGCCCTGGTCACGCGGACTTCATTAAAAATATGATCACCGGAGCGGCTCAGATGGATGGCGCGATTTTGGTCGTTTCCGCAGTCGATGGCCCGATGCCGCAAACGGCGGAACATGTTCTTCTCGCGCGTCAGGTTAACGTTCCCCGTCTGGTCGTTTTCATGAACAAATGCGATCTCGTTGATGACGAAGAATTGCTCGAACTCGTTGAACTCGAAATTCGTGACCTTCTTACGAAATATGAATTTCCCGGCGACGAAGTTCCGATTATTCGCGGAGCTGCTCTTCCGGCTTATCAAAATCCGTCTGACGAAGCAGCCAATAAATGTATCGGCGAATTGATGGATGCGATTGACAGCTATATTCCCGAACCGCAACGCGAACAGGACAAACCGTTCCTCATGGCTGTTGAAGACGTTTTCTCGATCGAAGGCCGCGGAACTGTTGCAACCGGTCGTATCGAACGCGGCGTTGTCAAGATCGGCGATGAAGTCGAAATCGTTGGTTTGGCCGATGAGTCTCGAAAAACCGTTTGTACCGGCGTTGAAATGTTCAACAAAACATTGGATTCCGGTATGGCAGGCGATAACGTTGGTCTTCTTCTTCGCGGTATCAAACGAGATGAAATTCAACGCGGTCAATGTCTGGCCAAGCCTGGTTCCATTACGCCTCATACCGAATTCGAAGGCGAAGTTTACGTCCTGTCGAAGGAAGAAGGCGGTCGAGCGACCCCGTTCTTCAGCGGATATCGTCCACAGTTTTATTTCCGTACAACGGACGTTACTGGAACGATCACGCTTCTCGGCGATGTCAAAATGTGCATGCCTGGCGATAATGTCAAACTGAAGATCGAATTGATCAGCCCCATTGCAATGCACGAAAACGTTCGTTTCGCTATCCGTGAAGGCGGCAAGACAGTCGGTTCCGGCGTTGTTACCAAGATTCTCAAATAATTTCGATTATTGATTGATATTTTGACTCGAACGATTTGATGGGATGATTTCTGTCGATTGTTTCGAGTCGTTAGGGGAGTAGCTCAATTGGCAGAGCACTGGTCTCCAAAACCAACGGTTAAGAGTTCGAATCCCTTCTCCCCTGCTTAAGGCGTTATTGATTTTATCGATAACGTTTTTTTTTGCGCTATAATTGGAATTATCCTTTTTAAAGCAGAATATTATTATCTTTCGCGCGAGGCACAGGGACGCAGAGAGGGGAAGGTTTATGGCTTTTTCTTGAATCGATTATTTTTCGAAATCAAGATACATGCGGCTCGGTTGAATGCCAAGATTCGCTTGATATTTTTTGCTGGAATACAACCAAAAGTCGCCCGAAATCGTATGATAATAGATTTGGCATATTTCAACGTTGGGATAAATTCGAATCGGCTCAACGCATTGGAGTTCGAGAGTCCAAAATCCTTTGAATCCGACATCGCCGAATCCAGCCGTTACATGAATCGACAGCCCAAGTCGGCCAACCGAAGAACGTCCTTCCAACATCGGAACAAACGTTTTCGTTTCTGTCATTTCAACTGTTCGTCCTAAATAAACAACGCCCGGCTTTAATTCGTAACCTTCATCCGGAATTTTTATGAAATGAAATCTGTTCTGCTTTTTCATATCGAGAACCGGTTCATCATAAACAAGAAGTTCATTAAATAGCCGAAGATTATAGCTGTTTGGATTGAGCAACTCCGGATTAAACGGATCGATAACAATATTCCCTTTTTCAATTTCGCGTTTGATCTCAAGTCCAGATAAAATCATTGTTGTTCCTGTTTTTGTTCATAAAATAATTGAAACGATCATGACTGATGAAATGACGGCAGAATATGTTATCCAGTTTATGAATTAACGCATTAATATTGTTAAATGTCGACAAAATCAACTGTCCTGACATTTTTGTTGTTTGAATGCTTTTTCTTTCGTCAAATTTTGTTTGTTTTGTCAAGTTTTTTTGAGAAATCGTTTGAAAACAGTTATCAATTCGTCGAATTATATTTTTGCATCCAGGAGGGGCCGGCGGTCAGTTTTCCTGATCGATCAACAGTAACAAGAATCGTATGCCCGACAGCTAATAACTCCTGATCTCGAAAAAGTCTGTATTCATGCTCAATTTTAAACCGCGTCATTCTAATAACCCGCGTCTTTAAAGTTAAAATGTCGTCATATTTTGCCGATTTCCGATATGAACATTCCGCTTTCGCAATAACCATGAACGTTTCTGACGCCTCCAAATCCCGATAACTGATCCCGATTGCGGATCGCAGGAGTTCGGTTCGTCCCATTTCAAAATAGGTAAAATAATTGCCATGATAAACAACCCCCATTTGATCCGTTTCCTGATAACGAACGCGAAATTCAAGGCTGTGCTCGTTCAATAAAGAATTGGGTTCCATTTCGTTTCATCTTGGAATAATATAATAATGAGTTGCTGCTAAAATGCAACGATTTTCGTCCGCCGTAATCCGTTGTCGCTCGGTTTACTTTCGTTATTTTGAGTGTTTTTCTCGAATTGATTGACACTGATCGTTCTGACGAATATAATGAAAGTTCAGGGCAAATCGTTACTTATTTCATGATAAACGATTTAACTCGCATATTATCAGAGAGAAAACGGAAAATTTATTTAATAATTATAATCCAAGAGAATGGTTCGTTCAATACAAATGTTACAAAAAGAGCCTTGTTCTCTTAAAAAAGAGGAAATATTATGAAAAAATGGTTTATGCCTTTAATTGTCTTTTTGATCTTTTCCGATTTTTTGTTTTCCGAAGAATTGCAATTGATTAAAGAAGTTCGAAACGGCGCTTTGTGTCAATTGGATCAAACGAGAAAAGTTTTATTTCTTAAAGGAACTCCGGAAGAAATGGGACAGGCTCACGGCGAGCTTTTAAAAGACGAAATCGGGGAAATGTATCAACGAATTCTTGTTGTCGCAGCAGGATTCGCGATTAAGGAGAAAACTTCTCTTTCGAAACGAATTCAAGAAGTTGAAAAGCGGACAAAAAGTTATGTTCCGCAACGTTTTCAGGTCGAAATGTCACAAATGGCAAAATCAGCACAAATTGACATAAAAAAGATTCGAGAACTCAATTATTTTCCTGAGATGTTTCATTGCAGCGGAATTGCAGTTCGAGGCGAAGCGACGAAAGACGGGCAAGTTCGTCATGTTCGCGTTCTTGATTATATGCGAGATCTCGGCCTTCAGGAAAATGCCGTTTTGATTGTTTATCAACCGTCCGAATATTTTTCCTGGCTGAGCGTTTCTTATGCGGGATTTATCGGAACAGTAACGGCAATGAACGAAAAAGGTCTGGCAATCGGAGAAATGGGGGGAAACGGCGAAGGCAAATGGGACGGACTTCCAATGTCGTTTCTTATGCGTCGCATAATGGAAGAATGTCAAACAGTTGACGAAGCGATTCTTTTGATGAAATCTGTTCCGTTAACATGTGACTATTATTATATTCTTTCGGATAAAACAGGAAATATGGCGGGCGTCAAAGCAATTGCCCAAACAGAAGAACCGGTTGTTGTCTTTCAAGCCGGTCAGGAAGTTTCCGAGTTGCCAGGAGCATTAAAAGATGTCGTTTATATATCAGGAAAAGGAGAGCGAGTTGAGACGTTGTTTGCCCGATTAAAAGATCAATATGGAACAATTGATTCGGAATCGCTCATCGAAATTATCAAACGGCCTGTTTCAATGAAGTCGAATTTACATAATGCCATTTTTGAACCGCAAACCTTGAATCTTTGGTTTGCAGAAGCCGGAAAATCAACCCCTGCCTGCAACGAAAAATATCTGAAGACCAATCTTAACGACTTGTTGCTCTTTTTCGAGTCTTTGAAAAAAGATAATCTTTTGACGAAATGAGTCTTGTTTTGAAAAAAGAAATCTATTTCAACAGTTCCGTTGAGAGTTGAAAAGGGGTTAAAAAGAAAGCAATGTTGTTCAATAAATTATGAAAAAATGATCATTTCCTTCATCATTTTTCCTTCTTTCTTCGCGCCCCTGTGTCTCCGCGAGAGATAACAAAAAGAATCAGAAGCTTTTTCGCTCATTTTGCCAAAATGTTGTAAAAAGAGCGGCCAATCCAAATGAACGCCAATGATTAGTGGCGCAGGATTCGTTCGATTTTTTGAATTGTTTCGGAGACAGTCCAAACGTAATCGCCTTGTTCAAGAGGCGAATTGTCCTGAAGCCATTGATCGACCTTTTTTTGTGCAGAAATAACTGTGCTGTGACTGCGATTTCCAAAATAACGACCGATTTCGGAAAGGGCATTTCTCGTATGTTTTCTTGCGAGCCACATTGCCAGCATTCGCGGATAACAGATTTGTTTCGTTCGAGATCGAGATTGAAGAGAGTTGTCCGCCAAACCAAAAATGTCTTTAACCGCTTTTTCGATGTCTTCCAAACGAACCGTTCGATGATTGCTGCGAATGATGTCTTTTAACGATTCTTCCGCCATTTCCAGAGAAAAGGGCAGATTTGTCGCTAAATGAGACGCATGAAGTCGGTTCAGGACGCCGGAAAGTTGTCGGGCATGAGTCGTAAAACGAGAAACAACGAATCGACAAACGTCTTCAGGAATGTTCAGATGACGTTTTTTCATCATTTGACGAAAAATCCCCAAAAGAGTTTCGCGTTCCGGATTATCAATTTGGCAAACAATTCCGCCTTCAATGCGAGAAATAATTTCGCTTTTTAAACCGGTCAATTCCGATAATGGTCGATCGGCGCTGAAAACCATTTGAACGTTTTGCCCTTTTAAATAATCGATCAAATTCAATAATTCGGTTTGCGTTGAAATCTTTCCTTCTAAAAACTGGATGTCATCCAAAACGAATAGGGAAATATTCTTGAATCGATTTCGAAAAGGTTGTCCATTGGTTCGCAAACTTAAAATAAATTGAGAAGTAAACTGTTCTGACGTCATAAAAATGGGAAAACGCCGGTTTGCCTTGCGACGGTATTCGCTCCAGATTCCTTCAAGCAAATGCGTTTTTCCAACGCTCGTTGAACCATAAATCATCAAGGGGCTCATTTTCCCTGGTTCAAGAATAATGAGATCCGAAACGCTTTTGGCCAATCGATTTGACAATCCAACGACAAAAGTTGAGTAAGACTCAAAATCCCGTTCCTGACCCGCGTTTGAATGATTGGAAAGGGACGCTTTGGGCGGTTGATGAGGAACAATGTTAAAATTCCCTTTTTCATCTGTTAAAAAACGAGGCGTATCCGATGTTTTTGAGGAATCTGCGGTTTTGAGCGATTTTGGAGAATCCGGTTTTTGCAAAGTCGCCGCCGCCTTTTTGCTTTGACAAGACGGGGGATTATCTTGGGGATAAAACGAAAATGTTGATTCCGCTGCCTGGAGAGAATCGGTTGACGGCAATTTTGGGTTCGATTTTAACGAATTTTTGGATGATCTGATTGAATTCTTTTTCGACGATTTTTTCCTGGAACTAATGGAATCAGGAAATTCTGAATCCATTTTGGGGAAATCCAAAACGGTCGAACTCAAAGAATTCGATTCTCGATCATTATTTTTTTGAGGAATGTTTTTTGTCGATTTTTTGGGGGAGGACGCTTTTTTCGAGAACAATTCGTCGGGCTGGTCTGAATCAAGAGAACGAAAATCGGAATCGTTCTTTATGCTGTCCCCCAAATTTGTTCCCGAAGTTTCCTTTTTTGATTTTTCGGGCGAGACAGTATTATTCGTTTCGCTTTTGCTGGCAGTTTTGTTGATTCCGGCGATTCGATTGTTTTTGGGGGATTTTCGAATGGGTTCCTTTTCTTTATTGTCTTCCTCATTTTTCTGAGAAAAAGAAAGAAGTTGATCTTTCGAAATATTGATTTGATAAACAGGAAAATCTTCAATTATCGAATTTTGATCGTTTTTTCGTTGCGTTTTGCCCGAATTCGGCTTCCAGGACATTTCATTGGCTTGCTCAAAATCAGAGCGTTCTGAGAAACCAACATTTTTTTTCTTTCGTTTATTCGAGCCGCTTTCGAGGGATTCGTTTTGAGAGGAAACCATCGAGGAATCCGTCAATTTTTTATTTACTGAATCAGAAGAAGCGTTAGATAAACTTTCCGCTTTATTTTGAGAAAACTGGTTTCTCCTGTTTTCTTTGGGAGACTCAATATTTGGGCTGGAAACGAATGTTGATTTGGATACTTCCTGACTTTCCGCAACAAGGAATTCCATTGCATAAACTTTTCCGAATAATTCTTCGCAAGCCTGAGCAATAATATGTTTGAAATTAGTACGAATCCAGTTGCATAGGAAGAAGGTTGGGAGATTAACAAACAAAACCGAATCATGCAGTTCGAAATGAATGTCTTTTCCGAACCACATTTCAAAACGTTTCTCTCCAATCTTCTGCGAGATTGTTTCCAGAATGACGTTCTCGATTTCCATATCAAAATTCAACTAAGTTTATATTTGTTCATTGAACAGGCTTGACCATTAAATAAAAACAGCCGTTCAATCATATTCAAGAAAACAACGACGAAATGTCAAAAAATACAGGATATTTGCTTTATTTCGAAAAGAAGTAAAGAATTATTTCTCTGGGGTCGATTATAACGAAAAGGAGTATTATTCTAACAAGTTTGATTATAACAAAAAAGGGATTGATGCTTTGATGACAGGCCAGTTGAAACACTGAACATGAGCTTTTGATTCTTATGACGAAGAAATAAGTTTGGTAAATAAAGCAAAGTATTCAGGGCTGCATACAGAGACAAATCTATAGTATGCGTATCTATTATCGGCATTTTTTTCTTTCAAACCCAACTCATTTAACAAACACCGATTTTACCGGCAGATTCAGAAATGTCAAATTGATTTTGTATCAAGACGATATTTCTTTCTCATCTCATTCTTGAGAAACTTCTATTTTTTCGAAGTTAAAAATTTTCTGAATTTTTTGTTCCCCTCTGATAACGAATTATTGAGACAGAAATTTTGGGGAAAAAATGTTGTTGTTCATCCAGAGAAAGAGAGGCATTTGAGCCTTGAAATTACGGGATATTCGATCAAAAAAAGAAAATAATAAAGGAAAAGAAAAAATTTCCCTTCCCTTTTTGATCCAAATATAATAATCGATAAACTTACTGATTTTGTGCAAGCAAATAAGTTTTTTGAGCCAACATTTTTCCTGCTTCATAACATTGAAGAAGAATCTCTTCGGTTGGTCGAAATTTTGCCTTGATCGGCGAACGAAGAACAGGATATTTAACTTCTTCAAACCATTTCTGGATATTTTCCGGGCCGCCCGGCCCCCAGCCAAATGAACCAAAAGCGAACCCTGATTTTTCGCGGAATTTCAATCCTTTAATATAAGTTAAAACCGCTGACATTTGAGGCATCATTTGAGCGTTGAGCGTTGAACTGCCGATTGCGACAGCCGCTGCGTCGAGCATTTCCGTTGCGATTCGCGTTAATGTCGTTTTACGAATATGAAGCAATTGAACGTCCAGAGCGGAAGAAGGCGATTTGCTTGACTGAACGTCATAAGAATTGGCTGATTTCTCAAGCGAATTGGAATAATCAACAGCTCCGCGAGAGATTTCTTCGGCCATTTTTTGTGTGCTTTCCCACATCGTATCATATAAGATGACCATTTTTGATTCGTATTGACCGGACGCCCAACGGAGATATTCCGAAATAATATCGGAAATGTTCGTTCGCCAAATTAATCCGTGACTCGGAGCAATCATTTTGATCGGGATTGTTTTGACCGCTTCAAGCGTTTTGAGAACCTGTTTGCCATAAGGCGTAACAATGTTTGCATAATAACTTTTGGCTTCCTGGAGAACATGAGCCAAATTCCATTGATCGACAAAGCGAACCGAAGTTGCCAAATGTTGGCCAAAAGCATCATTTGAAAAAAGGATTTCTTCTTCCGGCATATAACTGACCATTGATTCCGGCCAATGAACCATTGGAATATTGACAAAAGAGAGCGATCGACTTCCAAGCGAAATTCGATCTTCTGGCGAAACGATCTTAATTTTCCAAGAGTTGATGTCAAAATAACCAGATAATGTTTCGCAACATTTGGCATTGCAAAGAAGCGTTGCATTCGGCAATGCGTTCATCAACATCGGCAGCGAACCGGAATGATCCAATTCCGCATGATTGCAAATAATATAGTCAACGTTGTTCAAATCCGTTTTTTCGCGAATGTTTCGCAATAAATAGTCGGCAAAGGGAGCTTTGACTGTATCGATTAGCGCCGTTTTCTCGTCGCGAATCAAATAAGAGTTATAGGTTGCGCCGCGTTGCGTATCATAACTATGAAAGTCGCGGACATTCCAATCGACAAAGCCAACCCAATCGATATTTTTTTTCAATTCAATGCTCATTTATCTTTTATTATTTGAAAAGTGGATATTGGCTGAATTCTAACACAATAACAAAAAAGCGTAAACGAAATCATTTTGTCAGCAAATCAAAATGAAACGTTTTGATTTTTCAAACAAACGGCAGTTTAAAGGACGATCTGAATTATCGGGATATGAAGCCGTTCTTAAAAAACTTCGCGCCCATTGGTTGTTGACAGAGATCGCCAAACATAAATATCGACGTCAGTATTATAATATCGAACGCTTCCGTCAAGAAAGGCGACGTTGACTCCGTTTGCGTGATTACTTCTTGCGGGAACGATTTGATTCAAAACGCCTTGTTGAGAGGTCCAAGCAAGATTGCAGGTAAAACGAGGATCCAGAGAAGTCCAACATTGAACAGCCATTTTATCGACTCCAGAATTGGGCGCATAAAAGGTTGTAAAACCAGATCCGCCAGCGTAACGCGGCGTTCCAAGGAAACCTTCGTCGTTGAGCCCTTTGGGAACGATAATTTCTGAGGCGGCCATTGTATTACTCGTTCCATCCAATGCGGCATTCAATCCAAATTGCTGCGGGGAATAAATCGTTTCTGTTATTTCTGATCCATCATCAGGATTGGTTCTTATGGTTGTAACAAAACGGCCAAGAGAAAAGGGAGCTCCCAGGGAATTAATAACGACGCCTTCAATATTATCCTGTTGAGAATAGTTCGTTTGACCATAGTTTAAGACATAATTGTCTCGTTGAATGTTTGCTGTTTGGCTTGACTGAAATTGCACAAATGGCGTATCGCTCGGGCAGAGAAGCGAATCAACAACGCCTTTGCGAACAAAATAATGTTCGCTTTCATAATTGATTAAACCGTCAGCCGAGATTCCCGGATTGCGTAACGGGGCTTCCCAATGAACGTGATCCAGTAAAGCGGATTGTTCCAGATAGGCGAAAAGTCGTTGAACCCAACCGTGACCATAAAAATCGACATTATCCTGATAACCGATACGCTCGCCATTTGCGGAAGGAGAAATATAAGGAAGACCGCCATAAGGAAGATTTTTGTTGTTGTCATGATAATTTTGTAACGCAATAGCAATTTGTTTTAAATTATTTGTGCATTGCATTTTTCTTGCCGCTTCTCGAGCCGCTTGAATTGCGGGCAACAATAATCCGATTAAAATGCCGATGATCGCAATGACGACAAGGAGTTCAACCAGAGTAAAGCCAGGTTTTTTACTCAATTTATTTTGTTGTATTGACATAATGAAACCTTTCCAAACAATATTTTTTCAATGTTTGATCAACGTTGAGTATTTATGAATATTGAACATGATCAAACCCGCAGAAACATATGCATAATTATTAACTGTATCAGGTTCATTTCAGTATATCGAAAAATTCAAAGAAAGGCAAGGAAAATTCCCCAAAAGAAAGAAATTCACTCAAGCCAATTGAAAATCTCTGATTATTGAGTTCGCAAGCCTGACAACGTTGGAACAATATTGAGATCGGAAGGCCGCCTTTTGCGGCTTGAAAATAAGTCGGAGATTGAGAAAAAAACAAAAGGAAGTTCTAAAAAAACTGATTTTTCAATCAACGCATTTCGGATAAAGTCGTTAAAACCTGTTTCTGCGGACGAGACGTCAGCGCTCCAAAAGGTTTTTTAGAACTTCCCAACAGAATGACGTCAGCGAAAAATGACGTTATTAAATAGGGAATGGATCGTTTGAACATTTCCTGAATTATTTTCAAAGAAAAAAAAGAGGAAATGTTCATTTTAGAACGTTTTCAAATCCCCGGGACAGTTCTGTGATTAAGGCAAACTGTTAAGGCAAATATTAGGCAAACGACTGAAAATTCAATGTTGGTTACATACTGCGACGAATTCTTTCGAGATTCCATTGGACTTTTTCGGCCGTTGTCATTTTACTGAAATCGGGAAGGTCAACGGCAAACACATTTTTGGACGCTGTTGAGGTTGTTTTTTTCGAAGCGTTGGTCGGTTTGCTTTGAGCATTATAACTGTCGGAAGTTTCCATTGAGGTCAAATCATCTTTCAATGATCGTTTGGGGCGAATATGCAAACGTTCGAGATCAGCATGATAAGCTTTGACCGCTTCAATCGGTTCAATTTCGCTGTCAGCAATAGCGCGTAAATATTTAATGAATGTTGTTTGATGTTCGGCCGAGTTAATTTTTCGACCATAAAGAGCAACCCGAGCGCCATATTTTTTGGCGTCATGAAGCATTTGGAAGGCGTCAAGCGTTGTTCCTGCGGAACCGCCAAGAATTCCGACAACAACTTGACTGTCGTAACGAACAAGAGCTTCCATTGCTTTGGGACCATAATAAGGAATTTTTAAAAAGAGAGGACGCCCAGCCGAAGTAACGCCGGCAAGAGTTCGAGCAATATGATCGTTCACAAATTTGGGGATATCCGTCGGGCAATGGGCTCCGCAGGCATTGGGACTGAAAACCTCAAGAAAATGACGAAAACCTTTGGCTTCCGCCTCAAGTCGAAAAGCTTTATAGCTCATCAGAGCTTCATAATCCGTTTCTGGATTATTATTGAATGTTATGGAGTATAGACCTAAATCGGCGCCGATTTTCGCTTCGCGTTCCGCTTTTGTGCAATAAGATTTTCCGCAAAGGGCATGATCAAGCGTTGCCGTTTGAAACGGTCGCGAAGGAACCGAACCATAAATTCCTTCGCCCCCGGCCAGCCAAATATCCGTTGCATCGTTTGCTCGAATTGCAGGAGTAATCGTTGAATTGACGAAACGACGTTCTTTTATGGTCAATATTTCGCTTGTGCTGTTGCTCATCAACATAATATCAACCAGGCCTTGATCAATGATTTCACGAATAATATTACGATATTCTTCGATAGTACGGAATTTTGCTTCGCTGCCATGTTGTTCCGGGCTCATGCCTGGCGCGGATAAACCGAAAGCCATATCCGCGTCTTTTGCGTCAGCCAGAATAAAATCGTTACAACTTCGATCTTGAAGAATTCGGGCGATTTTTCGATCAAGAGATTTTTCCATATCATTCCTGTCCAGATATTAATAGTCATTTGGAAACTTAAAATCAGTCAATAATCGGAATTAATATTAACTGAATGAATGCTCATAGTCAAACAGTAAACGGATTTTTGTTGATTGTTTGACTTGTTGATTGTTTGACTTTGATGCTTGAAGGCAAAATATATTTTTGTCGGAATATTTTATGTAAATTCTCAATATTATATTATTTAATATTAATTAGAATGAGTTTTGCGTTTGGGTTTTGCTCAAATCAATTGAGCAGACTATTCAGGAAAAAACGCATTGGTCGGAGTCGACAACAGGATATTTAAAAACTGTTTAATATTAATTGTTCTTATTTATAATGTTGGACCCGTTATGACGCCAGTTTTTGCCTTGAGTAATTTGTCCTTGATTTGGCTAACGAACGCAATTTCAAGAATGCTCAGGAAGGTTGGCATTACTTGATTGTTATTTGTTGCAAAAAATCCTTTTCTTTTAATTAAAGAAAAGGATAACGCCTGTTGATTCATTTGTAACGCTTATCGATTCTTTTTTGCGACTCAACTATTTGCCATTATCTTAACAGTGTACCCATTTTTACAGAAATCGTCAAGGATGAAACAAAATAGTTTTTAAAAAGTTTTAAATAATCGAAAGATAATCCCGAATCAATCGATTCTTCTGATAATACAGAAAAATTTTTCAGGATATTTGAAGAAAAGGAGAAATTTTCCAAAAAAAAACTTGAAAAAAGTTCTATTTGCGTGTAATCTATATAATAATATAGGGAAAATGATGAAGGTTCATTTTTCTTTTGTTGATAGTTTGGGCGATGTAAAACAATATTATCACGAAATTCAGATTTTAATAAATAAACTCGTAAAACCGGTCAAAAGATTTGCTCTTTTATATCGAATTCCCGGTTGAGGGATTCAATTGTTGCAAAGACCCGGATAAAGGAACTAAAATGAGAATTCTAAACTTTTCTTTGCGAAAATCGCGAATGGGTATTTGTTGCAGCGTTGTCGGATTGATTGTCTTGGCGTTGTTTTTGTTTCAATGCGGCAACATTTCGACGTCATCGTTGTTATTTGCTCAAAACAATAACAACAGCAATAACAACAATAGCGATAATAACGACAATAACGATGACGAAGATAATGAAGATGACGAAGATCTTCAGGACGATCTCAGACGAATGCGTTGGGGATATCGTCAAGCTGTCGGCGGGTTTCTCATTGATGCGGAACAGGCGTTTCGTCAAGCGACTCAAGAAGAGATTTCGTTTCTAAGTGATTCCATTCGTTCTAAACTGGAAGCTATTCCGGTCGAGTTGGATCAGCCTTGCGAATCTCGTAAAATTTCGCTTCGACGTCTTAATGACGTTCTTATCAAGTCCGCGCAATCAGAAGCGCCTCTTCCTGACTCGGTTCGCTATTTAGGCGGTTTGACGGGAATCGATTATATTGTTGCCGTTCCAGAAGAAAATGATATTTATCTTGTTGGACCAGCAGAAGGTTGGACGGTTGACAATACAGGAACAGTCGTCGGAAAAGAATCGGGATCTCCTGTTCTTTTGCTGGAAGATCTTTTGACTGTTTTTCGATCCTGGAATACGGAAACGCCGGAATTAATCTCCTGTTCCATTGATCCGACGCAGGAAGCCGTTATACGAATGAACGAACTTCAGCCTATTGCCGATATTTCTTTCATGGAACAAGCCAATAAGGACGCAATGGGATTAATGGAAATACGCTTTTCCGGGATTCCTGCTGGCAGCCGTATGGCCAAAGTTCTTGCTGCTGCCGACTATCGAATGAAACAGCTCAGTCTCGGGTTTGATCAATCTTCGCTCAAACAATTTCCGAGTTATTTCAGTATGATTAATGGCAAAAATAAGGCGGGATATGGACAACGTTTCTGGATTTCGCCAGAATATCAAACCATTTATCATGATTCTGATCAACTTGTTTGGGGAGTTGCTGATGCTCAGGTTAATACATTAACGGAACGGGCTTATTTTAGTCAAAATGGGCAAGCTAAGTCATCGGCGAAGAAAGATGTCGCAGCAGAAAAATGGGCAAAGAATATGAGCAATCGATATGCGGAATTATCGAAAGTTGAACCGATTTTTGCCGAAGCGAAAAATTGCATGAACATCGCTTTGATTGTTGCTCTTATTTATTATCAGAATCTTTCGGCAAAGGCCCATTGTTCCCTGGACGCCTTGACTGATCCTGATGTTTTGGCTCTTCCAAACGATTCTGTTCCAAAAAACGTTCCAAGCGATTCTTTGGTTCGAAAATCAGGCTCTCGCGGTTATGTTGCTGTGACCGGCGGAATTTTAATCAATCCCTGGGATACCGTTAAAGATAATGTTCAAACAGATGTCAAACTTGATAATATGAAGAATCTTTTTGTTTTTGCTGGCAATCATTTCTGGTCAAATTGAGTTTCTTTTGAAGACTTTATTCAACTTAAACCGAAGTTTGATCAACCGACTTCGGTAGGAGTTGTTTGTTGGTTATTGCAAGGGTTGACAAATTTGATTATTGTTGACTTAAATGACGACATTGGGATTCTTCTTCGCGAATGGAAATGCCTATTGGCAAAAATGTTTTTTCATATATAATCAATTCCGAATCGAGAAATTTAAGTTCCTTTGGGTTCTCGAATAATTCGGCGGAACTCTGTTCTTTTCGAAAACGACTGTTGTTCCAGTTGATTGGGAATATTTTAAATATTTCATGCAACGTTTATCATTTTTGCTCTGTGTTTCCAGCTTTCTTCAATTTAAATGAGTGATACTTTTTCTTCAAATACGACGTCGGAACAAACTTCGCAACCTAAAAAACGCGGAGTTCCAGAAGGACTTTGGGTTCGCTGTCCCGGTTGTCAGGCAACGATTTTTCGTAAAGAAGCGCAACGTTTGCTTGGAACTTGTCCTGAATGCAATTATCATTGGACCATTTCAGCTCAAGAACGAATTGCGCAAGTTCTCGATGAGGGAACTTTTGAAGAATGGGACGCCAATCTGTTGCCCAGCGATCCTTTATCCTTTGTTGATCGTCGTTCTTATCTTGATCGGCTTAAAGATGATCAGGCTTCAACCGGTTTGAAAGACGCTGCCGTGACCGGAAGCGGACGAGTTCGAGCTCGAAAAATAGCAATTGGAATAACAGATTCCCGTTTTATAATGGGAAGCATGGGATCTGTTGTTGGAGAAAAATTGACTCGGGCTATCGAACGTTGCATTAAGCAAAATTTGCCGCTTATTATTATATCAGGGTCGGGCGGCGGCGCTCGCATGCATGAAGGGATCATTTCTTTGATGCAAATGGCAAAAGTTTCGGCTGCATTAGCAAAATTACATCAGGCGGGCGGGCTTTTTATTTCGGTTTTGACGAATCCAACAATGGGAGGAGTTGCCGCAAGCTTTGCGTCGCTTGGCGATCTTGTTTTTGCAGAACCCCGGGCTTTGATTGGTTTTGCTGGACCGCGAACCATTAAGGAAACGATTCGACTTGAACTTCCTAAAGGATTTCAAACCAGCGAATTTCTTTTGGAACACGGATTTATCGATCGAATTGTTCGGCGCCAGGATTTAAAAAGTGAACTCGCTCGCGCCATCGATTATTGCAATAAATGATCAATTATTTTGTTTGTTCTGTTTGTTTTGCTTATTCTGTTCGCTTTAAATAAAGAGCCATTGAATGCAAACTGACGCAGAGAGCTTCGACTTCAATTGGGGATAATTGGGAAAGATAGCGGGAATCTGAAGACAAAAAGATTGATTCAAGTAACGAATTCAACGCATAAATAGAAGATTCTAATTCTTGTAACTGAATTTTGTTTTTCTTTTTTATTTCGTCCGTTATTTCCGTTGATTCAAAAACCGTTGAAAAAAGAATGAGCCAACGAACGAGATGAGCTGTTGATAAAAGCGTTTCCAATTGATTATTTGTTGGATAATCCTTCAGGAAAAAATGCGAAGTCCATAATCCGTCAGCATTGCGAATCGATAGAGCAGTTGTTTGAAGTTCAGTTAAATATTGTCGAAGCAAGTTGGCCATTTTTTGATAATTATCTCGATTTGATAATTT
>JAUNBG010000047.1:15930-26653 GCA_030527205.1 Planctomycetia bacterium
TCGTTCGATAATTCTTTTTCTGTGCGCTGAAGCAAAAAAGTTAAGCCGAGCAATTTATCTGTTGATTCGGAACTTCCCCAATCGATCGGACGCAAAAGTTCATATTTCGCTAGTTTTTCCAATGTCCAAACTTCATTCCAGGCATTTTTCCATTCTTCCTGGAAATCTGGAAGATAAATGGAAAATCCAATTGCCAGCTGAGAAAGGTCTTCATGTAAAAAACAACGCCTTTTTTCGCTTTCAATCAGATTCTTTATCAGAAATTTCTGACCGTCCAAACGGATTTCATAATCGGTTGCGATTGCTGAAAAAGCTAATGCGGCAAACAATTCTCCCCGTTTTTTTTGATAACCGTTTCCGATTTTTACAATTATTTCTTTCGCCAGATCATTATCATTCGGAAATATTAGTTCGTTTGAATTGTTGGGGGGATTCTGAATAACGTTTTGGTTATTTTGTTGACCTTGCGGCAAATTATTGAGAGAAGGATTAAAGAAAAATGGAGAATAGATCGTTGAATCGTTTTGATTCCATTGAATTAAGGGACGCTGAACAGTTTGAACTTGATTGGGCTTGATTTTCCAAACATTATTCAAGCGAAGCAAGGTTTGATTGGAGCAGGGAACATTCCAACAAAGCGCCCCAATGGCATAAACCGGTTCTGTTGTATCGTTGAGTTGTTGCGAATAGTTTTTGCCAATTAAAAAAGTTGTTTCTGCTCCAAAAGGCAATGAAAAAAGAAGAACAGTTCGCGGCGAAACAGATTCAATACGCAAACGCAAAGGGGAGTATTTGCTTAACGTTTGTTTCAGTTTTTCGTTCAAATTGAGAGAAGAGTCGCGATTTGAGTCTTTGTTATTTGGTTCAATATTGTTGTTTCTGATTGAAAATTCATTGCTGTTCAAGATTGATTCTTCTGGAATTATTCCGTCTTGCCCGATCAGATATGAGCAAATGAATAAATGGATCAATATTTCGATTCCCAACAAACTTTTCATTGAATTATAACAAGTTTTATAGAATATTTTTCAAAAAAGAGCGATAATCAAGTTTCGTCGCGGAAAACAAATCCTTTCAACCCAATATTATTGCTCATGAAGGACTCTTATAAGGAATGAAATTGCTTGAAACTTCCCAAAACAGCGACTCGTTCATTTTTTTAACCGAAAATCAACGTTTCCAGATCTGTTTTTTCGGAAAATTCGTTTGATTTTCTTTTTTTAGTTGATTTTCGATTTGGATAAACGAATGTTTCAACAGTCAACCGCAGGCCGAGTTGTTTCGCGACAACTCTTCAATTGAAGGTCCTTTTTTAGGATTTCATTCCTTTATACGAAAGCCGAAGGACAACAGACTTCGGCTTCATTAATTTGTTTTACGAAACGAACGAATCGGATTTTCGCAATTTTGAGTCCAAAGTATTAATTGGAAACAAGTCAAATCAGGAACAACCCATACTTCGGCCGCAATTGTAACAAAGATAACAGTTTCCGCTCCGAACGCAAATGGAACCGCAGGAATCGCAAGCAGGCGCATCGGATTGAAAACTCGCAAATTGTTCGCTCTGAGTTTCCGATTCGTCGCTTTCGGCATTGTAAGTCGGTTTGCCAATTCCGTCTTCAAAAGCAAAATGAGGCAAAGAATGTTTATGAGAGCAGATATTATCCATTTCAGACTCAATTTGATTATTTGGAACGGACAATTCTTTCTTTTGTGAAACATGATGAATCGCTTCGTCAATGTCGCTGGCAGCGATTGACATTCTCGATTTCTTTATAGCGCGCGGTCCTTTAGCTTTATCGGGCAAAGAAGGAGTCAATGCTTCGGAAGAATAACCGACAGCAGCAACGGAACCGGGATATCCATTCTCTGAATGCGGCATAACAGGATGTTCTTCAACTTGAAGAAACATTGATCCGAGCCATCGGAAAATATAATCAACAAGACTTTTCGCAATTGGAATGTCGGGATTTTTCGTAAAGCCCATTGGTTCAAATCGCGTATGCGAAAATTTTTCGACATAAACTTTAAGCGGAACGCCATATTGAAGGCTCATTGAAAGAGCCGTTGAAAAGCAGTCCATTAAACCGCCGATTGTGCTTCCTTCTTTGGCCATTGTAATAAAAAGTTCGCCGACTCGTTTGTCAGGATAAAGTCCAACGGTTATGTAACCCTCATGACCGGCAACATTAAATTTATGCGTAACGGACTGACGAGTATCAGGGAGTCGTTCGCGACGCGGCGAATAACCTTCTGTTCGTTTGTGACGCCGCGATTCTTTTTCAAACGTTGCTTTTGGATTTTGAGGCTCGACAAACGAAGCTGTTTTCGTTTCCTGATCTTCGAATTCCTTGTTGTCTTGAATGAGGGAAGCGGCGTCTTTATCGGTTTCGTTTGCTGTTTGATTTGTCGAATTGTTGTTCTTTTGATCCTTTTCGGATGACGTCGAAAGAGGTTGAACAGCTTTGGAACCGTCCCGATAAACGGCAAGAGCTTTAAGCCCAAGTTTCCAACCGAGCATATAAGCGTCGGCGATATCTTGCGGCGTTGCGTTATTCGGCATATTGACCGTTTTCGAAATGGCTCCGGAAATAAACGGCTGAGCCGCTGCCATCATTCGGACATGCGCCTGCCAGGGAATGCAACGTTGAGAACCATTCGGGGCAGGGAAGGCGCAATCAAAAACCGGCAAATGTTCTGAAAGAAATCCTGGAGCTCCCTCAATCGTTCGATTTTCTTCAATAAAATCGGTAATGGCTTTGATTTCTGTGGGATGATATCCCAGGGTTTCAAGAGCCAACGGGACGGTTCCATTAACCATTTTGAGCATTCCGCCGCCAGCGAGCTGCTTGAATTTGACGAGAGCAATATCAGGCTCAATTCCTGTTGTATCGCAGTCCATCATAAAACTGATTGTTCCGGTTGGAGCAAGAACGGTTGCCTGAGCATTGCGAAATCCGAACGAATGACCAAATTCGACAACTTCTTTCCATAATTGTTGAGCCGCTTGTTTTAAATAACGCGGACTGTTTTTGATTTGAGCAACGGCATTGTTATGCATATCAATGACGCCGAGCATCGAATCTTTATTTTCAGGATAAGCATCAAAAGTTCCAACTGCCCTGGCCAATTCGGAACTGGTTCGATAAGCGGCGCCGGTTAAAAGAGCTGTAATAGCGCTGCAAAGTCCATTCGCTTCTTCCGAATCATAAGGAAGCCCCATACTCATAATCAAACTTCCCAAATTCGTATATCCGAGCCCTAATGGTCGATAGCGATGACTGTTTTCCGTGATTTTTTTGATAGGATAACTTGCGTGATCGACCAAAATATCTTGAGCCATATAAACAAGTCGGCATGCGGCAACGAACCGCTCAAAGTTAAAACGACCGCCTTCTTCGCGGAAACGCATTAAATTGACGCTTGCCAAATTACAGGCGGAATTATCAAGAAACATATATTCGCTGCAAGGATTGGAAGCGTTGATTCGGCCAGAAACAGGACAAGTATGCCAACGATTGATTGTTGTGTCATATTGCAAACCAGGATCGCCACAGGCCCAAGCAGAAGAAGCGATTTTATCAAAAACTTCTCTGGCTTGATAACTTGGCCCTGATTGTTTGGGATTGGTAACCCAATGCGTTGTCCAAGGTTGATTGTTTTGGACAGAATTCATAAAATCATCCGTAACGCGAACAGAGAGATTAGCATTTTGAAATAAAATCGAAGAATAAGCATCTTCGTAATGCAATCCTTCTCGAACGAGAATGCGTGCCTTTTGTTCTTCGCGATTTTTGCAATCAATAAACTCCATAACATCGGGATGCCAAACTTTGAGCGATTGCATTTTGGCCGCTCTTCGAGTTTTTCCGCCGCTTTTGACGACGGCCGCAATTTGGTCATAAACCCGCATAAATGAAAGCGGGCCAGAAGGTTTTCCGCCGCCGGAAAGTTTTTCGCGGCATGAACGAAGCGTTGAAAGATCCGTTCCTGTTCCCGACCCGAATTTAAACAGAAGCGCTTCGCTGCTTGCCAAATCCATTATCGCTTCCATATTATCATCAACGCTTTGAATAAAACAAGCGCTTGCCTGAGGGAATTCATAGGGATTTTCTGGCTGAACTGCTTCTTGCGCTTCTTGTGACCAACGCCAATTGCACATCGTTCCTTGAACGTTATATTGATGAAAAAGTCCGACATTAAACCAGACCGGAGAGTTGAAAGCAACATATTGATGAAGGCAAAGCCAGGTTAAATCGCGATAGAAATTTTCGACATCTTGATCAGAAGCAAAATAACCGTCCTTTTTTCCCCAATCAGCAATTGTTCGACAAACTCTATATATTAATTGACGAACGCTATATTCGCGCTCAGATGTTCCTGGTTCTCCATAAAAATATTTGCTGACAACAACTTTTGTTGCCAAAGGGCTCCAAGTCGTTGGAATTTCGCAATCCGTTTGTTCAAAAATGGTTTCGCCATTATCGTCTTTGATTGCGGTACTGCGTATTTCCCAATTAACTGTTTCAAATGGATCTGCAACATTGGGGTCACAAAATTCAGATTCTATTTTGATTCCAGACATTTTATTCGCGTCAGCCTGTTTGTTTATCTTTGAATAGGAAATTGAGGAAAATGATTGTTGAGTAAATCGATTTTCGTTGTTCGTTAAAGCTGATTGACGGTTACCGCTTATTGTTTCTTCCTCAATTACGGATGAATCAAAACAATCGGCAGAGTTCATATCTATTCCCATTTATGAAAAACCTTTTTGAAAATTGTTGAATGACAGATTAATGGCGTTATGATTCATAATGAATAAGCATGAATCAATTTGATATCTGTTGAAACAGATGTTTCGCATCCTTGCAAATTTTGATCATCCCTCTATGAGATAATTTATTTCTGGTCAGAAATTTTCTTTAGTGATAATTTTCAGATGATAAGCTGCTAAAAACAGATAAGATGGCTGTATTTAGTAGGGGTTTGAGTTTTTGTATACTGTATGCTGTGTTTGATACAAAAACATATCTTACAAAAGAAATTTTTAATGTCAAGCATTTTTTCTTCAAACCTTTTGGTTTTCTCCAAAGAGGGTTCTGAGATTACGTAAAAAAGGGCAAAAAGTATTCAACAGGAAAATAAATTTTTTAATAATATAAGAAATTTCAGGGGGGGTTGTGAAAAAAATGTTGAAAGCTGTTTTGGTTTTATTGTCCGTTGTTTTTTGACATTTGGTTTGGATTGCGATTTTTTATTCCGAAACTTACAGCCGACAGGTTTTGCCCTGACTTGAGTAACTTGTCTTTCATTGCGGAATTTTCGAACTATCTGAACTTTTCAACGAGAATTAAATAACAAACCCGATCGGCGCAAACGGGAAAGTTCAACAGAGCGATCGCTGTCAAAGGAATTAAACTTTTGAGTTGTTTCGAATATTTTTGCAGATTGTTCATTGAAATCTTTTAAAATTCAAAAAAAGAATTGCAAATCATTCTTTGGAATAAAATTTAAAAAATGTTCGATTTTGATCAAAATGATTGGTTTTTTCAATGAAATTCCGATTAAGAAATTGATGAATGAAAAAAGAGGGAAAACTAATTGTCTTCAAGGGGGTCGATTTTTGAGCAATAAATAAAGGGCGCTATTTTTTCAAATTTTTTATTTCCGATTCCTTTAATTTGACAGATATCTCCAGGCGATTGGAAACGGGCAACATTGCAACGATATTCAATAACGCGTTTGGCCAGCGTTTCGCCAATTCCTGGAAGCAGAATGAGGGCTGTCCAATCGGCTGTATTGATATCGATATGGAAAGCATAATTCGGGGAAACCTCATTGAAAGAAGGTTGAGACAGGGAAGATGTTTTTAAAGAAAAGCTCTTAAGATTTGAGTTTGTTGAAGAATCGTTTAAAAGAGGACAAGGAACCGAAGAATGCGTAATGAGCGGAAAAATATCCTGAACAGATTTCCATTTGTCGTTGAAAAAATAAGCGATGCAAAAGAAAATCGCAAAAAAAATCATTAATAGTTGAAGGTTTTCGGACTGTATGCGTTTCATAACGATTACAGAAATTATATAGCGCAACACAAAACTGTTCCAGACTTCTTTTCCAAGAGAATGAGGGAAACTTTCGTTCGACCGTTCTCTTAGGAAAGAAATCTTTTTCAACATTGGAATTCAATCCAAAAATCGCATCAAGAATTTCAGTAAAACAACAAATTTCCGTTTCAAAAGGCAATCAATCAACCGAATAACCAGACCCCGATACGAACGAAAGGTTTTCGTATTATTAATCTGTCCTTCGTTATCGAATTTACGAACACAAAAGCTCGGGTTTTCTGATAGAGTTGAATAAAAAAGGAACCAAAGTTCGTTGTTTTAATTGATTTTGAAAAGAGACAGAAAAAGATTAGCGAGCGGTCATTATTTTTGCTGTATGGATAGCGCGACGTTCAGCGCGAAGTCGAGCTCGACGTTTGGTTTCGCTTGGTTTTTCATAATTTTCGCGACGACGCATTTCCTTTTTGATTCCGCTTCTTTCAACCAGTTTGCGAAAACGACGAACAGCGTCTTGAATATTTTCCTTTTCTCGTAACGTAAGCTTGACCACTAAAATCTTCCTTTCCTGTTGCGATTAATTTATCAAAATCGTTGAAGTATATTCCTGAATTGTTCCTGTTTGAGCTAAAACTTTCTCAGATCGGAACAAAATATTTTTATTAGACAAATATAAACGATTTTTATGATATTGTCCAGAGACTGTCTGATATTTTTAGCAAATTTTTCTTTTGTTGAACGAACATTTCAATGATTTTCGAATGAAAATGATGTTTCAATACATAAAAAAGAAAAAGGAACATTCCTTTGTCGGTTTTTGAGTTATAATAGTTGAAAGCGATAAATTGCATAACGGGGGGCAATCTCAAGAGCGATTTGAAAGAGCCGTCCGTTATTATCGGACATCCTAAAAATAAATCCGGGCTTTTCAACCTGTTTATAGATAATATTGACTGTTGAAGGTTCCCCAAATTAAGATTGGAATTTTCAACCGATTCGAATTAATTGAATCTTGAAAATTCAGTTGGATAATTTCTATATTGAAGGTTATTGTTATGAAAATCAAAGTTGTAATGATTCTGTTTTGTTTTTCGTTTTTGCTCGGGAGTTTTTTTGGAGATATTCCTCAAATTTTGGCCTTGCAAACAGATCACTCGCAGGAAAATGAAGATGACTTTTGGCCGGAAGAAGGGAACAAAGAATCCGTTTTGAATTTGAAATGGCCTCAGAACGACGAGAATAATTCTGCTCAAAATCAGGATATTTCTTCAGAAAAGAGAGAAATGGAAGGGTTGTCTGATTCTGTCGATTCCGATTTACAATCAGTTCCTTCATCGGAACCGGAGGTTGAAAAGCAATCCGTTTCCCAAGATCAAACTTCTTCAACGGAAGCAAATTCAATGTCGCCCGGCGCTTTTTTAAAACGGGGTTCCGCTCTTTTTTCTTTCGAACGAAAAGGGGAATCCGAATCGGGCAATTCAAACGAAGAATTGTTATTTGACGCGGAAATTAATCGCATTGAGGAGCTCATTCCTGCTCAATCCCTGATGTTCGTTAAAACCGTTTCGATTCAAAAACTCGATGAAATCGGAAAATATATGCTTTCTCAGATTGGTTTTGTCGGTTTTTCTCCTTTGTCTCTTTTAAAATGGACAACTTATGGGAAGTCAATTCAACATCTTGATTTGAAACGTTCATTGGCTGTCGTTTATTGTTTGAATCAATCCAGACCGGTTCGACTTCTTATTTTGCCGGTCAAAAATGGCTCTGCTTTTATTCAGTCGTTAGGCGTTAAAGAAACGTCGGCAACCGATGGGGTCGTTTGGGAAATTAAGGGAAAGAATCCTTCTGTCGTTTATTTAAAAAAGGGATATGCCGTTTTGGTTTCGGAACCAGATAAGGAAATGGCTCTCCAATATTATAATGAGAAGTCGATTGTTCAAACGAAAAATCAAACAATCATTCCGCAAGGGTTGGTTCATTCTCAAATAAGCCTGACGGTTATGCCGCGCGGAATTCGCTATTTCTCTGCGCTGGGACATTCCGCCTTGAATGATTTTGAGCCGTTTTTTCATTCTTTGCTCCATTCTTTAGAACAGTCTGACGCAAGTCAAATGACAGAATTTGGATTGAATTTGGAAAAAGGTTTTAAAACGAAGAATGAGATTGACTTTGATTTGGGGCTTGCTTTTCAAAGAGGAGAAGAAGCAATTCAATGGATTAGTCAAAATATTCAGACATTTCGATTGGATTGCGTTGTTCGGCAAGATTCTTCGGTTTTGGCCTTGACTTTCATTCCGAATCCTCAATCGGAATTGGAACGTCAAATTAACGATTCCTTTGTTCCGATAACGCCGACAACTTTGGGAGAGAATCGTTTTTTAAAGGTTTTGCCGGAAACATTTGCTCCCGTTTCCGGACAAATTGACATAACGCAAAATATAGCGGAAAAATTGGAAGCTCCGTTTGATCGATTGCGTCATGTCGAATATTCTTTATCGCTTCCGCAAAAGGGCGAACTTTTAGCGGAATCCTGGGCGTTTTTTTTAGAAGTTGACGATTCCGAGCAATTCATTAAGGAATTGATTGTTCCGAAAGCAAAGTTGATCGGCGGTCATATTGGTTCGGAAGCGGCAGGCGAAATTGGCGCTCAAGTATTGGGAAATCTCGCGGTTCGGCGGCAAAATCGACAGTTGGGACGCAATCGTTTTTTCGGACGCCCTGCTGATCCTCAAGCGGCAGCGGAACGAGGCGAAAGAATCGGATCGCTTTTGGGCGGATTGATCGGTCAATCTGCCGGCGAAAATGAAGCGATGAAACAATATGATTTTGAAGGTTATCCGCTTTATATATCCGATTTAGAACTTTATGACCGGGAAATGCGTCGAATTCGAGCGAAAGAACAAGGACAAATTCCTCCGAAACCGATCTTTTTAACTGGCGAACCAACCTTAATGATTCTTTTGGGAAATCTGTTAAATGGAATGGAAAATGGCAATTTGGAAAATTTGACCCGATCCGCTTTGACTCAATTTTCGCCTGAAATGAATGAAAATCAAACGGATCAACCGCTTTTATTGGCTCGAAACAATTATATTCTTGTCCTTGATAAACATCATTTATTAATTGTGCCCGGCAACGAATCTCTTCTTCGAACAGCAAAAAATAATTGGAATTTGGTTCGACGTTTTTGGGTTCAGAAAGAGACAGACAATCATTCGCAAACGATATTGCCGCCAGCTTTGAATTCGAATATCGTTGGTTGGGAGTCGCTTTGGGACGATATTTGTTGGGAAATGCCAAACGCGTTTAATCATCATTTACGAAGTTCAACCCAAATCAATATCTTAGGCATTCAACTCCTTTGCGATTCGATTCGTCAAAATTATGCGTCGAATTTTCCAGGGCCGTTTGCCGAATTGCTGTCGAATAAAACTCCTTCAACGTTGACCATTTCGACAACAAGCGGAAATTTCAGCTATTTATATTTTGCTGTTTCGCATTTGACTGTTAAAAATGTTATTAAAACTTTTTTTCTGAATAAAAAGGCAAAATAAGTATATAAGGAAGTTCTAAAAAAACGCAAGAAAAGGTTTTCGTGAGGTTTTCCGAACGGAGTTCATTGCAAAAAAACAGGTTTTTCGTATTTCATTAGAGTCGATCTTGTTTTGAACGCCAAAAGTCAATCTCTTGATTCTTTTTTATTATTATGTATAATAGACCCATTGCCGAATATAGGTTGGGGAAACATCCTGTTCGATTGGATTTGACCCTTAAAACAATTTGAGTCGTCGGTTGTTTTCCCCCTGATTTTGATTTTTGAGTCTTTATGCGAACTTTAATGAAAAAGATTATTGATTAACTTGGCTCATTTCAAATACAATCTGATTATAATATTATTCAAATCGATATAAAACAGTTTGTTGGGATTCAAACTTGCAAGACCGGGCGAATAATCAAGGGCTGCCGTTAATGATTGACTCGACAAATTGGGTTAAATAGACAAACAGGCAAGTTTATAGGTTTTTTCTTTGATTGAAGGCAAAAACGATTAACGATCAATTGAACGGATTTTTCTCAATAAATATTATATTGGGAACAAAAATATTATAATATTGGGAACAATTTAAAAAAGTTCGTTGAATCAAGCTTTCTCTAAATATACAATAAGGATTAACTTTTTTTCATAAACTGTAAGAGGAGAAAAAAATGCAAAAGGATAATATCCTTTCCAACCCAATATTATGTTTGGGATTTTTTTGTTTGCTGGGAGGATTTGCTTTTCTTGGTTGCGAAAAAACGCAGGATATTATTATTGATGACGAAACGTCTGTCATTGACTATAATACTGAAGATATTTCAAAATTAGAAGAAGAAATTCTTGCCAATATTGGAACGAAAAATTATGGCGTCGATCCGCAAGCAGCCCATTCTTTAACGGATGATCAAGCCTTTTTTGCTGCAGGAACAACCAGCGACGGTTTTGTCTTTGATCTTGGTCAAATTGGAACAACAAATGACAGCTTTATTTTTGATTCGGGTTCCATTGGAACGACGAATGATTATTTTGCTCCAAATGAACAATCTGTGAATATTCAAATTATTGAAGATACCGTTGAAACGATTCCGGCTGAACCTGCCCCGGCAGAACCCGCTCCGGC
>JAUNBG010000048.1:0-8165 GCA_030527205.1 Planctomycetia bacterium
GACGATGATAAAAATCGCCGCTATTTTTATTTGGTTAAAAATCTTCATTATTTAATGCACACTGCCTAGAATTCTTCCAGTTTTTATAAGTTTCAATCTCCGATTTGAAGGAAGTGGCAACCAGACTGAAGACTGATAAATCATCTACATATCCGAGTACAGGTATGAAGTCAGGGATGAGGTCAATGGGCGAAACCAAATAAGCCATTGCAAATCCAACGGCCGCAATGAATTTCCAAGGAACATTGGTATATTCCCCTTTGTAGTAACTTTTTAAAAGCGACCAAAGTAGCAAAAACTCTTCAAAAAAGTCCCCGAGTTTTCCCCCTTTCTTTAGAGCCGTTTTCTCTTTTTCAAACAATTTTGTAAGGTCCTCTTGTGAGAACTTTTCTGTGCCTTCTTCGAAAGCGTTGTTTATTTGCTTCTTTTTCGAATCACTTAACTCCATCATTTTTTCTCCTTGATAAATATTCTGTTTAAAAACGATTTGGCAAAACAAATGATTAGTCGTCGAAAGTTGACCAAAAGTCAATATATAAATTAGTAACAATGTTATAAAACGACGTTTGGTTTGATAAAAAATGAGACGATTTTATTATCGTTCCATTTGTTGATCAGGATATTTGATGACTTTTGCGTCAGAAATGATTGCAAGAGCGTCTTGAAACGCTCTTTCAAAAGGATTATTAAAAAATATCAGATAAAATTAAATATTGTAAAATTATCAGGTTCTTTTAATAGTATTAAGAACATTATTTTTGTTTTATGACAAAAAAAATAAAAAAAACAAAAACTTATTGTTCGCCAACCTGGAATAGCGGGTTGTTCCATAGGTTCCCCTCTATTCTTATTAAATAATTAACAATATGGAATTATGACAAAGCAGGTTAAAAAAAGCATGAAATGACGAATAATTTTATTTCGTTTTATCTTGTCTTGAAAGTAATGGAGTTCAAGTACAAACAACAAAGATGACGTTTGACGCTAAATTGTGGACGTTTTGTTTATTAATGAGTTTTGTTTATTAATGACTGGAGCACTTGCAGATTTACGGAATCCCAATCCTGAAGTTTGCCGTTATGGTTCGTTTCTCCTTTTGGAGTCTCTAAATACATAGGAAGCTCATAAAATCGAGGATCGTTGAGAATGTATGAAAACGCCTCCTGGCCGATTTTTCCCCAGCCGATATGAGCATGACGGTCAACGCGGCAGCCTAAATCTTTTACGGAATCGTTTAAATGAAACGCTCGCAATTTTTCAAGACCAATAATGTCATCAAATTTCGTGAATGTTTCGTCATAGGTTTTCTCTGAACGGAAATCATATCCAGCCGCAAATGCGTGACAAGTATCAAAGCAAACAGCAAGGCGCTCCGGACAGGAGGATTTTGCAATAATTTCGGCGAGATGTTCGAATTTCCAACCTAAATTTGTTCCTTGTCCGGCAGTTGTTTCCAATAAAACGCCAACAGGAAGGGTAACGTCGGCTAAAATATCGTTTAACGCTTTGGCAATGCGTGAAAGTCCATTGTTTTCAGTGTCTTCCGTATAAGAACCAGGATGCATAACGACCCAATCAACGTTTAATTTTGCCGCTCGCTTGAGTTCATCGGAAAAAGCATTGAGCGATTTTTCAAAAAGTTCAGATTTGGGTGACGCTAAATTGATTAAATAAGAATCGTGAATCAAAGGAGTTACGATTCCTGTTGTTTCGATTGCCTTTTGAAATTGTTCGACAGCTTTGTCGTCAATCGCTTTGGCTTTCCATTGATTGCTGTTTTTCGAAAAAAGTTGAACCGTATCAAAACCTAACTTTGCAGCTGCGTAAACGGCATTTTCCAATCCGCCCGATATCGATTGATGAGATCCCAATTTTGGCATCGTTTTCACTTTCTTTCTTCTGTACTGTACTTTCCCCGGTCTTTGTAATGATTTTGTGCAAGTCCAATCGGGGATGATTTTTATCGCTGGTCTCAAATAAAAACAAACGTTCCTTGCGGTTTGAACTGCTTTGGGGCAATTTTTGACGAAATCGGTCAAAATAACCCCAAAACGATTAAAAGATCAAAATACGTCCTGTATAATCAACATTGATAACTTAATTTTCCGGGGAAAGAGCCGTTTTTAAAAGCTATCGCAAAAAGCCGAGTTCATAAACCATCGGACGAAGTTTGTCAGACAGTTTTTCGTATGTTTTATCAAAAACATCAAAATTTACCGGAGCGGCGGCTTTTTCGGCACGGAGTTTCAGGGCGTTTCGGATTTGATACCAGCCGACGTCTGAACGATTGAGTTTGAGTTTATCGCGAATCGCCCAGTTATCATTGACGGCAAAATACGCTCGCCACAGTTTCCGCCCCGCATCGAGCACGGCCTGTGCTTCGGGGGAAAACGTTTTATCGGCCATGTATTCGACCATGAAATCCGACCCGAATCGGCCTGACGCAGCGACTTCCGTTTCTGTGTACGGAATGAAATGGTTCAGTATGCTCCACTTTTTCCCATTCCATTCCAAACCATCTGCCGACGCGGCAAGATTGTTTCCGTTGAAAAGCATCCAAACGAGGCAGTCTGTTTTGAATCTGTGTGTTAGTTTTCCTGTCGGCTGCAAAAACTGGTCACGGTTGTTGAACCGCATGGGGTTCAAATTCGACGGATTGTATACTCGATTGCCGCCTGCCAGAGATTTGCGGGAGTAATCAGGAAACCGTGTGGTCATAGCCATAAGCGGAGGATAAAATTGCAGCATCGTTGCTGTGCTGCATGTCGTTTGAATTACAGAACATGAACGCAATGATTGGGACGCCGGGCTAAAAAATCTTGTCGGAATGCGAAGCTAAATGTAACTTTCGATATTCGGACATTGTCATTTGATGCTTTTTCTTAAAAACAAAAGACAAGTAATTTTCGTTATTAAAACCGGTCAGACCAGCGATTTGCGAAATGGGAAGATTGGTCTGCTGTAAAAAATTCTCGACTTTTTCCAGACGAACGCGATTGATTTCGTCCAAAATCGAACAACGAAGCTCTTTTTTAAAACGAATTTCAGCAGAACGTCGGGATATTCCCAGATGAGCGACGACATCCGCGACATTGATTTGAATGTCTGTATTGAGTCGAATAAATTCAACCGCGTCAATAACAAATTTATCGCTTATGATATTTGTATCGGTTGAACGACGAGAAACAATGGCGCCTGGTCCATAAAAAATCTTGACCGTTTCCTGTTGGTTGCCCCCTCGCATTAAACGATCAAGAACAGCGGCGCCGCGAAAACAAGCGTTCTCAATCGTCATTGCCATACTCGACATCGGAGGATAAGTCGATTCGCATAAAATTTCGTCATTATCAACGCCTAAAACCGCGACTTCATCAGGAACAGCCAAATCAACAGAGCGACAAATTTCAATAACCTGGCGTCCTCGAACGTCCATAGCCGCTAAAACAGCGATCGGTTTTGGAAGTTTTAACAGCCATTTTTTCAAACGATTTTGTTCCAGCCCCCAATCCATTTGATCTTTTAATTGATTTTCATAAATCGAACATTCGAATCCCGCTTTTTTCAGTTGTTTGGCGAACCCTTTTCCGCGTTCTCTTGACCATTCCTGATTATTGGCCTCATTGATAAAAGCGAAATTTTTATAATTTTGTTGCAGAAAAAAGTCGGCAGCTGTTCTTCCAATCGCTTGCGTATCGCATTGAACGATATTATAAAGATTAGAAGGAATCGACGCTCCAAAGTCATCCCAGGGATCAATGACGATGGTCGGAATTTTTGCATGAAGAATCGCTTGAACATATTCTTTCTTTTGAGCAAAAGCAATCAATCCATTTCCGTCGAGTTTTTTTAGATTCAAAACGGATTGTTCGCCATCCCTTCCTTCCAGAATATGAAATTCCCAAGGGCCATATAATCTCGAATAACGAATGATTCCCCGAAGGCATTCTCTTTGAACTTTGAAAGCAGAGAGAACAAGAACAATCACTTTTGGCGGACGTCTCAAGATTTTCGACATAACGTTCCCTCATTGAGAAATTTTCATACCAAAACCATTTTAGCGAGAAAAATCGCCAACAATCAACCGAATCGTTGTCTGACTTGCGGATCAACGAAACGGCTTTGCAATCATTTTGCCATTATTTTTCAAAAGGTTGAGCCATTTCAGCGAAAAAGTCTGCGTTGTTGGCTTGCATCAACCTCTTTGCATTAATTCGACAGCAAATCCATCGGCTTCAATGAAGGCGCAAGTCAGGTTTTCGCCTGCGGCAAACGGTTCAACAATAACTTTTTCGTCCTTTAAAGCTTCCTCCAGGTTTTCAACTTCAAAAGCAATATGAGGCATCTTTTGAAGAATTTCCGGCATTGGACTTCCGTCTTCAAATTTAAGCCATTCGACGGCATAAGGTTCTTCGTCAAAATTGTTAAACCAAACTTTCCCCCCCTCCAAATAAAACGGAGGTTGAGAATCTTTGCACGGAATTCCAAAATGACTGAATTTTAATCCGGGTTTCATGTTTTTTTCCTTATTCTTGTTGGAAATAATTGTTGTTAATAATCAATAGAAATTGCAGAAATGAAGTCGTTGCGTTTAGTTTGGGATTTTAATCCGATCAAAACCAAACTCCTTAAGTTTATTGATACCGAACTCTGTTGCCCATATTGACTCAAATGAAAAAGTCAAGGCGGCACTGGATATGCAACATTTTGCATTGCAGGAAACGAAACTTCAAGTCCATAATATTTCATTATAATAATCGAATTGGCTTAATGCAAGTCTGATCAATCTTCGTTTGCGGAATTTATTTCTGAAGCGTTATTGACTTGCTCAACGGCAGTCAGATCATTTCGAACCGTTTCAAAAGAAAAACGTTTCATAAACATTGATTTCCTTTTTGACAAAAAACGTTTGTTCGAGGCAATTCTGCTTATTCATAAACCTTGAAAAGTTCCGCCGATATCGATAAATAATGTTTTTCAAGAAATGATATTTCTGACATATGTTTAATTCATGTTGTATTTATAATATAATGTTACATCATTGAAATTAACAACGCTTTTCTGTCGGATAATCGTTGTTTTCTGTTTTTTTGATAACGAAGTTCCAAAAACCTGCAGGGAACACGGACGACTCATTCGCAAGAACTGGTTTTATCTTATTTTGCTTCTTAGCGTCCTGTACACAATTGTGACGTCAGAAGTTACAAAGGAACAACGTCTTGCAGAAGTATTCGCCATTCATTGAGATGTTTGTTACTGGGCCGGCCTGGTATTCCATTATCGTTTGGATTATGGCATTTATCTTTTAGATTATGGCAATGGCAGGTTTTGCTGTCATTCGCAAGTCGTTGTTTATAAATAATATATGATTAATGTTGTTTGGCGACCCAAGAGAATTCAGTGCAAAATTCAATGCAAGTTGTCTGTAAAAAGAATACGAAACGAGCATAAAATCATTTGCAAGACGTTCTGAACAGGGGAATTACATTTTGATTTCGTATCCCTGGCGAGGTTTTCGGGAAATCATGGACGTTGCGATTGGTTCGTCGAACTTGTATTGTTCCTGATTCCAATGAAGCGTTTGACCGGTTTTCAAACAGATGTTGGCCATATGACACATATTGATTCCATTGACGGTCGAAAAGACATCAGAAACCGGAAGCGTTCCGTCTTCAATCGAGTCAAAAAAGTTCTTCATGTGATTTCCTGGTTTTTTGCCCTTCATTAAATCGTTCATGACTTCGGCAAGTTCTTCTTCGTCTTGAGGAGTCAGAATTTCAACCGGTTTTCCAGTCAGTCTTCCCCGATTAACTCGAATCCGTCCCAATTCGCCGGTCAGCAAAACGGCATTTTCTCCCGACTTCAAACGCAGAGAATTTCCTTCTCGATACTTAAAAGTGACATCAAAGACTTCTGCCGTATCATACCAGCCTTGAATATTGGGGAATTCGCCTGTTCCAGAAATTTCGACCGGCGCTGTATTTGTCAGATTCATAGCCCAAACGGCAAAATCGACGTTATGTCCGCCCCAATTTGTTATTTCGCCGCCAGAATAAGCGGACCACCAACGAAAGTTGTAAAAACAACGTTCGAGAAAATAGTCTTCCCAAGGCGTTTGCCCCAACCATTTATCCCAATTGAGGCCATCAGGAATCGGTTGAGGTTTAAATGGAACTCGTTTGTCCATAACGCCTTGATAGGCAATAGATTCGTTGTTTGGACAGGAACAGACGGCAGAAATATTTTTTCCCAGGCGACCGCTTCGGCAAAGAGCGGCGGCTTTCATAAAAGTTGGATTTTCTGTTCGTTGCTGCGATCCAACCTGAACGATGCGTCCAGTTTCTTTTGCAACCTGGGCGATGAGTTGACTTTCCTGAATGGTTAAGGTCAACGGCTTTTCGACATAAACATGTTTGCCAGCCTTCATTGCTTCGATCGCGATTTTTGTGTGCCAATGATCGGGCGTCCCGATTGTAACAACGTCAATGGTTGGGTCTTCCAGAATTTTTTCGTAATCTTGATAAGGGACGCATTTATCAGGGAAATATTCCGCAAACCGTTTTGCAAAGGGAAGAAAGACGTCCGCAACCGCAACCATTTCACCGAATTCCGCTGCTTTTCGAGCGATTTGGGCCCCTCTTCCGTCAAATGAAGTTGAGCTATCCCAAATTCCAGCTCGATATTCGCTTGTTCCGATTGCGCCAATGCGAAGTCGTTCGTTGATTCCTTTTTGACGTTTCGGCTGCTCACTGGAAAAAGAATAAGGCGTTCCAATACCCGATCCGAGAACAGCAACCGTTGCTCCTTTTAGAGCAATGGAACTTTTTTTTAAAAATTGACGCCTTGTCGCAATTTTAGCCATTATCTCGCCTCTTTCATCAAAAGACAGTTGGTTCAACAGATATCGGAACGAAATTAAAATATTGCAATCTTAATGAATCGCCCATTCGTTTTTGAAAAGAAAGTTCTTTTTGAAAAAATCGAGTTTCGTTTCTGTATCAGACAAGAAAGGGCGAATTGCGGATGTTGCCTTATCGGCTTTAGAAGAACTCTTTAATATTGTAAAACGTCTGCTTGAGGGCAGACTTGGTCCATATTAGGCGTCATATCAAGATCAAGGTTTCCAGTAACGAAACTCATTAAATCTTTGACTATATTTTGAACATAATCGGTTTCCCAGCGTTCATTATCATGACCAACCGCCGTATAGGCGACGCGTCCCTTTTGTTCCATACGAACCCAGGTCGAAGGAAAAGAAGGACGGTTATAACAGGCGTTATGATCCTGATTTTTCATATCTTTTGTTTCCTGAACGATCAACACATGCATATCCTTATTGAAATTTTTCATGCAATACCATTCGTCAAAAACCCGAAGATTTTTCGTTTTTAAAGAGCTAAGATAGGGGAGTTGAATCGGTTCGGTAAAAGATTGAGTTGCTTCTTGCATTTCTCCATGCGTGATGAAGTCGCCGCCAATCATTTTTATATATTCTGTTCGTTCATCTTCCGGCTGATTTTCAAAGAGAGGGCCTTTGCATTGCCAAGTATCCGTAGCGCTATGAATACCGAGAAATCCCGTTCCAGAACGAATAGCGGTCAACAGATTTGTCAGGCCTTTTTGCGAAACAGGAGTTCGATTTTCGACTTTGACATCCAAATCGCCGCAAGTATAAAACACAAACGCCGCATATTGACTTAAATCGCGTTCAAAAATCGATCCGTCTTTGGTAACATCAACGTCATAACCGATTGATTTTCCTAGCTTTTGAACGATTTTGGCCGCCTTGCTTGTTCCGTCTTCTTCATCGACGGTCGGAGGATGTTCCCATTCGGTCGAAAGATCGAAATAGAGAATTTTCCCCTTTTTTTCATTCGCCCAGCCCCAAGTCGTCATCCCGGACAAACATAAACCGGTCGATATTCCGATTCCCTTAATAAAATCTCTTCTTTGCATTATAAGTCCTTTCGTTTCATTAAAATTCAAGTTATTCAATCAACGCGCATTTTCATCAAAAAAATATTGAACCAATATCATTTTACAGAAAGCCAAATCAATTGTCAACATATTGTTTTCTGTTTTAAAGCTCAGGAATTCTCGAAAATTTCAAACTAAAATATCAAACGAAAAATCAATAGAAAACGCCGGTATGAAGCCGATTTTATCCG
>JAUNBG010000048.1:8175-26275 GCA_030527205.1 Planctomycetia bacterium
ATGTTTAGGATATTGGGGAATGTTCAGGATATTAGACGTTTTCCTTGAGTTTTTCCGAAAAGCGGCGAGTTCTGTAGCCGCAATACATAGGTTATGCGGCGGCGAAACGGAAAAACCTAAGCGTCGGCATTCTAATTCTATAAAATCATTTTAATCCGTTTTACAAAAATCGGGAAAGAATAACAGTTTGAGTCAAGTCGTTGTTTTGTCTTCAAAAAAGGTCTAAACTCGTCTGGCGTCAATATTGATACTGATTGTTTTTGTGATCGGAAGCGGAATTTGAATATTGTCTCTTATTTAATAGGGTCAGATAAACGAAGCGTTTCTCCGTCATCAATCAATTCGAGAGCGCGAAAACGTTCCGGAGCGCCGCTGTTTGGTTGATGAAGAGCTAAAAAGAGTTTTCCATCAAGGGACTCAAAGATCATGCCATGTCCGCCATGTTGCGTAAAAATGGGTTTCGAGATTGTCCAAGGCCCGTCAATTCGACCGCTTTCCGAACGGGTCAATAAAACGGCATAATCCCGACCTCCCATTAAGAAAGTCGACCAAATCATATAAAGATTGCCGCTTTGAGGACTTTTGTATAGAAATGGACCGTCGGTTACTTTTCCCTGATTTTCAGCCTGAATCGCCCCGGGAGCGCTGGACGCATTCAGAATTTTCTGCGGTTCGCCATTGATGTCTGAGAGATCGTTTTTCAAAGGAATATAAGAAATGACGCCGTCGATGAGCTGAACCCATTCATGACAATAAATCATATAAGGAATTCCCTTTTCGACCCAAAGCGTTCCGTCGAGAGCCATTTGATCCGAAGGCGTATGCGATTCCGATTTCAGTGAATGAAAGGGACCAACAGGGGATTCGGACTTAAATATCCAGGTTCCTCGACGAAACATTGGCGGCCAGTCTCCCTCGACGGGAGCTGGCGTTTCGACTTTGTCGGAAAAAGTCAACGTCACAAAAAGATAATACGCATTGTTATAATAATGGACTTCGGGCGCCCAAACCATTCGAACATTCATTGTTTTGGGCAAAACGAGCACAGGTATTGGTTGAGACCAATTTTTCAAATCTTTGCCTATATAAACTTCGACGCCTTTGTAACCGCTTCCCGATCGGTTGCCCGCCTGAGCATACATATAATAGGTTTCTTTTTCCCGATCAACAAGAATAAAAGGGTCTCGAATACGAATCTCGTCATTCGTTAAAGGAAATTCAGAAATCGCCGAAGAATCCGAATTTGCTGATAAGTCAGTTGCCCAGGCAGACGAAATACCAGAAATCATTAATATTATACAAAGACAAATAGTTTTCATGTTTTACTCAAAGTTCGTTGATAATTTTTCATTCTTGGATTCAAAAAACAATAATGATCGACAGAAAACCAACGTTTTTCGTCCATTTCGAATCAATCGTTTTTTAAATCCATTTTTTTCAATTTAAAACAATAATAAATGATTGGGCAAAAACTTTAAAGAAGTCGAGTTTGAACAGCAACGCGATAATCTTTTTATGTTTGCGAATTATTCGTGACGCAATGCTTCGATCGGATCCATAGCAGCAGCCCGAATCGCCGGATAAAGTCCAAAGACAATGCCGATAACCATTGAAATAAAGAAGGCCAACGGAACAGACCAATAAACAATAATCGGTCGAATGTCTTGAACAATTTCTGGAAGACTGGCAATGAGTTCCGGATTGAACTGTTTCAACATTGCCATTGAAAACGTTGTAACCGGCGTACATGTCAGCCCGACCAAAACCCCTAAACCGCCGCCAACGACCGACAAAACAATCGTTTCAATTAAAAATTGACGAATAATATCTCCCCGTTTGGCTCCCAAAGCTCGCCGAATTCCAATTTCGCGAGTTCGTTCTGTAACCGTAGCGAGCATAATATTCATAATTCCGATACCGCCAACAATCAATGAAATACCAGCAATCATTCCCATGAAAATATTGAACATCATTCGAGTCGTTTTCGCCTGTTCCAAAAGTTCGAGCGGAACCGTTATGCCATAATCTTCATATTTATGGGCTTCTTGAAGCGTCAGCTTGATCAATTCGGACGTTTCCATAACATTTTGAACCGAATCAACCTTTAATGTAATTTGAGAAAGTTGAACCGTTTCGCCTTCCATTGAACCGCTTCGCCGAATAATAACAGTGTCGCCGATTCGGGTTCGCAAAGTATTTAATGGGATATAAACGTCCAGAGAATAATCCTGAGCGGCAAAGGATCCGCCGATTCCAGCAGACGGCGCTCGCGAAGCCATAATTCCAACAACGCGATAATAATAATTGTCGCCCACTCGAATCAATTGTCCAATCGGATCTTCATAAGGAAAAAGAATTTCGGCCAATTTCGATCCCAAAACGCAATTATCGCGAGATTCCCGTTGATCAATCTCATTGATGAAACGACCTTCTTGAACCGATAATTTAGTTATATCGGCATATTCGGGCGTACAGCCGACAAGTCTTCCGTCAACTTTCCAACGGCCTTTTTGAAATGTCTCACGAATTTCGCGAACCGGCATAGCGGAAATAATCGTTGGAATCGTTTCCGAAAGACGCGAATAATCGTCGCGGGTCAAACCGTATTCCGGAATCTGCATTCCCCTGCCGCCGGAATTTTGATTCAAAACTTCATTTGGGGGTTTAATTGAACGGACAATAATATTGTCGGCTCCCAAACTTTCGATCTGATCCTGTGCTTTTTTGCTGATTCCTTCTCCAATGGCCAATAACCATATAACGCTGGCAACGCCAATGAAAATACCGAGAACTGTTAATAGAGATCGCATTGGATGAAGAAATAAACTCTTCACGCCCATGCTTAAAGTTCGGAAAAAATGAAAAATCATATCAGAAAAAACCCATCTTTGAGGAAAAGGACAAATGATCAACAAATAATGCTTCACAAAAAATAAAGGAAAACAGTTTTCAGCAGCTCTTTTTTACGCGAATATCTCGATGTCGCTTATCCGATTCAACCAGGCCGTCCCGAAGACGAACAATGCGATTGCTTCGTTTGCCGACTTCATCTTCATGAGTAACCAGAATGATTGTTCTTCCTTGATCATTCAGGCGATCCAGCAGATCAAGGATTTCGCCCGTTGTTACTGTATCAAGGTTTCCGGTTGGTTCGTCAGCAAGAATGAAATAAGGGTCATTGACCAAACTCCGAGCGATAGCAACCCGTTGTTGTTGACCTCCGGAAAGTTGTGTCGGTCGATGATTCAATCGTTCATAAAGTCCGACCATTTTTGCCAATTCAATGCAACGATTATGAGCCTCGCGACTGATTGAGCGACTCTTTTGATAAAATAAAGGGACTTCAATATTTTCAATAACGGTCAATTGAGGAATCAAATTGTAAGACTGAAAGACAAATCCGATTCGGGTCGCACGAATTTCCGACAGATGCCAATCGTCCAATTTTGTGACGTCATCAGTTCCCAGCAGAATTTTCCCTTTGGTTGGACGATCCAGGCATCCTAATAAATTCAGCATTGTACTCTTTCCAGAACCAGACGCGCCCATAATGGCGACATAATCCCCTTCCGGAACTGTTAGATCAACGCCCCGCAAAGCTCGAACCGTTTCTCCTTTGAGCACATATTCCCTTGTTACGCCAGTCAAATGCGCAGCGTTTTTTGTTTCCGGCACAGTTTTTCCTTAATGATGATTCTTTGACAATGAATAAAAATAAATAAGCAAAAGACGATAATTATAGAGTTGAAGTCGTTTCATAACGCCGTTTTTGACGTTGTCGATTTTTGAGTCAAAACGTCGGAAAATCGGTTATAAAACAACTTCAAATGGAATGGTTAAAGGTTTTACGAAACCTTTGATTCAAAATGATATCAACGCGACCTTGACAAACAGCTTTATCTCAATGAGGAGGGGGCGGCGGGCTGCCGCCTTGATTGCCTCTGTTATCAGTCGTCATTCCGCTATTTCCAAGCATTCGTTTGAGATTTTTTAATCCATTGGAAAGTTCTTCTTTTGAAATTTTTTCATCGGAATTCGTATCAAAATGAGAGGTCAACTGCTTGATTTTATCGGCATTCGGCAATGACGAAATTTCATCGTCAGTAAGAAAGCCGTTTTTATTTGTATCGAGTTTTGAAAAGAGCTCATTCGAATCGGTATTAAACAGACCGTTAATGCCGGTTTGTTCTTCTTGTTCTTCTTCCTGATTGCTTTCCAAATCAGATATTCGTTTGAATCGCTGATAAAAATTACGAACAGTACAGAAGCCAATAACCAAATCGGTTTTCGTTAAAACCTGATTCCATTCCTGAACAAAGTCGAGCAAATCTTGATTGTCGTTCCCGATTTCATCAAAAGAGATCATATAGTTGACTTTATCTTTATTATAATTGTCAATCCAGGAATCAATCATTGAATATAATTCAGGAGCTTTTTGTTTCAAAGCGGCCAAAACGCTGGGGGCCCCTTCCGTGTTTTGAGTTTGCTCATCTTTCAACTTGTTTTCAAATGCAATGAGCGTCTCTTTCATTTCAGGAGCCTTTTGAGCCATTCCTTCCAATAAAGCAGCCTCAAGCGGAAATGCCGCGTCATTTTCGGAACCAATATTCATGTTTTTGTTTAGCTTTTCAAAGCTGTCAAGAATACTTTGACCTTTTTCCGGTTTGTCTCCATAATATTTATCGACAATCGATTGAACAATCATTTTTGGAACGACAAAAACAGATGAACTTGGTTTATCCGCAGTATTTCTGTCCCAATCATTAAAGAATTCGAGAATTTCCGGCGCAATCCAATACATTTCCCATTTTGAGATATATTTATCGGAATTGATATCAAGATTGTAACAAAGCTCCATTGACGTTTGATCGAAATAATTGCTGATTTTTTCGATTTGAAGAAGCTTTTCTTTATCTTTTTCTTTTTCAATTTCTTCTTTGGAATTTTTCGAAATTTCTGTTTCTTGATCTGGTTTGACAGCAATATCCTGAGGAATCGGCCCATCTTGCGGCATTCCTTGACCCGGACTGGCCCCGTCGGTTCCGCCCGGCATTCCTTGACCCGGACTGGCCCCGTCGGTTCCGCCCGGCATTCCGTCAAAATTTTGATCTGCAGGAATAAGTTTAGCCGATTCCAGAAGTTCTTTTTCCTTTTTGGCCGCTTCAATTTTTGCCTGATAAATCGGAGAATCCTCAAAGTCGGAAGGTTCATCGTCAAGCGGAAACTCAACCTTATCCTTATAAAGTCGGGCGCCGCTGACAACGACATCGTTTTCCTCAAGTCCGTCGAGAATAATGACCTGTTTTGCGTTGGAGGCTCCAATTAAAACCTCTTTGTAAGTCCATTCTCCGTTTGGGGAATATTGCAGACAATAAGTTTTTTTCCCGACTTCTATGATCGACTGAACGGGCAGCATTAGAACGTCAAACTGTTGATCAGCAATAACGCGAACTTCAGCGGTCAAGCCAGCTCGAATCTGATTGCTTGAATCTTCTATTTTTACAATAGTCTGATAATCTTTCGACGAAGACATCCAGGAAATTTCAGGATACTGACTGACACTGGTTATCGTTCCATTAAACGTTTTATTGGGGATTGCGTCAAAAGCGATAATAGCCTTCATGTTCTTTTTGACGGCGGCGATATTTGACTCGTTGATCAAGGCCTTAACCTGCATTTGAGTCGGATCGGGAAGTCGAATGAGAACCTGGCGTTCCCGAACCGTTGCGCCTTCACGGATCATATCGGATTCGCTCATCCAACGACGAGAATCCTGATTTGCGTAAACAACTTGCCCCTCTTGCGGCGCTCGAATTGTACAGGCTTCAAATTGTTCTCCATAATAATCAAGCCGTTCTTTATCGATTTGATTTCTGTAAATTTTAGCGTCAAGGGAAGCGCGAGCCGTTTCGATGGACGACATCAGTTCGGTTATTTTTTTTTCGCTGGAATATTTCATGAGAACAATCCAGCTCAATTCGGACGTTTTCAAATCATTGATTGCCTGTTGAAAAGAAACTTGATCGACTTCCAATTGAGTATTCGTTGTATAGTTGGCTTTTAAAAGTCGTTCTGTAAAGCGAACGCTGTCTGCTTTCTGCTTTTTGGTTTCCGTAGCCGAATAAATCTTGTTTTCGGCGCTTGTCAACTCTGATTCAAACGTTCCTTCGATATATTCTTCCAGGGAAAGTTCAGCTGTTCGCAAGGTTGCCTGAGCAGAAGCGACTTCGGCCAATGACGAACTATATGTATTTTGCTGCGAGCTCAATTTGTCTTCGATCGACGACGAGTCCAAAATAACGAGCTCATCATTTTCATTGACCGTTTCGCCTTCATCAATAATCCAGATGATGGTTGCGCTTCCTTCAACCTTGCTCGCAATTTCAACGTTCTGAGCGCTTTCCGCTGTTCCTTTTCCATTAACTTCATGAAGAAAAGTGCCGCGCGTTACTGTTGCAAAAATAACATTGCTTTTCTGACTGCTTCCTGAGGAAAAATATTTCCAAATGCCATATCCGGATCCAGCCAATATAGCGATAATAATTAGTCCCCAAAAAAAGGTTTTTGCAACGGCTCCCCTTTTTTTGAATTTTCGATAATTTAATCGAAAATTTGTTTGCTTGAGAAACATGAATTTTTCTTTCAGATAATAATGTTGTCAGTAATAATAGAAATTTTATCTATTTTTGCGTAAGCAATCAAAAATATTTGATAAAACAATAAATTGAGACATTAAACATATGGGGTCTGTCAAGCATTCAATTGTTTTTGTTCGACCAAGAGTCGGCCAAAACCAATGTCTCATAAATACGAGTTTTTCCTTATCATTATTCTGTATTATTTTCTTTATTAAATGAGAAAATAAAATATCTATTTTCAGACTTTTTGCTAAATATTTTGTAAATAACATTGACTTATCCTTAAAATCAATATATTTTTCGCGATCTCAATAATCGGTTTATTTCTTTTTTTCAAGAAAATCTTCACAAACAATGGCTTTTTCTTTTTTTTTATGTTCAAAAGACCGATAAAACGATAAAGGATTGATCAACTTTTTGTTTTTGTTGTTTTGCCCTTTTCCTGAATGAGAAGGACATGAATCCGTTTTGAATCGTTATCAGATCAGATATTTCCGGGTTTGACGAAAATATCAAATCCTTCGATACGCATTAAATTTGAAAAGAAAAAGTTTGAATTCCCTTTTAAATCAACCCCGAAGACATCCGAAAGTTCCGTTCAAAATCAAAAGGCAATTGATTTTTCAAACTGGTTTTTGCGAAAAATCGAAACAAAGTTTGAGGCTTCAATTGTTTCAACAGTCATTATCAAAGGAGAAATAATGCGCTTCAGACAACTCGTTTTATATGTTGTTCTTTTTTTCCTTATGATCGGTTGGGAATCAGAATCGCAACTTTTCGGACAACCCAATGATCAAAAGGGGAGTTCTCCGTCCATCGAACCGCTTCAAACGATAAGTTTTACATTTGATGATGTTGACCGTTATCCGGTCATAACAGCCATTGCGTTTACGACAGACAATCGGGTTATTTTAGGCGGCGATGACCATCAAATTTCGGTTTGGAATACAGAAACAGGCGAATTGCAGAAGCAGTTTTATGCTCATAATGACTGGATCAAGGCGATTGCGCTTTCGCCCAATTATCAGGAATCGCCGACTTTGGGACAACTCGCAACGGTCGGGCATGACGGAACAATTAAAATTTGGAATGTTAACGATTTTTCATTACTCAAAACGCTGCCGGAAAAAGTTCTTGGCGCAGAAGCCCTTGCTTTTTCTCCCAATGGAAAAGTTTTAGCCGTTTGCGGTTTTAAAGATCAAATGTTTATTTTTGATGCCGTCCAGGGAACTCTGATAACGCAATGGAAAACGCCGGGCTCAAATATGAATACAGTTCAGTTTTCTCCCGACGGAAAATTGGTTGCGGCGGCAGGGCGAACAGGAACGGTTCGCATTTGGGATACGCGATCTGGACAGATCAAATATGATTTAAAAAACGATGAACGTCGAGTTCATGCGGTTTCTTTCAGTCCGAATGGTCAGTTTTTGGCCGTTGGCGGGGAAGGGAATACGATTGTCATTTGGGATTTGACCAATGGGCAGCAAAACAAGGTTTTGTCGACCGGAAAAGGAAAAACCTTTTCGCTTATTTATTGCAAGGATTCCCTTTTAGTTTCTGGAGACAGTTTTAATACGATACGAATTTGGAATTTGGAAACGGCCAAAGAAATCGCTCACGGAGGCGGGCATACAGGAACAATCGCGACGCTGCTTTTTGATGCAGCTAAAAATATAGTTATTTCCGGCAGTTTTGATACAACGGTTCGTTTCTGGAATCTCGAAAACAAAACAAGTTTATAATGTATGCCGAAGTCGTTATGACAAAAGATTTGCCCGCAATATTCGCCCGTTGTTGTCGAGCTGGCAAACGAACGATTTTGAATTTTTAAGAGTTTTTCAATAGGATTAAATAGAACAGCTTTGAGCTTTGCAGACGTTTTTTCGCAAAATGATTGGATAATCTCCAACTTTTGGATTCCGGCCGGGAAAATTTGTCAATGATTCAGCGATTGACATTTTGAACGACAGAAACGAGGAAATCGCGAGTTAACGATCTTTATTTGGAAAAACAATCGAGAACTTAACCGCTCTCGAACGAGACGCAATGTCTCATAAAGGAAGTTCCAAAAAACCGCAGGGATCGCGGACGCCTCGTCCGCAAGAACTGGTTTGGGCGACGCTTCCCGAATTGAGTTTATTGTAAAAAACAGGTTTTTAGAACTTCCTATAAGTTGTTTATCGCCGTTATATAATAAATTGTTATATGATAAATCATTGATAGAGACAGGATTTACGAAAGGTCGAAAATGTCGCTCTTAACCGAAAAACAAGCGATGATATTAAACGCGACTTCAACAAAAACGAGTCGAAAACGTTCGAGGCCCAAAAAGCATTTGAACAAGAAATCTCCTTTTTTGCGACGTTGTCGCGTTGAGGAACTCGAAAAACGCGAATTGTTGGCCGCAGATCCGATTTCGGTTGGAGCGGTTTACGTTGAACAGGTTGAAGAAGATTTAGGCGATAAATTTTATATTGCCTGGGTCGGCGGCGAATCAACAACGACGATGAGTCAATTAACCATTAATCTCGATAAAAACGATAATGGGCAATTGGACCCAGGCGAGGCCTTTTTCGATACAGCAGAGGACGGACGCGGCGTTTATTCTTCTTATCCGTTTACTTTGGTCGAAAAAACGGCGGATATCGAATATAACGTTCAGGTCGAAGACGGCGGAATATCGCTCGTTATAACTTTTGAAAATTTTCATGCGGGCGATTCCTTCATTTTTGCTATTGACGTCGATGAATATTCGATGGACGTAAATCCCGATACCGATCAGGAAAATAATAATGCGATTGTTGAAGGGGGCGAATTCGGCGGCTCGGTTCTTAAAGCGATTTCCGGGTCAACCATTGAGGCGGTTTTTACTTCGACCTATTATCAGGATTATTCTCTCAAAGGACTTTTCGTTGATCAATATGACGACGAATATATTAAAAGCGAAGCGTTAAACAATGCGTATACGGAAGAGCAGCTTCCGAACGATACTGATTTAGGCAATTATGGGATCATGACCGCCGGTCTTTATCAAGACGGGGAATTGACGCCCAAATCGATTGTTATTTCCGGTTATGTTTATGCAGATCATGACGTTGATTGCAATTATGACGAAAACGACGAAGATGAGCCGATTGCTGGCGTTGAAATAACTCTTATTTCGGAAGACGGTTCGCAAACTTGGACGACGAAAACTGACGAATTCGGTTTTTATCAGTTTGGCGTCGATGAATATATCGCCCCTGGCGCTTATCATATTGTCAGTCAAACCGAAATCGTTTCCCCAGGCGGAAAAGTTTATTATGATTTCTGTGCCAAGGGGGGAGAATTTGCAGAAAAAGTCGATCCAACTCATATCGATATTTCCGACGATATTCAAGGGGGCGAACAATCGACTCATAACAATTTTGCCAAAGTTCTTCCGGGGTCGGTTCAAGGTTATGTTTTTGAGGATTTGAACGATAAAGACAATAAAGAAACAGGGGAAAATTGGGACGGCTCGAGTAATCCCTGGACGGTTGAACTTTGGCGCGTTGATGTTGATCAAAACGGCAATGAAACAAAAATCTTGATCGAAACGCAAACTGTTCGCGAAGACGGTTATTATTGTTTCGATATTGATGGATCGTATACCGAAACCGGTCAACGGAAAAACGTCAATCAAACTTATGAAGTTCGCGAAATAACCCCAACGGGAACCGTTTATTCGGACGGAAATGATTATATCGGATCGCTGGGCGGATCAACTGAGCAAGATATTTTTTCGGCGATTTATGTCGGATATGATCAAGACGGAGTCAATTATAATTTCGGCGAACTTAAGCGAGGTTCCATTTCCGGCAATGTTTACGAAGACCGTCTTAACAACGGGTTTTTTAATCCGGACGAAGGGGATAAAGGAATCGAAAATATTACGATTAGCTTATATCAATATAATGGAAGCAAATATGTCTTTGCAAACCGTTCAACTCAAACGGATGAAAACGGTTATTATTGCTTCGATAATCTTGATATCAACGGAAATTATGCCGTTTTAGAAGGCGACGTCAGCGATTATGACGACGGCAAGGATACCGTTGGAACGATTAACGGCGTCCAGGTCGGAAAAATCGGAAAAATCGACGAAACTCAGTCAGAAAATGACTGTTTCGTTCAGATCCTTGTCGGTTGGGACGAACACGGAATCGACTATAATTTTGGAGAATTAAAACTCGGGTCTCTTTCGGGAAATGTTTATGAAGATCGATTGAATAACGGTCAATTTAATACAGACGAAGGAGACTGCGGAATCGCTGACATTGAAATCTGTTTATATCGTTGGAATGGTTCTGAGTATGAATATATCGAGTCGACGATAACAAACGAATACGGTTTTTACTCATTTGACAAGCTTGACATTAATTATGATTATGCCATTAAAGAAGGCGAAGTCATTGATTATAGCGACGGCAAAGATACTGTCGGAACCATCGACGGCAAAACGGTTGGCGAAGTCGGAAAAATCAACGACGATGACGATCCTAACGACAGCTTTATTAGAATTGATGTCGGTTGGGATCAGCATGGAATCAATTACAATTTTGGCGAATTGAAACTCGGTTCAATAAGCGGTTATGTTTATAATGATATTAACGACAATGGCATTCGTGAAGAAGGGGAATCCGGAATTCCCAACGAAACGGTTCATCTTTGGATTTGGGACGGAACAAAATATGTCGATACCGGAAAAACGCAAATAACCGATCAAAACGGTTATTACTGTTTTGAAAATCTTGATATCGAACAAAAATACGCGATTAAAGAAGATCAGCCAAAAGACTGGGATGACGGAAAGGATCAGATCGGAACGCTTGGCGGAGAAAATCCGGAATCGGACGTTCTGAATGAAATTACAGTTCATTGGGAAAACAATGGGCTTGAATATAATTTTGGCGAACTGGTTCCCAAATATTATGGCTCGTTGAGCGGTTATGTTTACGAAGACAATAACGATAATGGAATTAAAGAAGAAGGCGAAGCGGGAATCTCCGGCGTTAAAATCGAATTATATCTTGTTCAGGACGACGGAACTCTTTCTTCAGAACCGGTTGCTTTTCGATATACAAACTCGAATGGATATTATTCCTTTACGAATATTGAAGCGAAAAAAACTTATTTCATTAAAGAAGCGGTTCAACCAGAGCATTATACTGACGGCAAAGATACGGCGGGAACCATTAATGGCGATACAGTCGGAGAAGCTGGAAATGATGAAATAATTGACATTGATCTGCCCAAAGACGGCGTTGGCATTGATTATAATTTTGGCGAACTGAAGAATGCGGTCATTAGCGGTTATGTTTATGAAGACAAAAATGACAACGGCATTAAAGAATCCGGAGAACCAGGAATTCCTTCAACGACGCTGGCGCTTTGGGTTCTCGACAATACGTCAGGACAATATGTCGATACTGAAAGATCGACTTTAACCGATTCCCAAGGTCATTACAGCTTTGACGATCTCGAACCGAATCGCGTTTATCGAATTGTTGAGACGCAACCTGTCGGATATAATGACGGCAAAGATACGGCGGGAACCATTAATAACAGAATCGTTGGAACGGCTGGAAACGATGAACTTTTTGATATCGCTGTCAGCGTTGGCGAAGAAGGAATCAATTATAATTTCGGCGAATTAACCCCTGAAAAGCCGAACGGAGGCGGAGGAAATTCCTTCTATAATATTCCCGTATCTGTTCCGCAACGTTATATTAATGGACAACTCAATCCTTTCAATTATATTATTTCGCGACCTTATCCAACTGTTGGAACATCAAGACTTTTTGGCGGAGGCGGATTGACGGTTCCGTATAGTTGGCATTTAAGCGTTTTAAACGGCGGTTATCCGCGATCTATTGACGCTCTGAATTCCGTGGCGGGATTTCGTGCCAAGGTTACTCCCGAAATCAATCAGTTCCGCAATGTCTCCTGGTCTCAAAATGAAATGCAATATGGCGAATGGCTCATTCGAGGCTATGACGGTTCGATTGCGTCTCGTTATATTTTCGGCGGAAGGGATGGGACTCCGGTCGTTGGCGATTGGAACGGCGACGGTCATGACAAAATCGGATTTTATTCGAATCATGAATGGTTTTTGGATCGAGACGGCAACGGCGAATGGGACCCCAACGATCTTTGGGCTGAACTCGGGAACAATGCCGAGGATCAACCCGTTTATGGCGATTGGGATGGCGATGGAAAAACGGACATCGGTATTTTCGGTCCGAAATGGGTACAAGATAGCGTGGCCGTTTCTTTGGAGCCGGGACTTCCTGTCGGATTGAATACTGTTATTAATGTCTCAAGACCGAAAAACATTCCCCCAACGTTTGACGGCATTGTTATGTCCTATCGTATTTTAAGGCACAGTAATAACGGACAATATCGATTAGATCTGATCGATCATGTTTTTGAATATGGAAATGAAGGCGATTTAGCCATTACTGGCGATTGGAATGGCGACGGTATTTCTGAAATTGGCGTTTATCGTCATGGAGAATGGTTCCTGGACGTTAATGGAAACGGACGTTGGGACGAGGGCGATCTTCGAATCTCGAACTTTGGCGAAAAAGGATTCTTGCCGGTTGTTGGCGATTTTAACAGCGATGGCATCGACGAATTAGGGCTTTTCAAAGACGGGAAATGGTTCCTGGATACGAATCGCGATTATAAAACGGATACCGAATTTCTTTTCGGCCGCTCTGGAGATCGACCTGTTACCGGGGATTTCAACGGCGATGGCGAAGTTGAATTTGGCGTCTATCGTTTGCATGAACCGTTGGAAAAAGAGTCGTTACAAACCGAAAACGTCCCCAACGACTCACAAAACAATGTTGCTCAATCTCAAGAGCGAGCCATTCATTAGTTAAAAAGTTGTTCAGAGTTGTGAATTCAATGCAATAAGTTGAGAGAAATGAAATACTTCTTGTATGCAAAGCTCTCAACTTTTCTTGCAGAATCAAAATATTGCAAGATTATTTAAAAAGCAACATTATTCAAAAATATAACATTTGAATCGGGTCGTTCTTTTTTAAATTAGAACGCCATTTCCAAATTTCTTTTAAAATTTTTAAAATATTTGGATTTTTTCTCTTGCAATATAAAGATGACATGATATACTAAATATACTGAATGTTGGTTGCCTCATTTCCTTTCATTAAGTTTCTCCTTTCAGGAAATAGTAACCTGGTAGTGTAGCGGTAGCACCAGGGATTTTGGTTCCCTTAGCCAAGGTTCGAATCCTTGCCGGGTTGTTTCAAAGACGTTTTGAACAAAATCAAAACGTCTTTTTTTATGCGCTGAAAAGGAAAGGGGAGAGGAAAAGGCAGAGTCGACGCATCATAATTACAGCTTGGAGATGAAAACGGTACGGAATTGTCTATCGAGGGCATTTTGGAAGAGAATTTGCGGCGACGATTCCTTGTTTTTCACGCGATTAATCAAAGTCAAAACGATTAATCAAAGTCAAAACGAGTCGCCGGGTACCCGTTCACGGAAACTTCGTCGAGTTCAATAAATAGCGGCTGCAGTTAAATAGGCAGCGTTTTTAAAAGGTATTTCGAACTCTTTCACGCAAAAGGAAAAAATCGTCGTGAACGGATACGTCGCCGGAATATCAAAAGATTTTCGATGTCATCGCGATTTCGACTTCGCGTATCATCTTCTTTAATCGTAACATCCAACACATAATGCAGCTTGTTTTCAATGATTCCGGATTAATTGTCCGATCACCGCTTTCCCGTCAAGGGCAATCTGTTTTCCTGAACATTCCTGTCGGATTCTTTCAATCAACTCTTGATATAAGTCCATGACTTTATCGGGATTCAGTATGTTGACAATGCGTCGAATCGGGGCATGAGACGGCGTTACCGATTTATAGAGCAAAATGGGACAGCCATTTTAACTCTCGTACTCCAAAGGCTTCCATTTGTTTGGACGACAATGCCCCGCTAAACATCGCCGCGAAAATGAGAAAGACAATTTTATATAAGAAATGTGTACGTCTATTAAAACTCGGGGGGCTTTTTGGCAAATTTCTGATTTATATAGAATATTGACAATACTGTTGACGTTTTCGTATGTATATTTTATCACGCATAAATCTTCTGTATATTACGTAATTTGACTTTTTTCTCATCTTTTCCTCATCTTTTTCCTCATTCTTGACGCGGAACGAGGATTTTTACTCTGTTTTTTCGATTTGAATCCAGCCCAGTTTTTGTATTTTCCCAATTTCTGGAGATTTAGATGCGTCGGTCCTGCCTGCCGCGGGTAAAGTCTGCGGTAATTTCAATATCAGAATCGCCGACGCCAGCGATCGCATTGTTAATCGCCGTTCTCAATTCCTCCCAAGAGCTTACTTCGATCGCCAAAAGTTCGCGGCTTTCCAGTGATTCCAACCGTAAACGGCGTCCATTAAACGCGACAGAGGCGTTCTTTCTTGTTGAGCGAGGCAGCCCTATCATCGAAAAGATTTTTTAACAGAACATAAATCCTTAAAAATTGTTTAGTGTACACTTTGCAGAGAAAATGGAAAGATTTCACGTAACAATAAAAGAAACGGTATATAATCCCGCACGTTGATATATAAAATACATTAGATAATCAATTTTGTTAACCCTTTTGTAAAAAAAGTCAGAAACAATACTGTTTTACAAGAGGCTCCAAAGATTGATTACAATAAACTCAATTCGAGAAGGTCGTAAAAGAGTTGCTCCAGATGAGACGTCCGCGCTCCCGGGCTGTTTTTGATTGGACGCGGACGATACTTCGTGTTCTAAGAGGTTTTTAGAGCCTTCTTCGCATTATTCTTTTTTGACGGCAACAACACGAAAACCGACGGTTGCATAACCGTTTTGAGGATTTCGTCCTTCGCCCCGAAAAGTCGTTTGACAACTTTTTCCAACGGAATACCATGAACCGCCTCGGATAGCATGAACCATTTGACCTTTTTCTGCTCCATTTTGCGCTTCAATTTTTGTAGAAGTCCAGTCAAAGGAATTGCCAGCCATATCAAAACAACCATAATAACTCATACCGTCAGGATATTGATCGACCGGCGTTGTAAATCCGCCTGAATTTACCAGTTCGTTGAATAAATCAGTGAAGATAAAACCCGTCTTGTCTTTATTTTTCCAGCCGCTTACAACGCCGCGCGAATTGATTGACAAAAGCGAATCGATATCGATTTCATCATCAGAATTTGAATATTTGACCGTTATTTGATCTTGTTGACTTAAAAACTGATTCGCGACAACAGCGTTATAATTGTATAAAGTATTTAATTCAAACGATTTGCTTCGATATGTTGATTTTTCGTTGTTTCCCCAGGGATATTTCCATTTTTTTGGGCCAGCGGCGGCATTTTCCCATTCAGCTTCGGTCGGAAGCCGGAATTCCCAATCAGAATTGATTGATTCCAACCATTGACAATAGTCTTGAGCATCTTGTATCGAAATCCATAAAACAGGATGATTCTCTTTTCCTTTTGGAAAAGTTTCGTCTTTCCAATATTTTGGGAATTTTGTTCGCTGCGTAGCGTCAATAAACTTTTTATATTCGGCGTTGGTTACCGGAAATTTAGCTAAACAATAATCATTTTGAATGGCAACAGCCTCTCCCTTTTCTTTATTGGAAATGTCAAAGCTGAATTTGAATTTTGTATTTTTTGGAATAAACGCAAAAGAATCATTTGGAACATCTTCCGGATTCGTTTGCGTTTCTAACTCAAAAGGGAGGTTGTTCTCCCTTTGTTGTTGACTGTTTCCCGGACGTCGATTCGGCGGGGTTCCTGGGCGTCGATTCGGCTGGGTTTCTGGACGCTGCATTGCCGGAAGCGATTCGTTTAGCTTCTGTAATTCATTCTCGTTAAGAAGTTTATCTTCGTTCAAATCGGCTTCGTTGAGCTTTTCTTCAACGTCCTTTTTTAATTCCGAAATTTCCAACGATTCTTTATCTGCTGTCTTTTCCCGTATTGTTGTTGAAACAAGGCGAAGCATAACCATTCCATTCATTCCGCGTCCCATTTCCGGTCGCGTTCCTTCAGGACGTTCGCCAGGCGGCGTCATTCTTTCCGACATTTCTCGATTGCGCTGATTGGGATTTCGTCGATCCGAATTCATTTGATCGCTTTGACGATTGTTTCGATTTCTTTGACGATTATCTTGTTGACCGTTAAATTCGGGACGCTGTAATCTCATTTGTTCCCATTGAGCTCTTTGTTCTTCCTGATTCAAAAAGCCGTCGCCGTCTTTGTCCGCCTGTAACCATTGTTCGCGCATTTCTTCCGGAATGTTTTCTGGAATTTTACTCAAATCAATTTGACCGTCTTCGGTCATAAAATCAGGACGCTGAAACATTGATCCGCCAGGAAATCCGCCGCGATTGCCAAAAAGAGTTTGTCGTTCTTCCTGATTCAAAAAGCCGTCGCCGTCTTTGTCCGCCTGTAACCATTGTTCGCGCATTTCTTCCGGAATGTTTTCTGGAATTTTACTCAAATCAATTTGACCGTCTTCGGTCATAAAATCAGGCCGCTGAAACATGCCGGGTCTTCTTTCTCCAATCGGACCGCCAAATTGATCTCGCGGCGGTTCATTGGGATTCATTTCGGGTCTTCTGCCCAAACCGCTGATTGCTTCAAGTTCGTCTTGATTCAATAAGTCATCTTGATTGAGGTCAGCTTCAGCCAACGTTTGCGCAAAAGCTTCGTTAAATTTCGAAAGATCAATCTGATTTTCGTCGTTCGTCGATTCTCTTACAATTTTCATAAGTCGGTTGTTGTCCGGCCCATTTGGTCCGCCAAACATTGAACCAAAAACGGATTGACGCTCTTTTTCATTAAGAAAGCCGTCGCCGTCCTTGTCCGCTTGCGTCCATTGTTTTCGCATTTCATCCGAAAAATCATCTGGAAGTTTATTCAAGTCAATTTGTCCGTCTTCTGTTACAAATTCCGGTTTTTGTGGCGAATTTGGCTGTCCTCGTCGATTGTTCGACGTTCTTTGAGTTGATTCCGATTGCGAACGACCCGTTGTCTGCTGCTTACGCTGAGCATGAAGAGACGTTGAACCAATCAAAATCGTTCCCGTCAGCGCAAGGATTAACAATAATTTCTTTTTCATAATTCTTTTTCCCAAAAAGGTTCGATTTAAAAAAGAAGAGTTTTAATCTCCTTATAACAATATGATATTTAACCCCGATTTTTTATTTAAGTTTCGATTTTTTTGCGAATGCTTGAGAATAGCGAATAATCGAATCAATTCGTTTATAATATCTTGAAGCAGTTAATGTCGTTTTTATTGATTTCCTGCAGCGACGCAAAAAAACGAGAGAATTTGAAATTAAGATGTGTGCTTTAAATAACGACGACGCTGGCAACAACGAGCTATAATTAACTCGTAATGATCAACTTTTTTCGTCGTTCTTTT
>JAUNBG010000049.1 GCA_030527205.1 Planctomycetia bacterium
CCAGCGTTTCCAACGAAAATAATAACGAGCCGACAGAAACCAGCGTTTCCAACGAAAATAATAACGAGCCGATGGAATACTCCGATTCTCCCGGCGAAGACGATCTCTGGCCTTCTGTATGGCTTGAGGAAGCTAATCATTTTGTATGTAATCCGTTCAAGAAATCCTATATTCACGGTTTTCAAACTGAAGATATAAATAAGGTTAAGGAATTTACAGTTGACAGTATGGATTCTATATCTCCCGATGACAATGAGGCAAATGCCGCTCAGTACGGGCTGATTACCGTTGCTTTTTATAATGAAAGGAGTAGCGAACGCGGCCTTTCTCGCAATAGAAGAACCAAAGAAGGACAAGAAAGAGATGTGTTTTATAAAACGGAACCCTTTTCCTCTGAAGAAGAACCTTGCGCCATCTTTCACATTCGTTGCGCTGGCCTGGATTCCATTAATGCTTATCGCAACGATCCCGACTATCTTGGAAACGAAAGCAATGAGGATTCGGACACGGCCACTCGATCGGCAAATACAAGATCGGCAAATGCAACGGATTCTTCCGTAAACTTCTCCAAACCAACAAAGTTGAATGAGAACGAACAATTACGCGGAACGCTCCGTTAAAAAAAGTATTTTGTGGGAGTCATTTTGAGACACTTAATACCGAAGCGGTTTTCCGGAACTGCTTCGGTTGAATGTTTTATAAAGGACAATATAAATTTCATTAAATTCTTGCGTTTATTGACTTCAATAATACAAAAAGAATACAAAAAGAGGAGGTATTATGAATACATTTTTGAAAAAAGAGCCGTTATTTTGGTTCATCGCATTGGGAGTTAGTCTCTGTTTCTTTTGTTCTGAACCTTTGGCGTTTTCAAAAGATTCAGAGGAATATGACTTTACTGATCCCGAAAATCGTTGGGTTATTATTGTCGATACATTAAAATACAACAAATCTGAAGAAATTAACAATCGTGACGCCTATGGCGATTTGTATCAGGTTTTGCTCAGAACCGGCTTTAAACCAGACAATATTATTACTTATTCGGAATCGGCTCCTGTAACGCCCGACTTTCGTCCGACCTCCGAGAATATCAAAAAGTTATTGCAAACCATTCAAAGTCCTGACTATTCGGAATTGAGAACAAGGAACCGAGAAGCGAGAATTCGTAACATTAACGGAAAAGCAGCAGAGCTTCATTTTTACATTATCGCTCAAGGCGTTACCAATAAAGCCGGGAATCGATTTATGATTATTCCTTCGGATATTGATCCCGAAAGCATTGAAAGCACAGAAGACGAGGGACTGATCTCGATCAATGACATTCAAGACTCGCTTTTAAGTACAACCGGAGATCAAAAACCGATCGAACGAACTTTTTTGATTATCAATTGCATTTCTGTCCGTTCGTATACTCGAGGCCAGAAAACAAACCCGTCTGTCGACAATATCTCGGTTCAGCAGTTGGGAAAACATTTAGGAACCCCCAAATCAAGAGGAAGCAACGGCTCAAACAATGCGAAAACCTATGCCTTTTGGCGCATTTTAATCCAAAATCAGAACATTGCGGATAAATCGCCCGATAATTTTTATCAAACGTTTCAAAACGGATTGGCCGGTTATGCTGACATTGCCGGAAATAGAGATAATATCGTCTCGGCTTCCGAATTGGCCGCTTATATGAAAAAATGTGGAAAAGAGTCGCAAATGAACATTATTAATAATGGAAACGATCCTTTTCTCCTTGGGAAAACAGAAGTTCAGCCCAGTATCCCCCAAGGTTTGTTTAAAAAATTAGGAGACTTGTACACACATGACAAGATGAAAGATCAAAGAAAATCTGCATATGACCGCGAACAAAGAATTCAGAAAGGAAAAACCAAATGAGAACATTCATCATCATTTCAATCTTGGGACTCTTGAGCGTATTCGAAAGCAATCTTCTTTATGCCCAGTTCAATAATGACTATTATCAGGGAACGATTGCGCCGATTACAAACAACCTGCCGAAACCTCAAGCAACCCAAACAACGCAAGCAACCAAAGTAACGCAAGCCCCCTTTCACACAGAAGCGGTTCTCTTTGCTCGAAATGATTATCAAGAATTAAATGATCTTGCTGGAACCGATCAAGATGCGCTTTTGTTGATTACCGGTTTTTTGAAAAAAAGCGGCACGAAAAACAGTCAAATCTCTCTTCTTTGCGACAGCCCGAAAACATTTGAAGACGACAAAATTAATCCGCCGTCAGACAAATTACGAATACAAGCCCCGACCCGCGAGAATTTGATTAAGGAACTGAACCGCGTTGCTGATATCCCTTGCAACCGTTTGGTTGTTGCGATTGGCTGTCACGGAGCGTCCGCCCATGGCAAAAGTTACATCGTTTCACAAGGGGGATCGGAAGAAGAAGGCATATTCGACAACGTTCCCCCCAATAATATTGTCGAGGAAATCAAAAAACAAAACCTTGTTGCTTTGGATGAAATTTTAGATATTTTAAATAATGCCAAAGCGTTGCAGGTTCTTGTCCTCCTGGACGCCTGTCGTTCCAATTACTCGCCGCAGGAATCAGAATCTGGGCGTTCAGCGGCCTCGGGAGGCAGAAATAGTTTTATGCGCGAGTTCAATGATCGGCTTAAATCAAATCAATACGTTACCAAAAGTGTTTCCGGTTCAAACAGTCAACAACAATCCAATACTTCAATTGCTATCATTACGAGCTGTTCTTATGGTCAGGAAGCTGAAGAAACAAGGGACGGCAACAACAACGGCCTGTTCACCAAGGCCTTTGTTGAAGGACTGGGAGGAAATGCGGACTGTTTGGGTTGTTTGGACTGCAGCGTCTCTTTGACGGAAGCCTATAATTACGCAGCTTCAGAAGTTAAAAAAAATTCAACAAAAGGTCAGATGCCGGAAATCTTTTACGACGGTCAGGACGACTTTCAAAATATCGACTTGATTCGGTACAATAATCTTGCCGACCCGGATGTCGCAGATGACGATTTGACCTTTCTCTTGAAATCCGCTTATGTTTTTCTCCATAAAAAAACTACGGAACCAAAAGAATTTGAAGCGGGAGTTGAAGCGGTCGATTGCTTTTTGGACAATGTTCCCAACAACAAAATGGCTTATACTCTTCGCGGGACCGGTCATCGTATGTTGAAAAATTATGAGCAATCGATTAAAGATTTGTCAACCGTTGGACAAAATTTGCAATTATTCGCAAAACAAACGGATGAAACCAAACCTATTATTCTTAAGAATGGAGAAGAAGAACTCGACGTCAATATCGAAAAACAGGATCTTCTGACGATTGCTGACGTCAATGGAAATTGGCTGCTCGTCACAGAAATCAACAATATCCCGCTTGAAAAGCAAGGTTATATTCACAGATCAATCGTTGACTGGGATCCCGAAGCTGCGGGAAATATTATTGTTGGATCCCCAATGCAAGGTACTCGAACGGTTCGGCCTTCTTCCTCGCGCTATAGCAACGGCGGTATGGTTTCTTCTGGATTAGACAATCCTCGACCATTCAACTACGTTCCCTCATCGATAACTGGTTTCGGACACTGAAACGTCCGGCCTTTGCGAACTGAAACGACTTGATTTCCTTTTCTGAACTGTTTTGAAAGATCGATTGACAAACCGTGTCATAATTATTATGATACAATTATTGTCAATCGATTTTTTATTATAACATGAATCAGGAAAACGACATGACTTATGATGATACAGTAACCAACTGGCTGGATCGACTCGGAAACGGAGACGAAAGGGCGATCAATCATATGTTTGAACGCTATTATCAGCGGCTCATCTCCCTGGCAACGCATAAAATGACCGGAATGAGCGAAACTGTTCGATCGGGAGAAGACATTGCGTTATCGGCAATGAAATCTTTTTGTTTCGGTCTTAAGGACAAAAGAATTTCTGTTGAAACCGAAACCGATCTCTGGAATTGTCTCTTTAAAATTACGACACGAAAAGTCTGTGCTCAACGTCGATATGAGTACACACAAAAACGCGGCAAAAACAGGATTATTGTCAGCGGAAATCAAAAGACCGATGCGGAAATCGAAAGCGAGATTTTTGATTCCGTTGTCGGACGCGAACCTTCTCCTGAACTGGCCTCGGCTTTAGCGGAAAGTGCTGACGAACTTTTATCGCTTTTTCAGAACGACAGTAATCCAACGCGTCAGGAAATCATTTCCTTGAAACTTCAAGGCTTGACAACGAAAGAGATCAGCAAAAAATTAGGATTGATTGAGCGTACCATTTTTTGGAATCTTCAGCAGATTCAAGAAAAATGGGAGTTTTACAAATCAATGGAGTTTCTCACCGAAAATCTGTTTCAAGGCGCATCCATCGACTATTTAACGCGCTCTCTTGAATGGCCGAAAGAGAAAATCGAGCGCGTGATTCAGTTCTGTCTGGAACTCTTTGAGCATGAAACGAAAGAAAACCTGGCCACTCATTTGCTGACCATGAAGTTCTTTGATCCGATACGTTATAAAACGCTTTTGAACAACAAAGACGCTCGTATTCTGGAGCTCGAAAAAAATGTGGGCAAAATCGCCGACTATTGGATACGTCAAATTCGACTCAAATGGGCCAGCGCCATGAGAAAAATCATTCTCGAAGAATTTAAGACAAAAGCGTCCTGAACAATCAGGAAGTTCCAAATCGTATCAAGAAAAAAAGGAGACATCTTTGAAGACATCTCCTTTTTATCACTCAATTCAATAATTTAGAATCGATAGGAAACGGTTCCTGTCGCATTTTGGGACGTCGCGTTTTTATACATCAGGACATTGTAATCGCCATTGAGAGTCAACGTTTTATCCCTATTCAGGAAGAGATATCCGCCCATACCCAGGTTCAACGATTCGCCTCCCATCGTATGACCTTCCTGCGTGATTTCCCAAGGTTGTCTTGCTTCACTGGTGGATTTCATCGTAATAAACGCAGCGTCATCGCCGCCCAATTGAACGCCATAGAAAATTCGACCGACGAGCCCGCCTCGTTCTCGAGGGCCAGACCAGGTCGTGGTCAAACCGAGTCGGCCTGAATTGCGACTGTACTGAATGGTATCATAAATATATCTTTGAGACATAACGATCATATTATCCGAAGCTATTCCATGATCACCAATTGCATTTTCCTCAAAACCGAAGAGCCAGGAATGTTCGGAGTCGATACCAATCGTCGGACGAATAACAAAATGCTCGGACAAATCAATACGTCGAGCCAAATAGGCTGTTGCAGTGACGGTATTTCCTGTTGAATCGCCATTAAAAGAGAAGAGTTTACCATTATCAAGTACCGTTCGTTCCCAATCCAGTGTTTGAGCTCCGCCTCCTGCAAAGAGAGAGAGTTCCCAGGCATCTCCGATCACTTTTTCAAAGTGAAGCGCAAATTGGAAATCATCCATATTGATTTTCGTTTGATATCCCGAACTCACATCGTCATCGAACTCGTACAGACCTCCTTGAGTTGATTCCGGTTGCGTATACGAGAACAAAATACCTCCGGACGTTGTGTCGTCAAACTGACGTTTCAAACCGGTAAGAACACCGCTCCGCGTTGTTTTATAGGAGTCATAGGTAATTCCGCCCTTAACATACTGATCCGATTCAACCGAAGTATACGAAAAAGCGCCCCAAAGACTTCGATTCTTTGACGAACTGCTATTGCCTGCCGTTTGGGACGTCGTATTAGCATTTTCATTTTTGACGTTTTCCAAAGCACTCGCCGCTTCTCTATCTTCATTATCAAATCGCGACTGATATCGGGTAACAACCCCGCCTGCTGTTAAACCACTGAAGAACGCACTTCCAGCCATTCCAATCCGTCCTCGCAAATCAAGAGCATTATCAAGCCCCCATGACCGGGCAAGGTTTTGAATCGTCTTTTTGATAACATCAGGATCATTTTCATTATACATTGCGTCGTACAAAACTGTTGGTGTTTCCTTGTCTCCCCACATCTTACGATTTTCGTCAATTTCTGCTGCATATTTCTTTGCTTCGTCGCTCATTTCCTCGGCTTCAGCAAAATCAGTAACATTTTTGACATTTAAATTAACAGTGTAACTAACAACTTTATTCTCAGGATCAGCAGAATCAGTATTCGCAGTAGTTGTTGCATTGATCAATGGTTTTTTGAAAATTTCATTAAGCTTGTCCAGACCGGTTTCGGATTCCTCCTCCTCTTGTTCACCCACTTTTGTGGTTCCAACGTAAATATTTTTTGCATTGAGTTCGACTGTCATTGTTGCAACTGGATCCAAAATTGAAACCATATCATACCATATATTTGTTTTGTCTCCAATTGTAATGGTATCTGCATTAACAATACCAAGTTTTCGAGCGTCAGTTAAATTATAATCCTCGGCAAACCCCTTCTCATCAATTTTGGTCGCCATGCTGGTATCAAAAAAGAGTGTACTTCCTCCGTATACATATTGGTCTCCATCCTCCTCTTTTTCAAGGCCATCTTCAAAATTAACCGTATTGAAAGTCAACGTCGGTGCAACGTCCGCATCTACACGGAAGTTACGATCAAAATATAAAGTACTTCCTGATTCGACTAAATAATTATCATTTTCTTTTTTTGATCTGATTCCCTTAAGAGTAAAACATGAGTTTTCGGCTTTTTTTCCAAACTCAGTACTGCCATCATCATCCTCTGTACTGCCATCATCACTGCACACTAAATGAAACAAACCTGTTTCGACAGTAAACGTGCCTTCAAATCCAGTACTATCCTTAGACAACGCAACATATGTAGGTCTATTCTTTTTTTCTTCTTCTTTATCTCCTATTGAAATGATAGTTATATTACCGTTTCCTGAAAAACTGTCTAAGTAGTATCCCGCTTTTTTTAATGCAAGTGCTTGGTTACGAGTATCATTTTGTACCAATGCGGTTGGTTTACCTTCTTTATCATAAGTATAAATCTTAGTGGTTCCAAAGGCATAATTGTCAGTAGGATCGCTCAAGCTGCTTTCTCCTGAAGCACTGCCATCATCGTTAATGCCAGCATTTGTAATATACAATGTGCTCTCAGAATCAATAGTAATTGGTGTTGTACGAATTGCACTAACATTGGCAAAAACTGTTGATCCATTTGTGATTATTATTTTTGAGTCTTTATTATATACAGTTTTTTTGTCCGCCAATCCGGTTAAATATGCAAAATAGTCATCCCGGGCTTTTTCATACTCTTTTTCATATTCTTCTTGGGTTATTGGGCTTGTTTTCAATTTTTTCACATCGTTGCTGAATGTTTCATATCTATCATAAATGGACGAAACATCGTCTTTCTCTTGCGTATTTTGAAACATGGCTTTTGATTCACTAATGTTTATTTTGGCATTATTATATTCCTTTATGTCAGTTGCCAAAAAACCAATATAGTGCCTTTTCCCATCTTCGTCAGAATATCCCATATCATTAACATCAAGAGTTATACCGCTGCCACTTCCGATGATAGACCCTTCACGTAACTCCATGTAGCCGCCGTCCTTTCCGGCCCCAGTGATGGAAATTGAACTTCCATTAAATTTGCCAGAACTGACAAAACGACCTTTATTTTTTACATCAATATTGCCGTCATATACAACACTGTTGTTTGTGCTGTACTGGTGGTAGTACTCCCCCTGATCCTTGAGGTAATCAGGTATTATTACGTTCGTATTTTCAGCAACCTCGAGTTCTTTTACTTTCGCTTGAAACCAAGTTCCCGAGTCAATCGTAATGTCTGCATTGATAATCGCATCAACGTTGTCCCCGATCAAAAACATGGACATACTTTCTTTAAGCTCACTTTCTTTAAGCTCTATTTTACCATTGATTTCTGTCTTGTTTGTCTTACCGTCATCTTGCGTTTCCGATCCATACAGAGCAATTACCCCCCCATTTATTGTAGTGACTCCATTTAACGCATGGTCACCATTTCCAAGTGCAAGTCCGCCGGTACGATATCTTTTATCATCATCAGGATCATTAGGATCATCATAATACTGAGATGGCATTGGATTTCCATGCTCATCAAGAGAAAACCAATTAACCGTCGTAGAATTGCTAACGGTTAAACCTTCCGGTTTGCCATTTGTATTATCAACAATGAGCATACCGTTTGTAATATTAATATTATTGTAATTGTATGGGTCAGTTTCAGTTTCAGTTTCTATCTTTTTCCATCCACCAGCTTCGACAGTTAAATCACCAGCCAAAAGGGGAGCGTTCCATGGGCCCAGAGCCAGAGCCAGGAGCGGCAGGGCGAGCAGTTTTGGTCTGAAGAGAATTCTGCGTAGTCGAGCGTAAATGTTTTCGGTGCGGCGAGATATTTGACCTTCGGAATTGCGACGAACGGCCAGACGATTGCGGATTGCTTGACTCTTATTTCTCATGATTTTGCCTTCCATAGTTTTCATAATCAATGTATTCGCCGCAGAAAGTCCTCTCCCAAGACCTTCATTTTGCGCCTCCCGAATGTTGCTATTTGGCGGTTTCGGCGGTTCACATCCTTGTTATTGTAAAAATAGGAAAAATATTCCTGCTACTTTTTCTGTCCTTTTGTATCGGTAGAATGGTAATAGTTTCTTTAATCAATAAAAAAAAAGAATGAAATATTTCTCAAACAGCTTCTGAACAAGTTTTTTCTCGTCTGTTGCCATTAAGTAAAAGAATTTCAACGAGAAAGAAGTTGGGAGTGGAAAGTTGAAAGTTGATCATAGAAAGTTGAGAATTGTGAATTGGAAGCAGTTTCTCCTCCTCACTATAATTTTCCAGTATGAATTATTTTTCCGCATCTTAAGCGTCTTGGAAGCTAAAATTTACTCTTCAAAACGATTGAGTTGTTGAAAAAAACCTTGGCAATGTTTTTGTGTTATGCCGATTTTATCGAGCCGGGAACTTACCGAAGAGAGAAAGAGTTTGCGAGCAGAAAGATCCGCGATGTATTCCGGAAGAATCGCTTGAACTTGACGCGGTCCGTTGAGCAAGAAACAGACCCAAGCCCAGGAATCGCCATAATGCTCTTCAGAAATGACGCCGGTCACTTTCTCCAGCTTTTTGAGCTCTTTAAATTCCCGACTCTTCATTCGTCGTTGAACCAGAGGAAGCCAGGATTCGTTTTGCGTTCGATCCGATCGCTTTTCATAATACTCAGCCAGACCTTCGTCCAACCAGGTCGGAAGATTTCGACGCAGCGACGCATTCAGAATCGCATGCGTTCCTTCATGACGAAGGTCATCTCCGAACTTCGGCGATAAATAAAGATAAACTCGATAACGCGATTTTTCGCCTCGAAATACCGTTGACTTTTTGATAAAAAAAGCGTCCCGATACGGTTGATCCGGATGCTCCGTCTTTAAAAAATGTTGCCATACCGATTGATCCTCATAAATATAAAGGTCGATCGGTTCCTGTATCTCCGGAAGCTGTAAACGCTTTGTCAGTTCTTCCTGAATTTGAAAAAGCGATTCAAATTCGCTTTTATGTTGCGTTATATCAACATTGCTCCAACAAACAAAGTCGCCCATTTCCTTACGATAACGCCAGTCAGCAGCAAAAAGACTCGAAAACGATTCGAAACAGAATAAACCGACAAATATGATAAGGAATATTGGAAAAACGAACCGTCTCCGGCTTTGATTTGAAAAACGTTCTGACTTTTTCATCTTTGACTTTCGAGTTTTGTTGTTCTTTTCCTGAAAATGTAGAAATCGAAAAAAATTTTTGATCGCTCTTTGCGCTCTTCAATGAGAATTATCCATGTTATATTATGTTTGCGATTTTATATCTTGACAAAAATCGTACTGAATCCAAGGATAAAAGTATTATATCGAAAAATCAGTCAAATAATATCCTTGTCCTGACAGATTTAACTCACGCCATCCATAACGAAATCGTTTCAACCGGATTAAATAAGAACAAAAGAGTCGTCACAAACGATTTCAGTTAAAATTAACAGTCCCCATTGAAGTTCAAATCAAAATAGAAGAAAAATTCTTCTTCATATTTTGTGTTGCACTAAAGTAATGAAGCATTTGATTTTAAGGAATATAATCAAAAAATTTATTACAATAAAGGAAACAAGCCATGAAAAAATTATTCTCGATACAACAATTACTCATTTTGTTACTGGTTCTCGGAGCGTGTCAACCCCTTTTTGCCGAGGATAATGAAGACGATTCGGAAGCCTATCGAACCTATGCTTCCTCAGCTTTTCTTCAAATGACGAGCAAAAATGTGGACGCACTTACAGAAACATATCGTAAACAAAAGGACAACGGTACAGCTAAATTCAGTGCCGTCGCGGCTGCCGTTCCAACCGTCACAGTACGCGTCCCGGAAAAAACAACGAGCGCCAATAATGTGGTCAGCATATCCTCTCAAGACGTCGACAGCAAATTAGCTGTTAAAGTCTGGTTCGAACTGACCGATGGAACTTGTGTCAATCCGACCCAAAAAATATGGAAGAGTAAAGAACGATGTTATGTTCATGTTCATGCCGCAGCAGCCGGTTATGTTTTTCTTTTCCAAAATGATCCGAAATTAACGTCGAAACAGATTTATCCCGACGGCGAGTTTGTTAAAAAGTCAGAAATCATTCAGCCAGATCAATCAACCCGACTTCCTGTCGTTTTTCAAATGGATGACGATGATAAAGACGAAAAAATCTCGTTGATTTTCATTCGAGCAGACTGGGAAGGGATTAAAAACGCGATCAATCAAGATGAAATCACTTCAAGCAATAATAAGATTCAGATAGTCTCATCAATTGATACGACGAAGAATAATGCAGGCGGAACACTCAAAAGTTTGAACTATGCTATCCAATCCAAGGAAGAACTTATTCCTCAAACGACGGCGCTCTGTTTTGAAAAAGAGGATAAACCCGATACCAAAGAGTTAGAAGGCTTGACGAAATCGATAAACGAAGTCTCTAAAGGCGCAAAAATGTATGCTGTCGGTTCCGAAATTGAGAAATCGGGTACGCCTGAAGATGTCTGTTTGTATCTTTTTGGAAAAGAATCTGTCGGTCAATGGGACTTCACTATGTCCAAACAAAAAGCTGATCAATAGTTGCACAGAACAGCTCAACGTCAATCCGTGTTGTCAAATTAAAGCAGATGAATCAAACATGTAACATAAATGGTTATTAATATTTATTTTCATCAAAATGAAGATCAAATGAATCGGAGAGCCTCAAATCGGACGTTGTTTTCAAATATCGTCAAGATGAATAAAACAAATTCTGATTAAAACAACTTCATTCCAGACAGGAACGAATTTCATTCAGGCGAGATCATTTCTCGCCTGTTTTATTAAAACGGGGAATATCGTTTTTTTTTCGCCTCAAAATGACAAAATGGAAAAAACTCACAAAATATTACAAATAAAACAATTTTCTTGCTTGTATTTTGAAAAGATTATTGATTTAATAACTAATAATTAATATGGTAAAAAAACCATTTAAAGACTCACTTTGTTTATTTATGGAGAAATTCAATGAAACCCAAAAAATTAATGTTCATTATATTTATCTTGCTGTTATTCTGGCAAGGAACGGTCAATGCGCAAACCATTCATGTCATCCTTATTGGCGATGTCAGATGCTTCGAGAATGCTGAGAATCCAGAGAATGGAGAGAATGCAAAGAGGGGAATTCAACTTGACCTCAGAAATATGCGAGGCTTTTTTGAAGACTATGTTCCGCAGGACAAACTTAAATTTTATGAAGTTGACCCGAAAATGGCAACGCCCACAGCCATTTTGAACAAGATTGACTCGGTTAAACCCGCCTATGAAGATACCGTCGTTTTTTACTATACCGGTCATGGAGCCAATGCAGCCGAAGGAGCCGAAGGAGCCAATGCAGCCGAAGAAAACTATGCGAAAGCAGCAGGCCAATTTTTTCAATTGAAAGATGAAAATGGTAAAGAGATAGTATTATATCGTACAGAAGTATGCAAGAAACTTAAGACAACGGGAGCTCATTTTGTTGTCCTTTTCAGCGATTGTTGCAATAATTTTGTTCCAACAGGACGGTCCAATGATAATGACAAAGGTGTGCCATCCATTTGCAATAAATTCGAACCGGTTATTCAACAACTGTTTCTTGATCCCAAGGGAATGTTGGACATAACGACATCAGAGTTCGGTCAATATTCTTTCACAAATGCGAAGGGTTCCATTGGAACGGTCGCCTGGATTGAGATTCTTAAAAATGAGAATAAATCGCTTAAAGATGAAAATAAATCGGTAACGACAATAACGTGGGCCCCAGTTATTAAAAAAATGAATGTTCGAGTAAACGAGCTGCTTAAAGAACGTTTTGCCAATAGTGAAGAAGCCAAAAGACAAGGTTCGCAAGATTATTATGTCTATGAATGGCCGGAAACTCCTCGTTTTGGAGCCCGGGTTCTGGGTATGAGCGCCGGAAATGTCATCGTTCAAGAAGTCGTCCCCGGTTCTCTTGCTGAAAAGGGAGGACTGAAAGTTAATGATGTTATCTGGAAAATTAACGAGCAGGATATCATCTATGAAAAAGATTTCGGTGCCGCCATTGATAATGCATTCGGCGAAACGATATTTGAAATCAAACGAAAGAATTCTGATGGGAAGACGGAAAAACGTCTTCTTGCATTTGACTTTGACGGCGAAAGTTCAGAGTATACGGAACCAGTGTTTGGCGCTAAATTCGATGAAGTGGATGGCGGACTCGAAATTACTGAAATCGTTGCCGATGGAACGGCGGAGAAATACGGATTTAAAGTCGGCGATGTTATTCTTGAGGTTGATGGGACGACAGTCGATGTTAAAGACATCTTTGCTGTTGCTTTAAGAGATGCTTGCAAAAAAGAACGTTTTACCATTATTTATCGTCGGAATGGCAAGGAATATCCCGAAATTATTAATAATGTACAGAAACGACGAATAGAGGAACAAGCGCAGAAACCGGATTCGGAAGAAATTTTGGAACAGGATAATTTGGATTTCAAGCCGAAACCGGAAAAGATTTATGTTTTCGGAGCGAAAGTCAAAGGAAATGTTATTGAGGAAGTCTATGAAGGTTCTCCTGCCGAAGAGGCTGGATTGCAAAAAGGAGATAAGATCGTCAAATTTAACAGCAAAACGATAATAACGGCAAAAGATTTTGAAAAAGCGGTTGATAATTCCCCCCAGGAAGCAACTCTTGTCATTATTAAAAAGGGAGAACAGTCTCAGAGTAATGTAGTTGCCACTCTCAATAAGATCTATGTTTTCGGGGCGAAAGTCAAAGGAAATGTTGTTGAGGAAGTCTATGAAGGTTCCCCTGCCGAAGAGGCTGGATTGCAAAAAGGAGATAAAATCCTCAAATTCAACAAGAAAACGATAAAAACTTCAAAAGATTTTGAAAAAGCGGTTGATGATTCCCCCATTGACGCTGAACTTGAAATTGATCGCGATGGAGAAACGATGGAACTTAACCCCAAACTTAACAAATAAACAGGAGTCAATTCTCATGAAACGAATATTAATATCGACATCCGTTATGGTTTTGCTGATTGGTCTTTCGATCAGTAACCTGTTCGCCCACTCGCCGCTCGAAAAACAAACAGGTTCGGCTAAAATGGACGTTTATTCCGTCAACGAAAACTTATATTCATTTGCTTTCAGCTGTCTGAATGGAGTGACCAAGGACCATTCCAATGTTAATAATATGGTTTCTCCTTTTGGAAATTATGTTTTGCTTTCGTCTCTTGCGCTCGGAAGCGTCGGCGAAACGCAGCGACAACTTTGCAATGCGCTGTCGATCAAGAATATTGATGATGCGCTTTTGCTCAAATTAAAAAATCAGGGCGACGTTTTATACAGTCGTTCAGAATTGCGGCTTCTCAATACGATATGGCTGCAAAAAGGGTTTCAGCTCAACGCGACCTATGTCGATCGCTTAAAACAGTCGCTTCGGGGAAATATCCGCGAAATCGACTTTAACATGCCGGAAACAATCCAACAGATCAACAACTGGGTCAATATCGAAACGGACGGGTTGATCACGAAAATATTTGATACGCTTTCGTCAGACACCCAACTCGTTTTGAGCAATATCATCGCCTTCAAAGGCGACTGGAAAAACGCTTTTGATCCATCGCTCACCAAACAAGGCGAGTTCAATAATCTGGACGGCACAAAATCGGCAGTTCAAATGATGACTCAAAAGAATAATTATCGTTATTACGAAGGAACGAATTATCAATGGTTGGAAATGCCTTATCAAAACGATACATTTTCGATGATTGTTTTGCTCCCGAATTCCGATCAAACGTTTGCCGATTTTGAAAAGGGCTGGAAATCGGTATTATTGGAAAATGGCGACAAAAACGCCGAAATGAAGAAAATCAACGTTTCATTCCCCAAATTTTCGGTATCAATGGATTACGATCTGATTCCTGCCTTGCAATCGATGGGAATTAACTCCATTTTTACATCGCAGGCCAATTTCAAACCGATGACTGAAGCGAATGATGTAATGGTATCCCAAGTCAGACAGAGCCTGGTTTTGAAAGTCGATGAAAAAGGAACGCAAGCGACAGCAGTAACTGCAGCCGAAGTTCTTCCGAAATCAGTTCCTCAAGAGACATTTTTTAACGTTGATCGTCCTTTCTTCTTTTTGATTCGAGAAAATCAAACAGGAACGATTCTCTTTATGGGGCGCATTATTAATATGTGATTCCCGGGCAACGATGATCTCGTTTTTTTGTTGAGAATGGTTTTTTCCATTCACAACAGTTTTATTCGTAACGATTATGGACAGCGACATTGAAGAATGTTTTCTGTCCTTCGTTCGTCGTTGCAGCATAATGACCAGGAATCACGGTTTTTCAAGGGACTTGAATGTCTTTGCCTTAAACATGCCGCTTGACTCTTTTAACTCAACAATAAACGATCAGTATTCATTTTGAGTATCAAATCATTAAGTATCAAATCATTTGACAGCATTCAATGTTCAACGCTCAACTTCCCGTTGCGGCGCGAGATAACCCTTCCCCTTTTTTTAAAATTAAGAAGTTATTCGTAAATAAACAATCAATTTATACTTAAGCCGGTTGACCTTCTCCAAAGGCCAGCTTCGCAAACCGTCCGCAAAGGGGCATATTCCAGGAAAGTTCCAAACCTGTTTTTTACAAAACTCAATTCTGAAAACGTCGCGAAAACAGTTCCAGCGGACGGGATGTCTGTGTTCCCGGCGTTTTTTAGAACTTTTCTCCAGAATTATGTTTTGTTTGCATTGTTTCTGTCCTCATTTATATTTCCCGGAGAAATATTATGAAAAACCTTAACGTTTCGCTTTTCCTCGTTTTCTGTCTTATGTTTTTGGAGTCGCTTTGTGTCACAGCAAACGAGCAAACCCTCCATTTGATTCTTGCCGGAGATTATCGCAGGAATGATAAGCGTAATCAAAACGAAACCAATCTTGATATCAATAATATAAGAAACTTTTTTAAAGCAAATATTCCAAACCATAATCTTGAGATTTATGAAATGGACGGGAAAATGCTGACGCCTCAAATCATACGCCGGATCATTTCTTCCCTTAATCTGCAAAACGAAGACTGCATCGTTTTTTACTTTTCCGGTCACGAAATAAACTTTTCAGAAAAAAATCAATATCTTCAATTAAAAGACTATAATGGACATCTGGCAGCAATGTCCCGATCCGAATTGCGTCGCCTGCTTTTAGAAACAAACGCTCAATTTATTGTTTTGTTTACGGAGTTCGGAAGCGCTTTTGCCCGAAAATCGCCCCAAAATTCAGTTATATCGCCAACTCTTCCCTCGGCAATCATTCAGCAGTTGTTCTTCGATTCGTTCGGCTGCCTGGATTTGAGCTCATCGAAACCTGGACACTCTTCTTATGCGACCAATAACGGTTCCATTGCAACGCTTGCCTTGCTTCAAAATCTCAAAGAAACCAATCTCGACTTACAGAACGACTCAAGTCAAAAAATTGATTGGTCAACCATTATTCCGCGAACAACAACTCAAATGAAAGAGCTTTCAGAAGAAGAGGAGCAAAAGTCGCAAAGTCTTTATGTTTATCAAATACCGGGAAAACCTCGCTTGGGAGCTCGGGTTCAATCGCTTGGCAATGGAAATGTCGTTGTTAACGAAATTATTCCCGATTCTCCTGCTCAAAAATCCGGGCTGGCTCTCAATGACATTATCCTTGAAGTTAATGGAACTGAAATTTTCAATGAAGAAGCATTTTCGACAGCAGTTGATGAAACCTCTGGAAAAATGCAGCTCAAAATCAAACGAACGTCTTCCAATGGCAGTTCGAATCAACTTCTGATCGAAGTTCAATTCGACGACAATACAAAAGATGATCTCGCTTTGGAAAATAATCTTTCGTTGCCTGCTGACACAAGTTTGTCTTTAGGGGTTCTGTTTCAAGAGAACAGTTCAACAATCGCAAAAATCATACGCGGAAAAGCAGCAATGAAAAACAACTTTCGGGTTGGAGATCAAATTCTTAATATCAATGGCATTGAAGTTTTTGATGAACAAAGTTGCGCTGAGGCCTTGAAAAATGTCGGCAATGAACTAACCATTGCCTTCTTACGCGATAATGAAGATAATATTAAAATCATTAAATCGTCCGATCTGGAACGCGTTCAATATTCAAACAGATCAACGGCAAGATCGCAATCTTTAACTTCAGGCGCAGGGAATGTCAGGGCGCCCAACTTGGCAGGGATTTCAAAAAAACGCTATACATTTGGAGCAAAATTAAAGGGAAATACAATTATAGAAGTTTTTCCTGATTCGCCAGCAGAAAAAGCGGGACTTGAAGTCAATGATCAAATAACGCAGATTAACGGCAATGAAATCAGAACCAGCGATGATTTCAGTACAGCAATCGACCAATCCGGCCCCAGGGCGAATATTATTGTTCAAAAGTTCCGGACAAGAAAACCCGATCGAATTTTTGTTCAGCTCAATAATAAAGGTTTCGATTAGAATTCTTCGATACAAAAGAGTCGTTCATTTCCTTTTTTGTCCGAAAAATTTTTAATTCGACCAATAATCCGATTTCAACGACAGGGAATCGAAAAATTCTCGAATTCCCGTTTGAATACCCAAAATCAACGTTATTGAGTCGAGATTATTGAAAATCGTTGATTTTTGAGTTCGTCATCCCCGAAACGTCGAACCGGTTTTGCAACAATGAAATCAGGTCTTGAATATCGTTTTCGGAATATAGGAAAAAGAGGAAACCATGCTAAATTCTGTTTACGGTTTGATTCTTGCCGGAGGTTTTGGAACAAGACTTTGGCCATTGAGTCAGCCAAGTCGTCCGAAACCTTTTTTGAAATTATTGGAAAACGGAACACTTTTTGCCCAAACGATCAAACGACTTCAAACATTTCTGCCAATGAATCGGATTTTCGTTTCGTCCGGAAATGAAATGCAAAATCTTATTTTAGAGACGGAATCCAATTTCCCTTGCGAGAATATTTTCATTGAACCTTGTTCGCGAAATACTGCTCCGGCAATCGGTTTGGCAGCGATTCGTCTTATGAAAACCGATCCCGAAGCGCTTATGGTCGTTCTTCCTTCTGATCAATTAATCGAACCGGTCGAAACGTTTACCGAAACGCTTTTGAATGCAATAACTTTTATTCAAAAGAACCCTCAATCGCTTTTAACTCTTGGCATTTTGCCAACATTTGCGTCAACCGATTACGGTTATATTAAAGCGAGCAATCAACTTGCCTGCTCTTTTTCAAATAAAGAAAAGACTCAAAAGAATGCTCATTGCCAAAACAATAATGGATCAATTGATATTTCAAACGGCTTTAGCGAAAAAGATATCCTCAACCAAACCAGGAAAATTTTGAATGTTGACACATTTTATGAAAAACCGTCTCTTGAAAAAGCGAAAGATTATTTTCAATCTGGCCATTATTTTTGGAATGCCGGGATTTTTGTCTGGAAAGCTCGAACCATTTTTGAACTTCTTTGTCAATTTGAACCGGAATTGGGTCAACGACTTCAAAATATCCAAAAGATTTTGAAGGAGAATGGTCAAATTATGGAAAATCAAACTGAGTTTTTTCGCTCGGAGTTTTCCCAAATGCAAAAAATCTCAATCGATTATGCCGTCTTGGAAAAAGCATCGCAAGTTGTCGTTTTGCCCGTTTCGTTTCGTTGGGACGATTTGGGAACTTTTCAAGCTTTGGATCGAAACTCTGCTCAAAAGAAAGACGAAAATGGAAATCTTGTCCAGGGAACAAAACTAATCGCGCAAAATGCGACAAATAATATTATTCTTGGACAAGAAAAGGAAACAAATAAAAAACGAATTGTTCTTATTGGCGTTCATGATCTCATTGTTGTTCAAACGTCCGATTTGACGCTTATTGTTCCCAAAGAAAACGAAAATCAAATCAAAAATCTGCTTGACTCAAGTCAGGAAAAGGATTTTCTCGATTATTTATAGAAATCAAATTTGCTGACTTTCCCCATTTTTAAAAAAGAAAAAGTTGTCTTGAACTACATTTTTCAGGTTATTTGATATTTTGCAACATTTAAGCAAAACAAGCCAAAAATTCAGAAGAATCGAGATTTTCGTCTTTTTGAAAACAGAAAAAAGTTATACTCAAACTTGTTTGTCCCTTACAGAGTCGACGAAAAAGCGAAAAAAGAGACTAAGGAAGCGAGTCTTTATTGACTTATCGATCAATATTTTCCTTTTTTAACCATTTTTGCCCTTTCGTTTCAGCGTTTGAAGCAAGATAAACAAATAATCTCGACGTTTAATCCTTGAACCATTAAGGTTCCAAAACAACAACAGAACAGTTGGAATTGTCTTCGTTGCCAGAATAATACTTTTTCATTAAATTACTGCATTTTCCCCGAGTTTTGTAACAACTTTGGAAGTTTTCGCGCAGCGACGCGGCAGCGTTGCGGAAACGCAAGGACGTTTTCTTTTTGAAACTTCCGGGTTCGTCGTTATTTTAATCGCTTTTAAAACGGTTGTTCCATTTGAAAGATATTCGTTTTCGTCGCTCGTTTTGAGAGTTTTTATCCTGTTCGCCGCGCCGCTGCGCAAAATCCTTTTTTATAAAATTTATCGCTGCGCGAAATCCTTTTTTCCGACGGATAATGTTCGATTCTGAATCGCGAAAAGAAAAATCGGCGAAATTACTGATTGAAAAAATCCCCTATAAATCCAAAAACCGGGGAAAGGACATCAAATTATAATCTATTTTTTTCGTCGACCGGCAAGAGGGCTATTTTCGCCTGGTTTTCTCCTGGAATTTGGAAAGTCGGTTTCCAGAGAAACAGATTTTTGAGGCGGACCCTTTGTTTGATTTTGAGCCTTTGAAATATTGTTTTCCTGATTCGTTAAAACGGATAAAACATATTTCAAAAGCGAATCTTCCAATAAACTCCCTTGCTTGGAATAAAGATTGGACGGAATCGGAAGATAAGCTTTTTGCTCAACAGAAGTCAAACGAAGCGAAATATTGCGCCGCTTCAACTGATTTTGAAGTTTTAACATCGATTCTGGGAATGAATACTTGAACATAATAAAGCGACTTCCGAACTCTTCCGCAATCTGAATAACCCGAATTCGAAGCTGAAAAGCCGCCAATCGAATTTGCGCATGAAGAAAAAGACGCTCTGTTTCAATCGGCATTTTTCCAAAACGATCAATCATTTCGGTTCGGATATCCTCGCATTGTTTTTGAGTTGTTATCCGAAGAATTCTTTTATAAAAATCAATTTTTATTCGCTGTTCGGCAACATAATTTTTTGAAATAAGAGCCGTTCCAGGAAGATCAATTTCGACCTCAACAAGAGTTTTTTGCGGTTGATTTTTTAAGAGGCGAACGGCGCTGTCAAGAAAATCGCAATACATTTCATAACCGACCAGGGCAATATGGCCACTCTGTTGCGTTCCAAGAATATTGCCCGCTCCGCGAATTTCCAAATCTCGCATTGCGATATTGAATCCAGAGCCCAAATGACTGTATTCCTCAATGGCGCTGAGACGTTTACGCGCAATATCGGTTAAAATTTGATTCGGATCCAGCAACAAATAACAATAGGCTTGATATTTGTCTCGACCGACGCGGCCTCGAAGTTGATGAAGCTCCGCTAATCCGAAATGATTGACGCGATTGATGAAGATTGTATTGGCGTTTGGAATATCCAAACCGCTTTCAATGATTGTTGTACAAACCAAAACGTCAAATTGATGCCGAATGAAATCTCTCATAACTTCTTCGAGTTCTTCGTCGTTCATTTGAGCATGACCGACGCGAATTCGAGCTTCCGGAACGATTTGTCTTAATTTGTGAGCAATATCTTCGATATCTTTAACTCGATTATGAAGAAAATAAACCTGACCGCCGCGATTCAATTCGAACAAAATCGCCATTCGAATAAGATCGTTATTGAATCGAATAACTTTGGTTTCAACCGGCAAACGATTATCCGGCGGCGTTTCAAGATTGGAAATATCGCGAAGTCCTAAAAGCGAAAAATGAAGCGTTCGCGGAATAGGAGTTGCTGTCATTGTTAAAACGTCAACCATTTGTCGCAATTTTTTAAGCTGTTCCTTATTGACAACGCCAAATTTCTGTTCTTCGTCGATGATAACCAAACCGAGTCGGGCAAATTCGATATCTTTTTGGACAATTCGATGCGTTCCAATAACGATATCAACAGTTCCTTTCTTCATTCGCTCAATAATTTCCTGTTGTTCTTTTTTCGTCGAAAATCGAGACAGAGAAGCAATAGAAATGGGAAAAGTTGCCATTCGTTCAGAAAAGACTCGGAAATGTTGTTCAGCAAGGATCGTTGTCGGAACGAGAACAGCAACCTGATAACCGGCGTCAACAGCTTTGAAAGCGGCGCGAATAGCAACTTCCGTTTTGCCGAAACCGACATCGCCACATAAAAGGCGATCCATAGGCCGCGAACGTTCCATATCGTTTTTGATTGCAGTTATCGCCGTTAATTGGTCATTGGTTTCTCGAAACGGAAAGGAATCTTCAAAATCGTTTTGCCAACTGCTGTCAGGCGGAAAGGAAATCCCTTCCAGAAATTCTCGAGCCGCTTGAAGTTCTATCATTTCTGTCGCGAGTTCAAAAACGGCTTCCTGAACCGCTTTTTTCTGTCGGCTCCAACTTGACCCGTTCAATTTTGCAAGACGCGGTTGACTTTTGCCGGTTCCAATATATCGTTGAATCAGATTAATTTTGGAAGCTGGAACAAACAGCGAAACATTGTCCGCAAATTCCAATTCCAGATGTTCTTCTTCCTGTTGACCTTTTGTAATCGTTTTCAAACCGCGAAAACGGGCTAATCCGTGACTGACATGAATGACTAAATCGCCGGGCGAAAGATCCAGAAAACTGTCGATAACTTGCGAAAGTTCCTTTTTTTTCGGTTTTCGAATACTTTGACGACCAAATAGTTGATTTGTTCCGATCAAAATAAGCGATTCGTTCTGCCAATCAAATCCTTTGGATAATTCGCCTGTCAAATAAAATATTCGATTGTCTTTTCCTGGATTGCTGTCACGAAAAATATCTTGAATTCGTTTGAGTTCCGATTCTTTGGGACCGACAATACCAAACAACGTTTGCGAAGAAAGTTGATTAAGCTCATTGCGAACCTGTTGCATATTTCCTTCAAAACGTTCAACCGATTTCAATTTCAAATGAACCGTCAACGACGACAATTCATTTCCTGTCGCAAACGAAACAGAATGAATCGTTGGGAAACGATAAAGAGCGTTGATCGTTTCGGAAACAAACGGATGATCAGAGGATTGCGATTTTGATCTTGAATCAGAATAACTCATCGAAATATTTTTTTGTGTTTCATGAATCATTTTGTCGGTTTCGAGCAGCATAATCAACGAGTTGTTGGGAAGATGATCGACGAATGAACCGCCCGCTTTTCCTTTAATTCGAGACCGCGTCAGTTCAAAGGAAGAAATATTATTGCTCGAACGCTGATTGATCGGATCAAAAAAACGCATTGACTCAATTTCGTCGCCGAAAAATTCGATTCGAACAGGCTTATCGGCATCAAGAGCAAAGAGATCAAGAATATGCCCTCGAACTGCTATTTCGCCGGGAAGTTCAACCGCCGGCGTTGCATGAAATCCCCCTTCGATTAACCAACGAATCAATTCTTCTCGATTATATTCCTGATTGACATTCAAAAAACGCGTTTCATCAAGAATCTGTTGACGCGAAGGGACGCCTTGTAAAATCGCGGCCAGAGACGAAACAAGAATAAGAGACGGTTGAATATGATTCGACGAAGACGTTTTAGAAATATCTGAAACATCATTTTGAGGGACAATCTCCGACGGAACCCCATTTTCCATCTGCGTCAACCGATCCAATTTTTTCAGACAGCGAAGTCGTTCGCCAAAATAAATATCTTCGGAAAGAAAAATATTATCGTTTTCCAACGTTGACTGAACCGATGACGGCAAAAGGGGAAAAGTCAGGATTTCTGCATTCGAAAATAAAGAAAAGTCGTCGGCTATTTGATCGACTTTGCCAACCTCCAAAGTCAAAACAATTAAAACTCGATTCCAATCCTCTAAAACAGTCGAACCAAATAAGGCGAAAAAACTTCCTTGAACGCCATCCAAGGTTAAAGATTCGCCTCTTTTTAACGTTTCCAACGACAATTGATATTCAGACTGCCTTTTCAAAAGATTTTTGAGTTCTTGTATCTTGTCTTGATTATCGAATTCCGCTTGAAACATCGTCATTTGTTCTCAATAATATCCTTTTTGAAGCAAATCAAATTGTCTGTTTTGTCTATCGAAAACTTGTCATGCTTCGCCAACAACCTTCCGATTCAATAATCAGCCGCGATCGAGATTTCTAAAATTGAGATATTGATCAAAAAGAGGCGTCAATTCTTGAAAAGAGCGGACAACCCAATCAGCCTTTTCATATTCCCTGGCTTCATGTCCCCAACTAAAGAAACCAAAAACTTTCATTCCCGCTGCTTTCGCCGCTTGAACGCCGCTAAGCGAATCGTCAATGACAACGCAACGATCAGGAGGGACATTCATTTGTTCGGATGCGCAAAGAAAAATATCAGGAAACGGTTTTCCCCTTTCAACATCGGTTCCCGAAACAACCGCTTTTAAAAACGGACGAACGCCGATTTTATCCAAAACATAATCGACGTTAATTTTGGGGCCTGATGACCCTGCTGCCATTGGAATATCTCGCTGTCTCAAATATTCAATAAAATCGAAAACGCCTGGAATCATTGAAACATTTTGATCAAAATGATCGCGATAAATCGTTTCTTTGCGTTGATCGAAATAATGAATTTGATCGGACGTTAACGGATGCGGCCAATTATTTTCAATAATTGCTCGCGAAGTTTGGCCAAAGGTTTCTTTAAAAAGTTTTTCTGTAAACTCAACGCCGTCTTCCTTTGCCGCAAGAACCCAACTTTCGAAATGAACAGGATTGCTGTCGACCAAAACGCCGTCTATATCAAAAATGACTCCAAGAGATTCCATAGTTTAATCAAATTTCTGTTAAATACTCAAACTGTAAATGACGGTTTTATTTATCTCGCGCAAACGCAAAGAAAAAGGGAAAATGAGATCAAGAAAACCAATCTTTTTTTCTTGATTTGTTCGAAAAAACTGCATTTGCCCCGATTTTTGTAATGATATTGGAAGTTTTCGCGCTGCGACGCAGCGGAAACGCAAGGACGCTTTCTTTTTGGAACTTCCGAGTTCGTCGTTATTTAAATCGCTTTTAAAACGGCTATTCCATTTAAAAAACATTCGTTTTTGTCGCTCGTTTTGGGAGTTTTTATTCTGTTCGCAGCGCCGCGTCGCTGCGCGAAAATTCTTTTTTCCGACAATAACGTTCTATTCGACGCCTCTGCCAGAGAAAAGAATAAGAAACGTTTCCTCTTTGAATTAAATATAAAACCGGTTGAAATAGCGCTGCCTGAATTCGCAAACCAGGGAATAACAGGCGAATCATTCAAAGCATTATCATTATATCGGCTTCGGCGTCAATAACAAGGCTATTTTAATTTAGCTCCGAATGAAACTTTTGGGACAAACTGTCAATAATTCGCGTTCGTCAACTGAACGGCAAAGTTAAAAGACAGCTTTTCAACAGAATTGAATCCATTTTTTGATGCTCAATATCATTTCGGCCAAATAATGTTATTTTGACTCAGCTCTATAAACAGACTTGAGCTTTCCGCTGGAAAATGTTATATTGATTTTATTTAAAATATTTAGAATCGTTTTGAGCAAAAACGTTCAACTTCGATTTCAAAACTTGGAACATTGCCGGGCTTGTCAATCAAGCGATTTAGGATTTTCAACCGGCGGCTTGAGTCTCAGCGAAACTCTTTCGATTGAAAATAGATAAAATTGGCTTCAATTAGGAACAACAATGTCAAAATTAAGTGTCGAAGACTTTTTAGATTATTTGCGTCGAAGCGAATTGACTGATGAAAGTCGACTCAATTCAACTTTAGGGGAAATCGTCCGCTCCAACGCTCCCGAAAAATATCAAGACGCCGATTTTGTTGCTTCCGAATTGGTTCGTTATAAATTAATAACGAACTGGCATGTTCGTCAGTTAATGAAGAAAAAATATAAAGGATTTTATCTTCGACAATATCGCATTCTCGGTCATCTTGGATCAGGCGGCATGAGCACAGTTTATCTCGCTGAACATACAATTATGCAAAGGCGCGTTGCGATTAAAGTTCTCCCCAAAAAACGACTCTCAAATAATGTTTATCTGGATCGTTTTATTCGAGAAGCGCAAGCCAGCGCGTCTCTGGATCATCCGAATATCGTTCGAGCTTATGATATTGATCGTTCCGATGATATTCATTATATCGTTATGGAATATTTTGAAGGAACCAACTTGCGACAATTGGTCGAAAAAGAGGGGCCTCTTCCGTTTGAAGACGCCGTCAATAATATTCGCCAGGGAGCCGAAGGATTAATTCATGCGCATCGAATCGGCGTTATTCATCGCGATATAAAACCAGAAAATATTCTTGTCAACGATAAAGGAATTGCAAAAATTCTTGATCTCGGTTTGGCTCTTTTGGATGAAACGATTTTCAATCAACCGCTCTCTTCGATTAATGAAGATAAAATTCTGGGAACCGCCGATTATCTCGCTCCGGAGCAAGCGCTTGACAGTCATAATATCGATGCTCGAGCAGATATTTACAGTCTCGGCTGCACTCTTTATTATTGTTTGACCGGTCATGCGCCGTTTCCTTTTGGAACAATTTCTCAACGGCTTTTAGCTCATCAAAAAGAGACTCCTTCAAGCATTTTTAAAGATCGGCCTGACGCTCCGCAAGATTTAGTTGAAATCTGCTCAAAAATGATGAATAAAAAACCGGAGCAACGTTTTCAATCGGCCACAGAAGTCGTTCGAACTATGGAACGTTGGCTCGTTCAGCATGGATTCGCTGAGATCAACGATTTTCCCGCCTTGGCTCATTTAGTCGAACATGAAACGATCAAAAGCGATTCGTCAGACAATGAACTCTTTTCCAAGACTTTTTCCTATTTATCCAATTCAGAAAATGCGACCGAACACGGAAGCAATCGATCATTTCAATTTAATGGCGATTTTCATTCCGGAATCGGAAATGAGGACGTTGTAAACTTATTTGGCTCTGAAACTGGAATAACCGGATCGCGTTCGTTTTCTGGTTCTCATAGCAGTTTGGGATTTGGCTCCAATTCTTCTCCCCCTGAAGAAATTATGCTTTCCAAAAATGCGTTTCTTTCGCCGCGAAATTCGTCTTTAGATCCGCTTATTTTGGCTATGAATGAAATCGAAACGGAAATAATTGAAAGTTCTGAAAAATTTGCGCAATCTCAACGAAAAACCGATTCGGTTCAAAATCCTGATCCGGTCAAAAAACGAACCGATTCGGTTCAAAATCCCGATCCGGCCAAAAAACGAACCGATTCGGTTCAAAATCCGTCAA
>JAUNBG010000050.1 GCA_030527205.1 Planctomycetia bacterium
GCTCGAGTAGAGTGTCGTAAATTTTCTTAAAACATTCTTTTTTGCGTTTTTGTTCTTATTTCCTTTCATTATTTTGATATTATTTGCTTGTTAACAGCCTCGAATATTTGCCTGAATAAAAATATCTTATGGGGAGTTCTAAAAACCGTGTTTCCCATTTAACCTCTGGCTGGAAGCCCGCGTTTTCAGGGTTTTTGGGGGAACTTTCTTTTGGTTATTTTTGGACAATCCTCGAACAATCGCAATGACAAAGTTTCGCGACGTTCGAGAATGATTGCCGCTCGGATAGGGTTAAGGTCGTTCTTCCCAATGAAATCAAACGGATGAGATTCCATTTGGTCTCTAATCAAGTTTTTTCAGCGAAAAAGGGAAAGGATAAAAATAACCCCGAAAATAATGATCTTTAAAGACGGCGCTCAAGACAAGGTTATCGGTTAAAATAGGAGAGGGGCGGAAAATGTAATCGAGAACTTTTCCGTCAAGGAGCGATTTTTGTCAGACAATTTGGTTCTTTTTCAAATCTTTTCGAAATTCTTTATTTTTTCTTGAAAAGTCATTATTATTTGATATATTTATTTTAGCGGATTGAGTCGACCCATGAAATTGTTTCCGTAATCAATCCGTAAACGATATAATTTTCGAATTGACAATCATAAATTTCAGAATAACAGGAACAGAAATGCAGATTGATCGAATGGAAGCCTTTTTGGTTCGTCTTCCTTTGAAGCAACCTTTTTCCATAGCCAATACAGTCATAAAAAATCTGGAAACAGTCTTTTTTCGAATGAATAGCGGCGGTCTTTCCGGTTGGGGAGAAGTAACGCCTGGCAATAATTCTTATTTGACTTCGTCTTGGAGTCGAGGCGTTTTTGCCGTCGTTAAAGATCAATTGCTTCCTCTTTTGACGCAACAACGATCAATCGAATCGGGCGAAAAACTTAAAGAACTTTTTCAACCGGTTAAAGGAAATCGTCACGCAAAAGCCGTCATCGATTTGGCTTTTTGGGATCTTTACGCAAAATATAAGAACCTTCCGCTCTGGAAAGCATTGGGAGGTTCTAAGCAGACGGTCGAAGTTGGAATGACGTTTGATCGAAATGCGGATATAAGTCAATTTTTGAATGACGTTAAAAAAACAGTCGACGAAGGTTTTCGTCGAATAACGTTAAAATTGCGTCCCGGTTGGGATATTCAAATGGTTAATGCCGTTCGTTCCGAGTTGCCGCCGCTTCAGGAACTTCAGGTTGACGTCGAAGGCACATTGGAATATGAAAAACATTCCGATATTCTTTTTCGCCTTGAAGACTTCTTTTTAAGTTTGATTGAACAACCGTTAAATCAAAATGATTATGTTGGCCATACAATGCTGGCGGAAAACCTTCGAACGCCGATTGGATTGGATGAATCGATCAAAACATTGGAACAGGCAGCGATTGCAATCGATCTTCGCAGCGCGGAAGTATTCTGTATGAAACCAGGCCGAGTCGGCGGATTGACAGAAGCAAAATTGATTCATCAAGCAACGATTCCTCAAGAGATTTCCTGTTATGGCGGCTTCGATATTCAATCGTCGGTTGGATATCGACATTTGATTGCTTTGGCTTCCCTTTCCAATTTCAATTATCCCTGCGATTATCTTCGTTTTTCTGAAGTTTTTGTTGACGATCCAGGCATTCCGCTCGAACCGTTCTTAAAAATGCCTGAACAGAATGACAAGGAAATAAAAACGGAAGAAAAAACGACTCGAATGGACAATTTGCCTCTTGAGAAAGAACCTTTAGCGAAACCGATTGTTCGCGTTCCTTTAAAAAAGCAATCCAAGCCTGTTCAAGCCATTGAGCTTTGGGCTGAGCCGGGAATTGGTTGCGCGGTCGATTTGGATATTATCGAAAAATATGCGATTGATCGCGTTGTTTGGGAAAAATGATTATGGAAGCCGCAATCAAAGTTCAGTCTATTTTTCCTGTTTTGAATTCAATAATGCTATTTTTCATAAAATGCTATTTTTCAAAACGCCGAAGCCTGTCGAAAAACAGATTTGCTTCGCCTTCAGTCAGTTATCCGATATTAGATGCGAAAATCTGCGTTTTTTGATAAACCAGAAAACAATCGTTTTGCGAACAATAACAAATTCAAAAGATTTTGAGGAAGTTCTAAAAACCCGGATTTTTCAACAAGCGCATTTCGGATAAAATCATTAAAACTAGTTTTTGAGAATGTTATAAAGGGACGTCGGTTGGTTTTTCGAAAGAGTCGAGACGACTCTTTGAGGTCATTGCGGGCGAGACGTCTGCGTTCCAGTCCTGTTTGTTCCGCGCCGGAAAGCAATCAACAAACAGAACTTTTACAGAACACAAGTTTTTGTGGTCGAGACATCCTCGCTCCTAAGGGGATTTTGAAACTTTTTTGGTATTCAACAAAAGAACGGCAAAAATATTGATTGAAACAGATTTCGACTTGATTTTTTTGTTTTCTTATAATAGATTCATTTTTTAAGGAACGTTTGACCATGAGTCCGATTTTGGATGATTCCAAGAACCAGCCCGATCCAACCGGAGAAGAATCCAGCAATCCGATTTTTGAAGCTCGCGTCTATTCGCCTCAAATCGAGCAATATCTGGAACGGTTTTATGATATATTTCAACGAATTGCCAATGAAATCGGTAAAGTTTTTGTCGGTCAGAACGAACTTGTAACGGGAACGCTTGTCGCTCTTTTTTCTTCAGGGCATGTTTTAATCGAAAGCGTTCCTGGCCTTGGGAAAACGCTTTTTGTGAGAGCGCTGGGAAAAGCGTTAGGTTGCAAATTCGGTCGAATTCAATTTACGCCGGACTTGATGCCATCCGATATAACGGGTTCGCCTGTTTTTAATATGAAAACGCAGGAATTTCATTTTCGCCCCGGTCCAGTTTTTACGCAATTTCTGTTAGCGGATGAAATCAATCGATCGCCAGCAAAAACTCATGCCGCGCTTCTGGAAACAATGCAAGAAAACAGCGTCACAGTTGACAATGTCACGCATACATTGCAACAGCCATTTTTTGTTCTGGCAACGCAAAACCCGATTGAATCGGAAGGAACTTATAACCTTCCCGAGGCGCAAATTGATCGTTTTATGTTTAAATTGATTGCCGATTATCCTACAGAAGATCAGGAAAAAGAAATCCTCATTTTGCATGGAAAACGGATTGATCCGTCTCAAAAACTGGAAGCTGTTCAACCGGTTACTTTTCCCGAAGAAATCATCGAACTTTCCAATTTAATCAACGAAATTTATATTGCGCCGCAACTTATTGATTATATTAACAAAATTGTTCGTTTAACGCGTCATTATCCCCGGTTGAGTTTGGGGGCATCGCCTCGAGCGGGACTCGCTTTAATGCAAGGGGCTCGAACTTTGGCCGCTTTTCGAGCCCGACCTTTTGCTCTTCCGGATGACGTTATTCAACTTGCTCTTCCGACATTGCGTCATCGCGTAACGCTTTCGCCAGAAGCGGAAATCGAAGGACAAAATATCGATCATTTATTAACGCAACTGGTTCGAAGTATTGATATACCGCGAACCTGATTTTGATTCAAATAAATAAATATGACATAGAAAATCTTTGTGTCTCCTTTTTCAATAACCCAGACCAACTAACAACGGAAGCATTATGAGCTTAAAAAAAAGCCTTAAACCTCAAGTCATTTTAACCGGATTCGCCGATGAATGTTCAAATACGAAAACAATGGTTGAACAATTTGCGACCTTTGCTGCGCTTGGATTGCAATATTACAGCATTCGATTTGTCAATCTCGGCAACGGGATCAAAAATGTAATGAAGCTTTCGATCGACGAAATTCAATCCGTTTGTGAATTGCAAAACGATTATGGTTTAAATGTTTCGTCAATCGGTTCGCCGATCGGCAAAGTTAAGCTCAAGGATATAGAAGACGGTTCTAAGAACATTTATATTCCATTTGAAACCTATTTGCGGAATGATGTTCAACGGGTTTGCGAACTGGCTCATCATTTTGAAACGAAACTGATTCGGGGATTCTCTTTTTATCAACCGCAAGGCGAATCGCCGGAAGCTTATCTTCCGCAGGTTATCGATCAATTAGGGCAAATCGCGGAAATGTGTCATCGTTCCGATCTGACGTTTGGCCTCGAAGTCGAAGCCAATCTTGTCGGACAAAATGGTTATTTGATGGCGGAAATTTATCGACAAGTCAATCATCCGGCAATGTTGCTTGTTTTTGATGCCGCCAATCTTATTGTTCAGGGATTTGATACAACAGAAGTCTATTCGCAATATGAAGCCATGAAACCCGGCCTCGGTTGGCTTCATATAAAAGATTATGTCAAGACGTCGAAAAACGAGGAAAAAGGTCATCTCAACGAAGATTTAATGGCAGGTTTTGTTCCGGCTAATCAAGGCGCGGCGGGTCATGAAGCCATTTTGCGCGATTTTGCCAAAATCATTCCTTCGTTGAGAGAAAAACTGAAAGGGCGCGGAATTCCTGGCATTTTTCTTGATCTTGAGCCGCATCTGAAAGGCGGAGGTCAATTCGGCGGTTTCAGCGGCAACGACGGACTTGGCGTTGCGCTTCGATCGCTTTGCTCTGTTCTCAATTATGTCGGCATTGATTATCATTTGCGGGATTTCGATGATATTCGCGCTTCAAGAGGTTTCTGATTAATATGCTGTTTGTCGATCTTTTTGCATTACAATACAGAGCCAAAAAGCATTTTTGATTTTTGTTTTATTATGTTGTTTTTGTTATTAAATAATTTTGATTGTTAAATTAATGTTTCAAATCATTAAATCGAATTGAAAATATAATTCAAGGAATAAAAAATGAAAACATCTATTCGTTTGTATTTGGGATATCTGGTTTTGATTTTGACGGGACTGTTTGTTTCTGAGTCGGTTTATGCGGAATGGTTCAAGGGAAACCTTCATATGCATACGCAATGGAGCGACGGGCAACCGATGCCGGAATGGGCCGTTGCCTGGTATAAAGAGAACGGTTATCATTTTATCGTTACAACAGATCATAATACATTTCAAAACGATGAGCTTCGCTTTAAAGCTTGGAGTTATCATTGCGAATCGCCCGATTTGACTCTTTTCGAGCAAGAAAATTCTCGTTGGAAGGAAGTTCGAGGAGCGGGCTGGAATCAGTTGACGCAAGAAAGTATTGATGAAACGGCGGCCAAATTTGGCGAAGATTCGTTAAAATGTATAAAAGATGGCGATCGCGTTTTTTATCGTCTCAAAACTTTTGACGAATTGGTCGAACAGTTTTGTGAACCGGGCCGTTTTTTAATGATTCCAGGTTTTGAGCAGACGGGCGGCAGCGGCAATGATCATCAGGTTCATATGAATTTTATCAATGTTCGTTCCGCTTTTCCTTATCTCCAACGCGAAACGCCGAAACAAACAATTCAGGATAATTTAAGTTTTGGCCGTCAATGTTATGAATATAATCTTCAACCCTGGCTTTTCATACTCAATCATCCGATTTGGCGCTATTATGATGTTTCGCCGAGCGATTTAATTCAAGTTCCCGAAGTTCAATTTTTCGAACTTAATAATAATGGGACGACTTATCCTGTTCATGAAAAAGGTTGGAATCCCGAAAAATTCTGGGATGCCGTCAATGCGTTTCGTTTGATCGAAGGGAAACAGATCCTTTTGGGAATCGGTTCCGATGATCGTCATTATTATGGTTCGTTTGAAGGCGGTTGGACAGTTGTTAATGCGGATAAATTGACAGCCCCGGCGATTATCGACGCCTTGACTCGCGCCGATTTTTATGCCTCAAACGGTTTGGATTTTGAGACAATTAAATTCGATGACGCTTCAAAAACGCTTTCCGTTAAAGTCAAAGCAGAAGAAGGAAAAGCTTATCGGATCGATTTTATTGGAACGAAAAAAGGTTTCGATCAAACCGTCGAGATAATTGATCTTCCTGCCGAATCGCCCAAACCGGAAAGAAAACTCGAAGTCTATTCCGAAGATATCGGCATCATATTGAAAAGCGTTGACGGAACCGAAGCGGAATATCAAATGCAAGACGACGATTTATATGTTCGAGCTCGCGTTATTCTTTCAACAGAAGAAAATAAGGGACTTCTTCCCGAACCAGCCGCTTGGACTCAACCTCATCGTTGATTGTTCGAAGAATATTCAATCGCAAATATGAATATAATCGGAACAATTAAAACTTGTTTCGGTTTTTATAATTTTTCGAATGATCGAAATTATTTTCAACGAATAAAATGGAGGAATTTTTATGAATTTGCCTTTTCTTTTTGCGGAAACCGCCTCAGAAACAGCTCAAACCGCAATTGAAACGAAGTCGCTGTTTGGCGGATATTGCCTGGATTTGATCGTTTTTTTCGGATTTCTTTTGTTGGTTATTTTTGTTGCCTTTCGAGCCAGTCGAAAATCCGGGGATAGCAGCGAATCGTATTTTCTCGCCGGGCGCGGCCTGTCTTGGTGGCTCATCGGCTTTTCCTTAATAGCAGCAAACATTTCAGCGGAACAATTTGTAGGCATGTCCGGCCAAGCATCCGATTATATCGGCTTGGCAGTTGCAAGTTATGAATGGATTGCCGCTCTTTCTCTGGTTATTGTTGCGTTTGTTTTTCTTCCGCGTTTTTTGAAAGCCGGCATATATACAATTCCGGAATATTTGGAACAACGTTATAATAAAGCGGCGCGAACCATCATGTCGATTTTTATGATGATAATGTTGGTTGCGGTTAATATAACGGTTGTGACGTATGCCGGAGCGAAAGCCTATGCCGTCTTTTTTGATAATATTCATCTCCAACTCGGCTCAGGGGATTCGATTCTTTTCAGCGGCAATCCGTTGAATTTGACGACATTTTGCTGGATAATCGGGATCATTGCGGCGATTTATATTTTTGCAGGCGGTTTGAAGGCTTGCGCTTGGGCCGATTTGTTGCAGGGATCGGCTTTGATTATTGCCGGAGCGGTTGTTCTTTATTATGCATTGAAACAACTTGGAATAGTTGATCCTTCTGTTTTTGCCGGAATGCCGAATGTATCGGAGGAAGCCGCTTCGAAACTGGCCAATGCCGACGCCTGGACGCGATTCACGGAACTCAATGCGAGCAAACTTCGAATGAATTTGCCGAGTTGGGATACAATCATTCCGGTAACCGCGCTGGTTTTTGCGATTTGGATTCCCAATCTTTATTATTGGGGTTTAAATCAATATATTATTCAACGAACGCTTGGCGCCAAATCGTTGGGCGAAGGTCAGAAAGGGTTGGTTTTTGCTGCCGGTTTGAAGTTGTTAATTCCGTTTATTGTTATTTTTCCGGGCTTGATTGCGTTCAATCTTTATCATAATGATATGCGTTTGACATCTGAAAAGAAAGCGGCCAACGAACTTGCTCGTTTTGAACAGCTGTCTGCCGATTTGGCCAGGGGCGAAACCATTTCGGCAGAGACAGGGGCATTATTTTCTTTCAATCATGATTTTGCGAATCTTTATCCGGAAAAAGCGCAGGCAATGTTGAATTACAATTCTCAGGTTAGCGGCGTTGAAATTCCAACCAAAGACGGAGATCGCGATTTGACGCTTTCTCAACAACTTGCCGGGCTTCGGGCAGGGATTACGAAAGTCAATCAGGAACAGGAATTGACTTATCGTTTTGCCGACGAAAATATGATAACAGGTTTCGATCATGATTCGGCGTTTCCTTTGTTGATTCGGAATCTCGTCCCGACCGGAGGATTCAAAGGATTTCTTCTTGCGGCTTTGCTTGGAGCGATAATCAGTTCGGTTGCTTCAATGTTGAATGCGGCTTCAACCATTTTTACAATGGATATTTATAAGGAATATGTTCATCGAAAAGCGTCCGAAAAGACTTTGGTTTTGATCGGTCGCTGCATGGTTATCGTTTTTGTTCTGATTGGTTGTTTTGTTGCGCCGATGTGGGCCAATCCGAAACATGAAGGCGTTTTTAAAGCGATCCAGGAATTTCAAGGTTATATTTCGCCGGGAATCTTCGCCGCATTTGGCTTTGGATTCATAGTTCGTAAAGCGCCTGCTTGTTGCGGCTGGATCGCGCTTGTTCTTTGTCCGATTCTGTATGGATTGCTGAAGCAGTTTGTTCCGAGTCTCGACTTCCTCAATCGAATGGCGGTTACTTTTATTGTCATTATTGCGGTTTTGTCGATTTTGAGGATTTTGTTTCCTCAAAAAGAAGCGTTTGTTCAAAAAGATGTTATTGGAACAGAAGAGGGAATTTCTGCCGATTTTCTTAAAGGTTCCATTACAGCGAAAGTTTTTGGCGTAATCGTTGTTATTGTTACTCTTCTTCTGTATTTTTATTATTGGGATTTTGAATCGCCAATGTTTTAGATAAAAGGAAAAGTTGGGTTTTCTGACTCATCCCATTTCGTATTGATGGGGGCATGTTTGGCAAAACAAAAGATTTGCGGAAAGTTTGATAGCGGCATTTTTTCGCCAATTTTGATCAAATGCCCCCTTATTTTTTTCGATGTTTTTTAAAGGCTATTTCAACTTTTTCGCTTTGGCAAGTTGTTGCCGTCCTCGGGGATCATGAGGTTTCAGGACGAGATAAGTTTTGAACATGAATTCGCATAAATCGGAATCTCTAAGTTCCGGATGATCCAATAGCAAAAGTCCGAACTCATAATAAGCGGATGATTCTTTGGAATCAAGTTCGATAGCCTTTTCAAAACAGAGAGCCGCTTCCGAATGATTTCCTGTTTGCATTTGCCAGCGGGCGTAATGAAGATAATAAGCGGCATTTTTTTCGGAAGAAGGAGTTTGATCCAAACGTTTTTTTAGAATTGGAAGAAGATAATCCTTAAAAAGCGGATATTTTTTTATTGATTCGTTAACGATATCGAAGGAATCGGGCAAGAAATTGTCCAAGGCGTCATTCCATTGATTTTGGGGAACGTTCAGTTCGATAAACGAGAGCATTTCATTTAAATAAGCTGTCGAACAGGTTAAACTTTTTCGCCAATATGAAAAGCCGTTTTTTTCATCGCCGGAACATAAATGGCAAAAACCGCATAAAAAAAGATGTCGCGGTTCCGTTGGCGAAAGGGAAATTGTTCTTTTTGAATAAAGATTAAATAATTGTCTCTGTTCGTCTAATGTCGTTGAATTGACAAGCGGCAAATAAATTTCGAGACGATAATGGGTTGCCGGATGAATTGGGCAATATTTTCTTGCCAATAAAACTTCTTTTAGAGCTTCTCTTAAAAATTTTTGAACAGCCGGTTCGTTGCGAATGAACTGGACATAAACGTTCAGATTTAATTTTTGTTTTTCGGTAATCAATAGATGCCAAGCCAACGGTTGCGTTTTTTTCCATAAAAGATTGATTTTTTGTTCGTTTTTATCCGAATTTTTTTCCGTTTCGAGAAACGATTCTGAATTAAAACGTTCCCAAACAGCGATTCGAAACCTTAATTCCCAGAGATCGGCTAAAAATAAATGAGCTTTAAAATCGTCTTGCCGTTTTTCGACTTTTGTCTTTGTATATTGGATCCATTCATCAATTAAATCGGGGTCAAGCGTCCAAGTTTGTTGAGGCATTCGAATCAACTTTTTTGCCTCACGAATTTCCGCAATCGACTGAATTTCTTTTAAACTGTTCCAGCAGAACAAAAGAGCCAAAAATAATAGAGACAATCGAATGACTTTTTTAATCCGAAATTGATGTTCGGAGAAAAAAAATGAATTTTGTTTTTTTACAGAAAGATCAAAGCAATTCATGAAGGAACCGCATAAAACGGCGAATAATAAGATATTTGCCGGAAGATAAAGGCCAAAATCAAACGTTCCGGAAATGGCTTGGGAAATAAGAAGAACAATGATTCCTGTTCCCAAAGCAAAGATCGAATCTTTTTTTGTTCGTTTTATCAAAAGAAAAGCGGTTATCAAAATCAAGAGGAATTCCCAAACGGCTAGAAACAATCCGAAATATCCTGCATTAACGATTGTTTCGAGCCATTGATTTTCCGCATTATATCCAATGGAACCGAAATGAAGAAAGGGATCGTTTTTGCGATTTGCTAAATAATAAGTTCCCAAACCAGCGCCGCAGCTTTGAAAGTCTTTGATGGTTTGAATGGTTCCGTCCCAAAGCTTCCAACGCCCATCGATCATTAAAGCGTTGGAATTGACATCCGACAAAAGCAAGGTTGCGATCCGTTTTCTTATGGAATCATTCAAACCGGCGCAAAAAAGAAATCCCAAAATAATTAAAAGCAAAACGGAAACGAGATAACCGTATCGAACGTTTTTTTTGTAAATGAGAATAACCAAGCCAAACAAAAAACCGAAAATAACGGCCAATGAACTGCCGCGCGAAAGGGAAGCTAAAATCGCCGCAAAAATAATGCCGCAAGTCAATAAAGGAAAAAAGGACTGTTTGATAAGTTGAACCATTTTTTCTGTCAAACGCGAGATTTTTTCCAAATTGATCAATAAGACATTTAGTTTTTTGACAAAATGGGGGTTGGATCGCTTATAAGAATGATTTTGAAGCGAAACGCGATTTTTATGAATTAAACAAGATTCCGTCAAAAAACTGAAAGCCGCTCCAAAACAAAGACATAGATAACCAGCCCCATTGTTTTTATTGAAAAAAGGTCCGAAATAATCTGATTCTGCCGAATAAAAAGAAATCGCGTCATTGGCTCTTGTTGCGATACAAAAAAGGGCTAAAAGCAAACCGTTTCCAACCAGAAATATCCAAAACCAGCGTCGGGAATCTTCCGTATCAAATAAGATTCCCGCGATCAAAAAGGCAGAAACAGCCAGAATCAACAAAGCAAGCTGTTCACGGGTTTCTGAAGAACAGACGCTTATTTGATTCGACCATTGAGGGATTTTATCGATTTCAGATTGCGTTAGAACGTTTTTTTCCCATTTTGTGTCAAGCGATTCCCCTGAGGAAACAAGTTCGTGACAAAGTTCGATTTTATGCGGCGAAATCGCTTGGAGAACAGTTGCTGGAAGAGGGAGAAGTTGAAAAAAGCCGAAAAGAATTCCTAACAACAACGGGATCATTGAGACTTCAAAAAGCCAACTGGATTGAAAGAAAGTCGAATGTCTTCTTTCGGCAAACAAACAGAGAATGGCAAAGGAACAACTCGCCAGAATCCCATAATAAAGATAAACCTGATTGGAGTATTCAAGCCCGCCCTTCAACCAAGGGGCAAGAAGAAGCGTTATAAGAAGAGTTGTTCGACCTAAAAATTTGCCATAAAAATACATGTTCGTTTTGCCCAGACAAGAATTCCGCGTCAGTTCCGTTTGCGAAATCCCCTGTCTATTTTTAATGACGATAAAAGCTAAAAATATTCATTTCTTTTTGAAACAATGAAAATTATCGCCCAGAAGGACTGATCGGTTTATCTTCATCCGAGATCAAAGGAATCGTGATCGCGGGAATGAGTGCGGGAATAAGCCAACCGGCATTGAAAGCAGGGGGAATATAAACGCCTGGCTGTGCGTTGGAATGACCGCGAAACAGGACGACCAAATAATTTTCTGTGTATTGGTCAATATTGGTAACGCCCATATTAATCAACTCTTCGTCATCGACGAAAACAAGATGAGCTTGAGCTATTTGCTGACGAATTTCATCTTCAACATATAATAAAATGTTATTTTTCCCAAACGGTTCAAGAAACAAACTTCCATATTGATCGGTTTTATGTTGAAACAAAAGTTGATGATCTTTTATAAAAGAAACAATTGCGTTTGAATCTTGAAACAAAAGAGCGTGAAAATTTCTGCCTTCCGGTTCGTTAATTTCATCGAAATAGAAGTTTTTCTCAACGACGAAATAATTAACAAAATTTTTAATATCAGTAATATTGTTAATATTGGGAATGTCGACAACAGAATCTTGAGGAAGCGACGGATCAAGGGGCGACGCATTGGAGGTTGTTTGAGCGCAGACATAAACTTGGATATGAACCGGCAAATGTTCCGATAAATAAATAATTGGAATGTTCTGGATTGAGTCTTGATCTGTCAATCCGCGAAATCTAGTTTCAACTTTTTCTGTCAAATATTGCTCATTATCAATATTCGTTGCCCAAACAGAACCATTTCCGAGAACGATCCATAAAAACAACAATCCGTATAAATATTTGAGAGCATATTTCTTCATAATCATTATTATCTCCATATTTTTTCTAAAAGTTATCCGTCTTGCCGTCCATTTGGACATTTTTATATTATTCTTAAAATTCGTCCATTATATTAAAGGCCCAAAAGAAAAGCGAACAGTTTACAAAATTGATTATTCATTATCAATATTGTAATCACTCATTATTATAATCACTCGTTAGTTTATGACAATGACGAGAATATTTTTTCGTTGATAAAACCAATAAAAGGCCGGATGAACGCTTTCAAAAGTTCTTTTTAAAGGGGTTGGAATCCAATTTGTTGCGTTAGTAAAAAGTTTATGATATACTGGATTTCATCGTTGTTTTCAAAATGTTGTCTTGTTTCGACAGCAACAATTAACGAATTCTCTTTCCATAAAAAATTTCAAATGAAGGAATTTTATGAAAAATAATCATCAAAGCACAATTTATGTAATCTTTTTTTTCCTTTTGCTGACGGTTCCGCTTTGGGCAGAGGAGAACGAATCGGCAGAGCAGTTTCGCGATCTGTATTCGGATACATGGGTCGGCACAGATGCGTTGGGGCGAAAAATGCCGCTGTTTTCTGAGGTCGGCAAGGTTAAAACCGACCAGAATCGCGTTGTCGGCATTTTTTATATAACCTGGCATACACAAAATTTGGCGACGCTTCCCGCTCCCTATGAAGCGGATGTGACCAAAATTCTTCAGGCTCATCCAGAAGCTCGACTCGACGCAAAACATCCGGCTTGGAAAGGGGGATCATTTCATTGGGGCGAACCGGAAATGGGCTATTTTCTCAGTCAGGATGAATATGTTATTCGTAAGGATATGTCAATGTTGACCGATGCGGGCGTCGATGTCTTAATTCTCGACGTTACGAACGCCATTCTTTATTGGGATGAATGGGAAGTTCTTTTTTCAACAATGGAAAAAATGAAAGCGGAAGGAAACAAAGTTCCGCAGTTTTGCTTTTGGGCGTTTAACGGACCGGCGATTACAATCGTTCAACATTTATATGACAATATTTATAAAAAAAATCGATATCCCGATCTTTGGTTTTATTGGGGAGGCAAACCGCTTCTTCTTTATAACGGAATGCCGAGTTTGGATTCAACGGGAAATACAGCAATAAAACATTCGAATCCTCATTTTGATCCGTCGGCAAAAAGCGATCCGAATCATCCGCATTACGGCGATCCGGATTACGCTAATGAGTTTTATGCGGATTATACGAAAGAAGTCAAAGACTTTTTTACGCTTCGGACGATGTGGTGGGGCAATTATAAATGGGGAGGCAAACGATTCATCGGAACAGAAGACAATTGGTCTTTTGGTTATGATTTAGGGGACAAAAACGTTCAAAATCTCAAATTGGAAGAACTTCTTTCGCTTCATGATGGGCAACGGGAACAGGCTGCAGTGACGCCGGGTCAGCATCCAGCCTGGTTGATTGGAAAATCCTGGACAAGAGAAAATGGCGAACCGGAACTCAACGATCAGGATATGCCGGTTTCCGCTTATGTTCCCTGGTTGGGAAAAACGGTTGAAAATCCGGAAGGATACGGCATTTATTTTCAGGATCGTTGGAACGAAGCTCTTCAGACGAATCCGCAGTTTATTTATATAAATGACTGGAATGAATGGACAGCCGGCAAATATTCTGAGCCAGAAGCGACGTTAAAAAGTTTGAATTTTATGCGTCGCGGTCAGGAAGCGACCTATTTTTTCGTTGATCAGTATAATGCCGAATTTAATCGTTGCATTCAACCGATGAAAGACGGTTATACGGATAATTATTATATGCAAATGGCGCAAAATATTCGTCGATATAAAGGGGTTCGTCCGATCCCGACTCATCGCGATTTTGTTTCGGTTGACCCGTCGAATCCGCTTGCGGTTTGGGAAGAGATCAAAGTCGAATTTCGCGATACCAAAGGCGACGTTTTTCATCGCGATCATCCCGGTTATGCCGGTCTTCATTATCAAGATGTCAGCGGTCGAAATGATATTGTGACAGCGAAGGTTGGGGTCGATGAAAAGAATGTTTATTTTCTTGCCGAATGCGATCAACCTTTAACCGCCTCGACGGATCAAAACTGGATGCTTTTGCTGGTTGACGTCGATCAAAATCCCGAGACAGGCTGGTTCGGTTATGAATGGCTCATCAATCAAAAAATACTTGACTCGTCAAAAACAACGTTGATGGCCTGGAAAACGGAGGAACAGTCAGGGCATTGGGAAGAAATAGCGGAGCTCCCCATTCAAATCGCAGACGATCGATTGGCGATAACGGTTCCGCGCTCATTATTCAATAAAAAAAGCCAAACGCAATTTTCGTTTGATTTCAAATGGAGCGATAATCCCAGCGAGTTGAAAGATCCGATTTCGTTTTGTACAGCAGGCGATACCGCGCCAAATCGACGCTTCAACTATCGATTTCTTTGGAAAAAATGAGAAAAAAACCGTTGTCGAAGAGGACAACGGCAGTCGACTTCTATAAAAAAGGTCCGTTACTGATTGAACCAAGCCCAATCGTTCAATCATCAATTCCGTCTCCAAAAACTCATTTGAGGCAGAATCCCTTTTTTATATTTGTAACTTTCTTAAAATATTATAATGTCGACGCTTAGATTTTCCGCTTCGCCGTCTATTTTTTGTGATTCGGCTACATAAATCGCCGTATTTCGGAAAAAATCAAGGAAAACGTCTATAACTTTAAAATCAGTGAAATCTGTTCTTTATTTGCGGAAAAATGAAAAAACAATCCCCAATGCAAAGCAAAAACTGGTTTGTCTTGCTTTTATCGAGCGACTTTTCAGATGTTTTATTGAACTTGATTTAAAGGTCAAGCAAGTAACGAAGTTCTTCCTCTTCTTCCATATGGCTGTTTACATCGCTATACATACCACCGAAATCTGGCGTTTCCCCGCCTTCGCTTCCGCCTGTTCCGGCATTAGATGGAGATGTAAAGAGGAATGTATCAATATGAAATCGATGAATTTCAATTTCCGGCATCATATATTTTCGCATGTCAATTTTCCATTTAAAAGGATGTTCATTCGACCGACAAAAAAGGTTATTTACGATTACATTAACCAAATCACGATGATGATTACTCGAAGATGGAATCGCGAAATAAACAAATCATAAAGTAAAATAATTGTATTTAACAATAGAAAAAAGTCAAGTTGGGGCAACTTTTTTATTAATATCGTTTCCTGTATTTTAACTGATACAACAAGCTTTGCATGCGTAAAAAACTTATAAAACAATAAACCGGGGCGTTTCAAATAACAAAAAAACAGGAAAACGATTTAATGATCTTATTCTGTAAAATTTTTTTAAAATGATCTCGTTTGATCTTTTTTTTGAGCAAGCAATAATAAATCAAAATTGAGAGAAACCGGAATTATGAAAAAGTTTTTTTTAGTTGAATTAACAAACGACGAAAAATCATTCCACAGAAAACTATTGAAATTCAATTCAACCTTTTCAACGAATTCGGTCCGAAATGATATTTCTTATCAAAAAAACTTTTGCTCCTTAACGAACTTATACTTTATTTTTATTATAACAATTTTATTTGAAGGTCAAGCTTCCTTGTTGAATTTCCTTATAAAAAGAATATTTAATACAATTTTTATAATGCTTATATTGTCCCGGTTCCATAAAAAAACAGATTTATCGGAAACGCAACCCGACAACAACAGAGTATTGTCCCCTCTGATCAATTGCGATATAATAAATGTCAAAATGAAAACGTTTTTGATCGCAAAATGATAAATAAGACCGAAATAATATAAAGAATACAAGAAATGAAAAAAAATTCTGTTTTTGCCTGGTTTTTAGCGACGCGTCCAAAAACGCTTGTCGCAGGAATCGTTCCTGTCTTGATTGGAACAGGTTTGGCGTATCGAAATGGTTGTTTTCAGGCAATGCCTGCGATTTTTTGCCTTTTATTTGCTGTTTTTGCGCAAATAACAGCGAATTTGGTCAACGATTATTTTGATTTTAAGAATGGTTTTGATAAAATGGAAAATCGATTGGGCCCGACTCGCGCTTTGACGGCGGGTTGGATCGACCCATCCAAAATGAAAATCGGTTTCAGTTTGACTTTCGCGCTTTCTTGCCTGTTCGGATTAGGACTCATTCCTTATGGCGGAATGGAAATGATTTATGTTGGAATTTTCGCCTTAATTTTTTGCATTCTTTATAGCGGCGGCCCATTTCCGCTTTCCGCTTTGGCTCTCGGCGATCTTCTCGTCTTGATTTTTTTTGGAATTGTTGCCGTTTGTTTTACTTATTTTGTTCAAGCCGCAAAGTTTTCCTGGGAGTTAATCCCTCTTTCGTTATCGGTCGGATTAGCAATTGATAATATTCTTGTTTCCAACAATTATCGAGACCGCGAAGTTGATCGTCAAGCCCATAAATTAACGACCATTTCTATTTTCGGAGAACGTTTCGGACGTTTCTTCTATTTGATAAACGGCTTGCTGGTTTGCGCTTTCCTGATATATTATTTTTCTGTCGACAACGCCTTTCAAGCCTGGACGTTCTTTCTTCCGTTGATTTATTTTTTGTTTCATATCCGAGCCTGGATTCTCCTTAATCGGATTCGGCAAGGAAAACAATTAAATCGGATTCTTGAATTGAGCGCAAAAAATGTTATGATTCTTGCGTTGCTTTGCCTCATCGGATTGATTTGGGGCTAAGGATTAGCGATCCTTTTTTTTCGACATTCGTTTTTGATTTCAGTATCCAAGGTTTTTTGTTTTTGGTAATCATCTTCGGTTTTTGTAATCATCTTTGGTTTTAATAATCAATTTTATTTTTTGTATTCAACATTTAATTTCGGCAAAATAATGACAAAGGAAAGATTATCGACGGGCGTTCCCGGTTTGGATGAACTCATCGGCGGCGGACTGGTTTCTGGAACAATGACCGTTCTGGTTGGTTCGTCAGGAATTGGCAAAACGCAATTTGGACTGCAATTTCTTCAGGCAGGTCTTACGCAAGAAGGTCATCGCGGAATTATTCTCGATATGACCGTTCGCGGCGATTCTCAAAATCATAACGGTTATGCCGAAAATTTATTTCAATGGAAAATCGAACCGGAAGATTCAGAACGTCGTTTTGATCCGAAAGCCTTTTTTAATGAAAATCGCAAATCGGGCGACTATTTTCGCGCGCTGACAAAGCGCGGAAAACGGGTCAATCGTCGCGATTTGGACTTCGATGAATGGTTTGACTGGCAATCCGATTTATCGCGTCATTTGGATGCGGCTATTGCTTTCTTTTTTGGGCATTTTGTTCAGGGAACGCGTCGCTGTTTGATCGACGGCATTGAACCGATTGATCATCAAGGAGAGTCGATTCAATTTGAACTTCTCGAATATATTTATCATCAGATTATTCAAAAAGAACCCGATTGGGTTGCGCGGGATCTTTTTCGTCAAAATTATCGCAATTTTGAAACGGAAATCGCAAAACGATTATATCGGCGCGAAGATATTGGATGTTTGGTTTCGTATACTTCGCCGGAAACTTCGCTTGACAGCATGATCAGCAAGCCGTTGGACGAAGGCGATCTTCTTGCGGGAGCCAATACGATTATTTATTTGGGAAAAATTCGGGACGGCAATAAATTCCGGAAAGCTCTTTATGTTTCCAAACATCGCGGAAGCGTTTGTCCCGATGAAATTATTCTTTATAATATTGATGATCACGGAATCAGAGTCATCGACTCCTGAATTCGCCAAAATAGTTTGATTCTTTTTCCAAAAATAAAAGAAAAGGAATATTGGCCTTTATTTATTATTTGTGAAACTATAATCATTTAAGACCTTTCCGGTTTCGATAATTCGCCTGTTGTTGTCGGGATTGCGTCCCCAACGAACCGGGATTTTCCCCAGGCTTGACTTTCAATAAAAATCGGCAGTTGATCAATGGATCGCTGTCAATGACAACAAGCGAAAGATTTTCGTATGAAACAATTAATTCCTTTCTTTCTCTTTGTTTATTTTGCGTTTTTTTTGAGTCAGATTTTTGCAGAAGACTCTTCTTTATTGCTGACCGCAACGGAAGACAATATTTCCGTTCAAATTGATTTTGATTGGGAATCGGCGATTCAAGTTTCGTTGGTTCGATGTCATCCGCATGAATATTATCCAACAACCGACTTTTTGCTCTTATATGACGGCGTTGGCGACGATTGTTCTGAAGACGGTTACAGGACGGATCGAAAATATTATGATCCGGAAAATTGTTTAGCCATTCTCGAACGATCGAATATTTCAAAGGACCAAAAAACATTTGAAATCGCAAGATTTTCCAATAATGCGATCGATAAGGATCGAGATAAAATTTTTGATAAATTTTATTTGATTGCGAATGGAACGGTCGAGAATGAAATTCATCGAAAGGGAATCATTTTGGCCGGTCCTTTTTATGTAACCGAATTTCCGTCTCGAAGAACAGACGCGCGAATAGAGAAAAAATCAATCAAGGGTCTTGAAGTTAAAGACATTGAGGACGCCAAAAAACTCGGCGTTTCTCATGCAGCAATAACAGTTGATCTTTGTTCTTTTTTGGGAAATTCAAACGAACCAACCATTGAATTCATTTGCAACGGCAAGCCCTATTGTTTCAATAAAAAAGTCGTTGAAAATTATGATCAACAAGTTATTGATATGACGGCCGCCGATATGGAAATAACTTTTGTTCTCGTCTTTTGGGGACATCGAATTTCGTTGGCGCCTTCCGAAATGATTCATCCCGATTTTGAAGTTTGGCTTGATTTATCCTGGACTTTAAGTATTGCGGCGCCTAATTTGACAACTTTGCATACTGTTGAATATTGGCAGGCTCTGTTTGAATTTTTAGGAGATCGTTATACAAGAAAAGATGGAAAATTCGGTTTGGTTTCCAATTTCGTCATCGGAAACGAATTGAATTCAGGTTATATTTGGAACAATATGGGACGTCTTCCGCTTGATGAAACTATTCGTCAATATGAACGCGGACTTCGAATTGCTTCAACCGCATTACGAAAATATTGGTCGAATGCTCATATTTTAATGTCGCTCGACAATTATTGGAATTCGGAAAGCGCAACGGAATTCCAACAATTTCATTATTCGCAAAAAGGCGGTTTTAAAGGCAAAGATTATTTGATTGCTCTGAATTCTTTAACCAAAAAAGAGGGGGATTATTCTTGGAAAATCGCTTATCATCCTTACGGACTTGATCTGAGAACGCCCGTTTATTGGGATCAACATTCGGTTCAAACCGCTTCTTTAGACGAAAACGCGAAACGTTTAACGCCATTCAACATCGAAATTCTGCCTCGTTTTTTGGATCGACCGGAAATGAGATTTGACGGTCAACGTCGCGATTTTTATTTTACGGAACAAGGTTTTTCGAGTCCGCATGAAGACGATTATATGCATTATAACGCCGATCATTATAATCCGGAAGCGATTCCTCAAATTTGGCTGGAACGACAGGCCGCCGCTTATGCCTATGCTCATTATAAATTTGTTTCAATTGGGGCAAAAGCGAATATTTTTCATCGCCATTTCGATTTAAAAAGCGAACAACTCAATATTGGCCTTTGGACCCGTCCCTCTGATCAAAATGGCGGCTATTATTCGCCTAAACCGATTTATGAACTGTTTCGGCTCATTGATACAGATCAGTCGTTCGAAGCGTCGTCTCCTTATTTGCGACATCTCATTTTTTATCCTCAAACGGTCCCCCCAAAAAATTGGAACGAAATCATTCCTCAATTTGAAATTGTCGAAAAATCGCTTGAATTAAAGAATAATAATTGATTTTTTGATAAAAAATGGATGTCATTGTTTGGGGAGATTTTCTTTCGTTTGGCAAAAGACCTTTTTTCTTGATTTGGAGAGTTAACGTTAATATTTGTTATGTCGCAATATTGTTGTGTTGCAAAAAAGCGGAGAGCTGAAACAATGAAGTCAAATAAGGTTCAATGTCTTTTCGGATAAATCAAAAAAATGACTATGCCCTTGATCTCGTCTTTCCTTTTTCTCAGCATCTGAGCGAGAAATAAATTAAATCGCTGTTTGCTGTTTGAGTTCGTTAAAAGAAACATTGCGTTTTATTAATGTCAGGAAACCCTTTTTTCGACAATACTTGAAAACTTCCCCCATTTTCTTTAGCTTTTTTCATTCGCAAAAAACTCCTTTTTTTTGCATTCGTTATCTTGTTTCCTGATAATTCTTATTGTCAAATGAAATGAAATGAGTATATAATAAGAAATAGTTAATTATTTTTTTCAGATTGGTTCATTGACAATCGGTTCATGATTCCATTTTTTCATTATTTTAATCCCTTTTAATGTATTTTCGCCGATTTTTCTGTTCGCGACACAGAATAGAACATTATCCGTTGGAAAAAAGGATTTTCGCGCAGCGAACAGGATAAAAACTCCCAAAACGAGCGCCGGAAACGATTATTTTTCAAACGGGAACTGCCGTTTAAATGCGATTGAAATAACGACAAAATCGGAAGTTTTAAAAAAGAAAGCGTCTTTGCGTTTCCGCTGCGCTGTTGCGTCGGCGCGCGAAAATTTCCAATATCATTACAAAAATCGGGGAAAGAGCAGTCCCTTTTAACATTCCAAAAATATTAAAAAAGAAATGCCCCATCATTTCACGGATATTTGTTATTTTTTGTGAATTTATTGTCGTTTATCAATTTGCCAAAAGTTTGAAATGTTCAAAAACGGCAAAGAATTCCGATTTTAATGCTTTTGTCGTTTGTTCTTGGCGTTGAAAAACACAAAAACTTCATATTGGGGTTCAATGTCTGTTTGCGAAGAGAATGATCAGGGATTTTTCGAAAGATTTGAATTGAAATCTTGTTGATAAACTGATTGAAAAATTGGAATGAAAAACTCAATATGCTTTTTTATGAAAAATTGTTATGCCGAAACCGGAATGGGCAACCGGTCGTTTGCTCAATTCGTCCAACTTTATCGAACTTACAAATTCAAACCGGGGTTTAACAGGTTTCTGTATTGATAACCGGTTACATTTATATGAAACCAATGATTGTTTGAACCGGATTTGCTTAATAGAGGAAATAACGATGTCGAAAAAACAAACAGAAAATAGATTCGGGCTTTCTATTTCATTAATGATTATTTTATCAGGTTTGGGGATATTGATGCTGTTGAACGAGTCTTCAAAATCAATTGCTTCAGGTCAAGATTCAAGCGAAGTTCCCGCCGATTCGACTTCTTCGTCAAGCTTGCCTGCATTGAACAATTCAATGCCATTCAATTCGGCGTCATCAATAAACAGTTCGACGCCAATATCGACGTCCCCAAATGTTTTGAATAATTCTTCTGCTCTTGAGGGGCTTTCGCAAGTTGTTCGTCCAGAAACGCAAGGGACAAGTCTCGAATCGCTTAATGCTCAAGAAAAACAGCTGATTCAGCAATTGCAGAGCCTCAATTATAATGATCCAAATGCAACAACGTTGCAACAGAATCTGCTTAATCAGCTCATGACATTACAAAATAAAATACAACAGACTGAAAGTCTAAACTCTTTTCAAAAAACGATGACGCAACAAATGAATTCGACGGCGAATCCCTATTTGCCTTTGGACGCATCGTTTCCCAATTCAGCGAATCCGGCTCTTCAACCATCCGGAACAGTTCCCAATGAAATCTTATATCGCAACAACAATTTGGCTGACAATTCGATTCCTTTTGCCAATTCGTTATCCAACCCGTCTTATAATCCAAACATCGACCCGCAAGCTTTGGAAAACGTTAAAGAAGAACTGACTTTGCAATTAAAGCAACTCCAGCAAACGCTTCGAGCTCTTCAACCGCAAGACGTCATATTGGCTCAAACGCTTCGCGAACAACAATCGACTCTTCTGAATCAACTGAAAGGAATAAACGACCAAATAGACGCTCTAAAACGTCAAAATTCCGGCTCAATTCAAACTCCTGATTCATTAATGTCTCTCAACAATTCATATGCAATTCCAAACGTTTTGCCTCCGGTCACAGATAACAATAGCGGAACATTGCCCGGATTAATGTCGTCGTCAGGCGATCTCAACGCAACAAATTTGAATCCAGAGAATTATCTGCTTAATTCGCCAAATGATGCGACGACCAAAATGAGGAAAGCCAACGAAGCGGCTCAAATTCTTCGCGAAGTTGGTCTCAACGATCTGGCTAATCAGATTTTGAACATTATCCCGCAAATGATGAATCCGGATTTTAAAGAGCCTGTTCAAAATCAATGGAACGATAATCCTAATTTAATCGATTCGATTAATAATCCTTTTCAGACCGTTCCTTCTACGGAAGTTACAGAACTGAAAGGGTCAATCAGCGAATTGCGGAGCGAAATCGAAAAAATGTCGCAAGAATTAGTTGAAATGAATACTCAGCTAAAACTTTTAAGTCGTCAGGCTGTTTCCGCGCCATTTTCCTATCCCAATGAAACGGACGTTCCGGCTGCCCCTCAAAATGTCGCTCCCATTTCTTCTGATTCCTCTCAGTCGGAAACGTTGATTGATCATATAGAAAATTGAACTCATAATCCTATAAAAAGGATGTCATGAACCTTGATCCTGTTTCACAAAAACAATCATTCGCGCTCAAACGAATAACCTGGTTCGGAATGATTGTCAATATGATATTAGTTATCATTAAGCTTTTGGCAGGCGTTTTTTCGTATTCTCAAGTCTTAATCGCCGACGCCGTTCATTCTCTGTCAGATCTCTCGACAGATTTGGCGGTTTTAATTGGAGTTCGATATTGGGAACAGCCTGCCGACGAAGATCATCCGCATGGACACGCGAAAATAGAAACCCTCGTTACGCTTTTTATTGGATTTGTTCTTCTGCTTGTTGCTTTGAAACTGATTCCTTCTGCTATTTTTTCTATCAACGAGTTAATTCAGGGAAAAGAGCGGGCAACGCCTGGCTTTTTTGCGCTTTGGGCTGCTCTCTTCTCGATTTTCATTAAAGAAGTTTTATATCAAACAACTCGCAAAGTTGGACTCCAACTTAAAAGTTCGGCTTTGGTCGCAAACGCCTGGCATCATCGCAGCGACGCAATCAGTTCGATTCCTGCTGCGGCGACCGTTATTTTATGTTTGATTTTCGGCAACGAATATGTTTTTTTGGATCCTGTTGGAACAATGGTTGTCAGTTGCATGATTTTATATACTGCGGTTGAAATTATGCGTCCAACTTTTTCGACCCTTCTGGATCGCGGGCTTTCCAAGGAAAAAATCGCTCTGATTCAATTGATCGTTCGGGAATATCCTCAAATTCAGAGCGTTCACAAAATTCGGACCCGTCCGCTCGGCGAACAAAAATATGCGGTTGAATTTCATATTCAAGTCGATCCTCAAATGACCGTTTTTAACGCTCATTCCCTTTCGCATGAAATTCAAAGTTCGCTTTGTCAAAGAATTGAAGAAATTGTCGAAGTTGTCGCGCACATTGAACCATCGAATCAAGATAATAATCAAAACATTTCCAGTAATTAAATAATGTATCGCAAAGCAAAGCGAAACAACAATAACCAAACAATATTAATAAGGATTAATTAGGTTTTCAAAACAATGATTGAATTTGTTCTGACTTTCTTTGTTGCGATGTTAGGCGGAGCGGTTGGCAGTTTTTTAAATGTCGTTGTTTGGCGTTTACCGAATAAACTGAGCTTAATTCAACCGGGATCGTTTTGTCCGAAATGTCAGCATCCGATTCGATTTTATGACAATATACCAATTTTGGGTTGGCTTTTTTTGAACGGAAAATGCCGCGACTGCAAACAACCAATCAGTTTTCGTTATCCTCTCATTGAAACGATCTGTTTCGTTATGACCGGATTCATTTTTTATATGATTGTTTTTTGCGGTTGGACGCCGTCCGAATCGAGTTTTCTTTATTGGGAAGGAATGAAAAATTTTCTTTTTCCGCCCCAGGATTCAATTGATTCGGTTCAATTTTTCCCCGCGGTCAATTTTGAATCGCTTTTGCAGACAGGATTTCTCTTAACAGCTCTTTGGTCAGCGTTTTTGTTTTCTTTTTTAGCGATTGCTTTAATTGAATGGGATCAAAACAAAATTCCTATTTCGCTTATGATATGGATCGGTTGCTTGTTCTTGATTTCCTATATTGTTGAGATTCTTGGTCACAACCCTCATAAAGAGCATTACATTCTTTTTCTGATTCTTCAGGTTACGATTTTTGTTCTGTTTTATCCCGTTTCAAAGCAGGAAAACTTTAAAACTTGTTATTGGCTTGCGTTAATTGCGGGGCTTTTATGTGGATATGATTTTTTGATTCCGATTGGGACATTGAATATCCCGATTTTTGGGGCTGTTTTGCTTGCCGGACCGATTAGTTATATCTGTTTTCGATTCACAGGAAAAGAAGCAAATCTGATGATCTTGTTTCTTCTAACAATATTATTTCTTATTTTTTGATTGAATTTTTGGATGATTTAAAAACGGAGCCGCAATAGACGATTCGGTTCGCTTGATAAATCGACTTGTCGTTTAACGGCTTTGGAAGCTCGCAAGCGTTGTTAAGAAGTCGAAATATTATTTGGGGAGATAAATCGTTGTTCCGGCTTGGAAATAAGGATTTCCCTTCATTGCTTCGATGACGGAAGCGTTTAATTTTTTGATTTCTCCCCAACGGGAAGCATCTCCTAATTCGGACTCGGCTATTGTTATTAAGTTATCGTCTTTTTTGGTTACATAGAGACGATAATTATTCGTTGCGATTGATCGATTCGCTGCAATAGTTGGGGCTATTTGATTATTTGGTCCCGTTGAATTAACAACAACTTCTTTTTGATTATTGGAAATATAATTGTTTGTCAAAGGAACGGTCCCGACAGAATTATTGCGCAAAGAATTTGAGGTTCCGGACTGATTGGTTGACGTTATGGCGTTATCTATTGGCAACGAATATTTTGTAACCGGCGAAAGGGAAAATGAAATCGACGATTTTTCCGTTAGTTCCGTTAGTTCCGTTAATGAAGAAAATTCATTGGAAGAAATTGAACCGCTTGATCCAATCGGGACAGGCAAGTTGTCTGTTGAACGATTGGAAACAGAATTATCTAAGGCTTCATTTGGCATTAAATTATTGGTTCTTCCTGTTGAGGCAGAAAGATTGGGCAAAGAATCAGGAATAGATTGTTGTTCATTTAAACTTGCGGAATTATTGGGCGTTGGCGAAACGTTGGCATTGATCAATAAATTGGAATTCGCTGTTTCCAATTGTTGATTCAAATTGTTATTAGGGTTGATTGGATTCAATCCCTGGGCTGACATTGTTGAATTTGTTTCAGAAGAATTGGCCGGATTTCCCAACGAAGCGGCAATATTATTCCAATCCTGATTGATTTGTTGGGGGATTTGGGATAACGAATTGCCTGTTTCTTGAACCGCGTTTCGAGCATTATTAACTAATTGAGTTCCAGAATCGCGAAATCTGTTGACTGAATCAGCAATAGTTGAGGCTTGTTCTTGAATATCGGTTATTGAATTATTGTAATTCGATCTTAACGATTCCAAACCTTGAGAAAGATTGGATTCAAATTCCGCTCGATTATTATTGATTGTTTCGGAAAACTGATTGATATTGTCTGAAACATTTTGAGCCGCTTCGTTTACTTGAGCGTTTAAATTTTGTCCCCATTGATTAATTTGATTATTTGCATTTTCAAG
>JAUNBG010000051.1 GCA_030527205.1 Planctomycetia bacterium
ATGGGCGGCGGCGGTTGGTGATTTCCAACGTCTTATCGTCTTTCCAGATACTTTTTCATTTTTTCAAATTTAAAACAGTCATTTATCATTTAAAATCGCATTTTTGGGGATGAACAAAACGTTTCGGGAAAGTTTTCCAACTTTGGCAAATAAGTTTTTGTTCGTTACGATAAAGGTTTTTGAATTTTTGATAAAATGAGATTGTCGCTTCATATTTCTTAATTTTAAGCAACACAAATAATCTCTTGTTGATTGTTTGTGTTGTTTTGCTTTAAGGAATAATGGATTTTGCCCAAGAGGGTTCGGTTCTCATTTTTTCGTTGTTGACAAATGAAGAAAAGCCTGGAATTCAATACTCATCATAATTCCGACTTCTTTTAACCGAACGAGTTTTTTTATGACGCTGTTTTTTTCTCTTTTTACGGATCATTGAACCGATTCGGCATTCAACGGAGCAAGGACTTCTTTCCTTGAAAAATTCAAATGAAATCATTTATTAATGAGCATTTTCTCCTTCAAACTGAAAGCGCTAAGCGGCTTTATCATGAATATGCAGAAGAAATGCCGATCATTGATTATCATTGTCATCTTTCGCCCCAGGAAATTTCCGAAGATCGGCAATTCGAAAATTTGACGCAAATCTGGTTGAACGGGGATCATTATAAATGGCGGGCATTGCGTGCCGCAGGGGTCGAAGAACAATATATTACAGGAAATGCAAACGATTGGGAAAAATTTATAAAATGGGCAAAAACGACTCCTTTAACATTGAGAAATCCGCTGTTTCATTGGACAATGCTTGAATTAAATCGTCCATTTGGTATCCGGAATATGTTTCTTAATGAATCAACGGCGGAAGAAATTTGGAATCGCTGCAATGACATGCTCGCCCAAAAATCTTTCTCTGCTCGAGGAATAATGCGTCAAATGAACGTTCGTGTCGTTTGTACAACCGACGATCCAGTTGATCCGTTAGAATATCATAAGAAAATTGCCGCGGATAATCAAAATGGAAGTTTTGATATTCGAGTTCTGCCAACATTTCGTCCAGATCGAATTTTGCCGATTAATTGGGATTTTTCAACGGAAGTTCATCGACAGGGCTATCGAGATTATCTTGAGAAATTGGGGAAATCCGCTGACGTTTGCATTCATGATTTCTCGTCGCTTCGTGACGCAATTCTTAAACGGCATCAATATTTTCATGAAAACGGTTGCCGTTTGTCCGATCACGGATTCGAGCTCTTTCGCTGGACGCAACAGGAACCGGAATCCTTTCACGAAAAAACGATTCAAAAATTATTGCGCGGCGAATCGGTTTCGGATCGGGAAGCGCTGGAACTCAGTTCTCTTCTTTTAATGGAAATCGGCCGAATCAATGCGGAAAAAGGTTGGGTTATGCAGCTTCATATTGGGGCGATGCGAAATAACTCGAGCCGTCTGTTTCGTCAACTTGGTCCTGATGCCGGAAGCGATTCAATGGTTGACGGCGCTTTTGCCAAATCGCTCTCTCGATTTTTTGACTGTTTGGATCAACAGAAGAAACTTCCCCGAACGATTGTCTATAATTTGAATCCGAGCGCCAATTATTTGCTGGCTTCGTTGATTGCGAACTTTAACGACGGTTCCATTCCCGGCAAAATGCAGTTCGGAAGCGGTTGGTGGTTCCTGGATCAAAAAAAAGGAATGGAAGATCAAATTGAAACGCTCTCCAATATGGGACTGTTGAGCCTGTTTGTCGGCATGCTGACGGACAGCCGCTCTTTTTTGTCTTATACGCGGCATGAATATTTTCGAAGGATTTTATGCAATATTCTCGGTTCCGAAATGGAAAACGGTCTCCTTCCCAATGATTTTGAATGGATCGGCAATATGGTTCGAGATATTTCCTTCAGAAACGCACAACGTTATTTTCGTTTTTGATCCCCTCTTTTCGATTTCTTGTTCTTTTGGATAATAATGAAATGTTTGCCAAACTCATTTCCGTAACCAATATGAACAAAAGCGTCTGTTAGAAAATAGCCTGTTTTTTTGCGGGCTTGCGAACAAAAAGAGCAGAAATTTAAAGCGAATTGACAGAATGTACGATTTTCTTGAACAGTATTTACATATTGTTCAGTGTTGTTTATATTGAAACGTTATTTTGGATAACAGTTTGTCAATTGAATTTTGAAGATTGTTTGAATAATCATTTTGTCATTAATATCAGCAACAATATATTGTCGTTTACAATAGAAGGAAGCTTTAAAAACCCTTTAAGAGCGCGGATGTCTTGTCCGCAGGAACAGGTTTTTGCAACGTTTTCCGAATTGAATTTAATGTAAAAACGGATTTTAGAACTTCCTTAGAATTATTGTTGACGGCTGTTTTGACCGCAACTTTTGCGAATGGGAAAATATAATGAAAACTTCTGGCAATTTGCAAGAAGGGAAAAAACGTTTTCTGATGAATTCGTTTAGCGGCATCGCGGCGCAATTGACAACGGCGTTCGTTGGATTGATTATTGTTTCTATTAATCTCCGTTTTTTGGGCGAGGAACTTTATTCAATCGTTATTTTGGCCGCAGCAGCCATTAATCTGTTGGCCATTCTGAATTTGGGATTGCGTCCAACGCTTGTTCGAATTTTTTCGAAAAGTCTGGCGGAACAAAATGAAGAACAGTTGAAAACGTCATTAAGTACATCGCTTCTTTTTTTGGGAACGCTCGGAATGATCGGTTTTCTCATTCTTCTTTGCGGCATTCCAACATTTCTTAAACTTTATGCAATTCCCGCAGAATACGCAGCTTCAACGGAGTTTCTTCTGATCTGTATGGGACTTTCATTTCTGTTGAATTGCCTCGGCGTTCCCTATAACGGAATTGCTTCAGCAGCTCATCGTTATGATTTGGTTAATGTCATTATTATTGTTTCTTATTTAACCAAATCATTTTCGCTTCTTCTTTTTTACATTTTTTTTAAACCTTCTCTTTACTATTTTGGTTGCGCGGTTCTTTTGGGAAGTCTGATTAATTATTTTGCGTTAATTGCGGTCTGCTATCGAGAAATAGGAAGCAATGCGTTTTTCCGACCTCGAAATGTCCGATTAGGGATTATTCCAACTTTTCTGGCTTTGAGTCTTTTGATGGTTCTTATGACTTTTTTTGAGGGAACCTGTTTTACATTTCCGAGCTTGATTCTTGGCGTTTCTCTTGTCGAAGGGGTTAAAGTTTTGGGATCCGCAATGATTGTTGCGCATAATTTTGAAGGAATGCTTGCTCGAATGGTCAATGCGTTAACGCCGTTGGCAAGTCAAGACAGCGCAAACAACGAAGGAAAAAGTTTGGGCCGTTGGGCTGTTCTTTCCAGTCAATTGTTAACCTTGTTTACTGCATTGTTTCTTTTGGTTATCATTATTTGGGGAAAACCGGCGTTGGGGTTATGGCTCAAACCAACCCTGGCCGAAGAAGTTTATTTTCCCTTGATTATTCTGATCGCAAGTTTGTTCTGTTCGCCTTGGGGGACTTTTTATCTCATTCTTGGTTGCCGTTCCGTTACGACATTCTGCATTACGGTTTTTTGGACAACGATCTTATATTTCGGCGTCATCTGGATTGGAACCTGTTATTATCAATGGGGAATTATGGAAGTCGTTTGGAGCTTCGCCTTGATTCGAATTCTTCGAGACGTCGGAATTCTTCTTTATGATTCATCCAAGAAACTGAATTTTTCTTACTTTTATTGCATTTTCGAAGCCTATATCAAACCGATCCTTATTTTATTCCCTTTTATTCTGATTCACGCTGTTATCAATCATTTTTTCCAAGGAAAAATGACGATACTATTCCTGACCTTTTACGGTTTGATTATTTATTGGGCATTTGTCTTTTTCTGTTGGAAATGGCTTATTCCTCTGGAAATTCGCAAACAAATAATTCAAAAAATCCCTTATATCAAAAAATTCGTAAAAGTTTAAATCAATTCAATGCTTCTTCAGCTTTTATTGTCAATTGTCAAATGAATAACCGCGTCAACCAAGGTTTGGCCAACCCCGATTTTTTGTTCAACTTTATCCTTCAGGAGTTTTCTGTCGATGAGTTATAATCAGGATAATCATAATAAATCAGATAAACAAACATATTCATCGAGGGATTATGATGAGAATGAAAATAATTCCGCCAGACCTTTTCATCAGTCTCGCAATCAGTTTACAGACGACGCGTCCTTGTCAGAGAATGATAATCGTCGTTCCCGACGTCAATATAGATCTGATAATGATTATTATGACGGAAATGAACGGACTCATCGAAGCCGTCATAACAATCGCACAGAAAAAAGAAGTCAAAGAAGCCGCAACGACTTTCAACAATACAACGAAAATATCGGTTATGACGAATACAACCAAATGAGAACGGGAGAAAAAAACGATCTTTATGATCCCGCTTCAAATGATTTTGGCCGAGAGAACAATGAACTGGAATATCGTTCGACCAAAGATTCTCAATCTTATAATTCAACGGTCAATGATTCCGAAAAGCCCAAAAACAATCTGTATTTTGGCCTCTATTTTTTCTTCGTTATTCTGTTATTTTATTCAATTCATGATTTGTATGCGAACGAAATCATTGGAGGAGAAACCGGCGTCAATCGAATCTGGGTTTATATTTCGCTTTTCGCCTGCATTGTTTATACTTTTTGCTATTCGCTTTATTATCATATCGCCTATCAACATTTATTTCCAACAGGAATTATGTGCCTCGTTTTTATTTTGTGCTGGGAAATCATTTTGTATTTCGGCGCTTATGAAGACGTTATGAGCATGCAACGAACAATAACGCGTTGGAATAAACTGGTTATCATCGCTTTTTCGGTTTTATGGGTTCTTTTATATAACTTTTTTTTCTATTATCATCTTCAATATAAAGCTGTTTGGAAACAAACGCTCATATTTGTCTGCGTTTTCTTTGGATTTTATCTGATGTATGCCTATTTCGCGATGACGTTTTCGCAAGAGCGTCTTAATCGAATGACAGTCATTGGATCTTATTATATTTTGGTTTTTGTTCCCTGGTTGTATTTTGTGCCAAAATTATATCGTCGAATCGGTTTGATTTTAATTTTGATTGTCGCTGTTTTTTCAGCCAAACGAGGCGTTATTATTGCTCTTCCATTAATGCTGTTGAACGGCTATCTGGTTTATTTTCTGAATCGCAAAGCGTCTGTTAAAACCATTATTTTTTCAATTATAACGTTACTCTTTTTCGGAATTACTTTGGCCGTTGCCAACGAATATTATGAAGGAAGACTTTTAGAACGTTTTTCAGAAGAAGAAATCAGCAGCGGTTCGGGCCGTCGAAAAATGTGGACGACGTTAACGACCTCCTTTTTTACAGATACTTCTTTGCCTGTTCAAATAACCGGTCATGGGATTGCGGCAACGATCGGCGGTTTGCGAACGAGTTCACATAATGACTGGATTGGGTTTCTTTGGGATTATGGTTATGTCGGTTTTTTGTTTTTGTTGACGTTTTTCCTGCTTCTATTTCGCCGTTTGATTTGGCTCATCAGAAAAAAATCAATTTATGCGCCTCCCTATGCGTCGATGCTGACTTTAATGTTTATGATGACGCTTTATAGCGTTTTTTATGCTTCTCATAACAGTATTTTCATCTTTCTCTTTTTGGGATTTGTTGAAGCCAGACTTTATTTTGAGGAAGAAGAAAAACAAAACAGAACGATTGTTCAACCAGTCAGCAATGAATATCGTCAGCGAATTCATCGAAGGCGTCACAGGTCAAGTTCCAATGAACATCGATCTCATAAGAGTTCGAATCAAGACGGCCAGAGTAATCGTCGTCCCGAATAATCAGAGCGTCTTTGCCGGATTTGCAACTCAACGATCCGGGGGGTTCATATGTTTGAGTAAAAATGTTAAAATAGGATAACGTTGAACCAAAAATTGCGCATTTTAACGCTTTTTCAATTCAGGGAAACTTCATTTGCTTACAACGAGTCAAAGCCGCTTTTTCCTTTTTGATTTCAAACGAAAAAATGCGTCATTCGAAAAGTTGGATGAACCATAAGGAAGTTCTAACCCCCCCTTTGGAGCGAAGACGTCTCGTCCGCAAAAATTGATTTTAACGACTTTATCCAAAATGCGTTTGTTGAAAACCCCGGGTTTTTAAAACTTCCTAAATAAAATGAAAATGTTGGGAAAAATGAAACGATAAAATCAGTTTGAAATGCAAACTGATAAAAAAAAGCCAATACATAAAACATATCGAATGAGAAAAACAGAATTATTTCATGACGGATTGATATTTGCAGCAATAACAGCTTTTATATTTGTTGGCGCTGTTTTACGCGGGGTTAATCTTCTCATTTTAATCGCTTCGCTTTTGACCTGTTTTCTTATTTTTGACTTTTTTCTCGGCAAAATGACTCTCCGGCGTTTAAAATTTCAACGGACTGTTCCAACAAACATTTTTGCTGGCGAAACTTTTCTTATGACAATCGAATTGACGAACGAACGGGCCAATTTGTCTTCCTGGATGCTCGTTCTCGAAGATCGAATTGAGTTGATGAGTCAGGAAACGCTAAGCCAGGAGACAATAGAGCGTGAAACGTCAATCGAAAAATTATTGGTCAAAAGAACATCAAACCGAACAAAAACAGACAAAGAAATATCTGACAAAAAACAATCCGGTTTCGTTTCTTTTTTGACCTGTTTTCGACCGAAAAATAAGGGACAACAAAAGACGCAAAAATATATTTGTCGTCCCGTTTGCATTTGTGAACGACTCAAGAGGGGCGAAACGGAAAAATGTATTTATGCCGGACGTCTCCCTTTGCGAGGCCGTTATCGATTGGGGCCAATAACGGTTTTAACTTCATTCCCGTTCGGTTTTTTTCGAAGTTCGATTGTTTTGGGCGAAGAAAAGGAATTTGCCGTTTTTCCAAAAATTGGCCGTCTCAAAAAAGATTGGTTTCGCCATTATCAACGTTTAAGCGAACGTCAAAAGCGAAGCTTTCTCAAACAGACCAGAACGTCTGATGAACCATTGGGAATTCGACATTGGCAAACAGGCGATGCTCGAAAATGGATTCATTGGCGAGCTTCAGCCAAACATCAGGAGATTTTTGTCCGTCAGTTCGAAGAACGTCAAAATCAACAAATCGTCATAATCGTTGATCTGTTTCAGCCGACTCCTCAAACAATTGAAACAATCGAAAACGTTGAAATCGCAGTTAGTTTTGCGGCAACTCTTGTTAAAGAAGTCATTCATGGTTCGTTCAGTAAAATGCATTTTGCTGTCAACGGCATAAATGAAGTCTTAAGCGGAAAAACAAGCGTTTCGTTCTCTTTTTCCATTATGCAGCTCTTAACAGATGTTCAGGCATCTTCAAACGACTCTTTAGCGGAAACGATACAAAATATTGCCCTTCTTACAAATTCGGAATCAACCATAATATTAATAACGACTAATCCGTTCAATGCTCAAGCTTCGAATCGAATTACGGCATTACAAAATGATCCCAAATTGCGGCGTCTTCTGTCGAACATAACGGTCATCAACGTTTCCGATCCGGAATTTGACTTCCTGGTTCTCTAGTTATCCCGATTTGTTTATAATCGACTGAATTCTATTTATAAAGGGACAAATGTCGATAATAAACTTCCAGACATAAAATGGAAAGAACCGTTGTATAAAGCCGTCCGCCGGAATAACCATATTTGTCTTTTTGAGGGTTCCAGCTTCCCGCTTCCCTGGAACGGGACGGCTCCTGATGTTCCGGAATTTCCCGAATGAGCGAACTATTCCATTTTCGCCAATATTGATTCGTCGGCCCCAACTGTTTGAGAAACATCGAAGTCATATACCAAGCATAAATATTATGAACGCCTTGTTCCTCTTGTTCGACGAAATGAATAAGATTTTCCGGTTGCGTAAGATATTTCGCGCCGGAAAGAATCGCAGGATTTTCCCGATCCAAACCGAGAAACATTCGAGCCATAAGTCCGGAAGCGGTCATTGGAGGCGTTGGCAATTCGTTAGAATGATAAACATATCGACTTCCCTCTTCCCGTTGAACGCTGTCCAAAAATTTTGTTATTAATTCCCAATTGTATTCAGGAACCTCCAATTTTGCCATTTTCGCCGTTTGAAGCGCTAAAAGCCCCCAAGTTGTAACCGATAAGTCGCTATCAAATGGCGTATCATTTTTGTAACGCCAGCCTCCCAATTCTTTATTTTGATGATTAATCAAAAATTGAATCGCTGATTTTGCCGCCTCTTTGATCTTCGGAACCGACTTGCCTCGACTTTCTTCCATTGCAAGAAGTTCGCAAAGCGCCATTGTACAAATCGAATGCGTATAATAATAATCGTTACTGGGAGTTTCTTCGTTACAAAAGGAACCATTTTCCCGCTGCTGAGCTAAAAGCCATTTCCAAGCCTTGCTGACAACTCTTGCGTGATTTCCAAATGAGGTTGAGTTTCCGTCCCCTTGAAAAGCCAGAATGGCCAAACCTGTTGCCGCAACCGGATTGTCAAACGAGGATATTCGACCGTTGCTGTATTTGCCTTTTAAACTCCAATAACCGTCTGGAAATTGATTCTTTTTCAGCCAGAGCAAACCGAGTCGAACCGCTTCCTGCGTTGTTTTGTTGCCGCCATATTTGGCCAAAAGATCGTTTTTTGTGCCCGGGTCGGTTCGACCGGAAAGCATATCTTCGACCTTGATTCGCGTTTGATCGAAAATCGGCGCATTCGCGTCATCAATATAAGGAAGCGGTTCGTTTTCGTAAATAATCATATCCTCGATTTTGACGTCTATCGGAATGTCCAGCGCATAATTTTCGGCAGGAGTCGGATTCAGATTTCCTTCGTCCAGAGTCAAAATGTCAAGCTGATCGCCAATCGTTTCGCTAAAAATCGCCTTGAGAACCGTTGATTTTTGACTCGGTAAAATAATAAGAGCCAATAAAATCATTAAAAACAAATGAAAAAAAAGGCTCATAAGCCAGGACGATATTCGTTGAACTGGAGAAAGTCGTTCAGGAATTTCGATGAGTTCATTTTGTTGGGACATCTGATCAAGAATCCGAATTTCTTCCAAAGAAACCGGCGGAACAAGACGCTGATTATCGGACAATTGATCGATTGTAAAAACCGAATCAACGCGCTGCGGTTTGGAGAATGGATTGTTTGATGTCATTTTTCGTCTGGTTTGTTGCTGAATTGATACTCAAGCCTGTTAAAAAGCCCCGAATGTTATGTTCGCAAGTCCGACAATGAAAACGGTTGACTGAAGTCGAATTCTGTCGCCCATTCCGGTCTCGATCTGGATAAATAATCGACTTGAAAACAAATATTAACTAAGAAGAAAAAAGACCGGTCGGATTGATCAAGATGAACCAATTGCTCTTAATTTAATGATATCGAATTGTTTTAATATTTCGAGGGGAAACTTTCGTTTTTTCTTGATATTCCCCAAAATTATAAAATTTATTTTAAAATAATAAAATAACAAAAAAGAGATACCAATCGGGAAAAGTATCTGTTATAATGAGCGCTGGTTTCAAGTCAATGAGAGCGTTATTAAGTACGAAAATCATAATTCAATTTAATCTTTTCTGACAGTCAGATTGACTAAAACGACGTTTATAAAGGAGAAATGTAATGGATAATGTTGTTGTTCTTATTCTGGGCGGCGGTCGCGGAACTCGTCTTTATCCTTTGACAAAAATGCGAGCCAAACCGGCAGTTCCGATTGGCGGCAAATATCGATTGATTGACATTCCGCTTTCAAACTGCATTAATAGCGGTTTGAAAAAAATTTATGTTGCAACGCAATTTAATTCTGTCAGCCTTCATCATCATGTTCATTTTTATTCCTTCGACGAATTCAGTAAAGGATTCGTTGAAATTCTTGCTGCGCAACAGACAACCGATAACGGATCCTGGTATCAGGGAACAGCTGACGCGGTTCGTCAAAACTTTAATTTTATTCAACAACGAAATATTGATTATGTTTTGATTCTTTCCGGCGATCAACTGTATCGTATGGATTATACCAAAATGATCGAAACGCATATCAACGCGAAAGCCGATGTAACCATTGCGTCTGTTCCTGTCTCTCGAGAACGGGCTCCAGAATTGGGCATTATGCGATTGAACAATTCTGGTCGCGTCGTCGGTTTTCTGGAAAAACCGCAGGACGAAAAAGAACTTGATCATGTTCGAACAGATCCCGAGTTTATTCGATCGCAGGGAATTCAATCGTTGGGACGCGATTATCTGGCAAGTATGGGCATTTATCTCTTTAACAAAGAAACCCTGCTCGAAATTCTCTCGAAAACCAATTATGCGGATTTCGGAAAAGAAGTCTTTCCGGTCGCTATTCGAACGAAAAAAGTTCAAGTTCATCTCTTTGATGGTTATTGGGAAGATATTGGAACGATTCGCTCTTTTTATGAAGCAAACCTTGCAATGACGGAGCCGTCTCCCGTTTTTGAGCTCTCAACAGCCGATTCGCCAACTTTTTCTCGCGCCAGATTTCTTCCCTCAACAAAAATTGACGGCGCAACCATTCGCCAAAGTTTAATCGCGGACGGTTGCGTTATCGGAGAAGGAACCGTCATTGAGAACTCGATTGTCGGACTTCGAAGTCGAATCGGCAGAAATTGCGTTATCCGCAATACGATTTTAATGGGTTATGATTATTATCAAAATATCGAAGAAGAAACAATCGATTTGGCAACAGGACATCCCTTATTGCAAATCGGCGATAATACGATTATTGATAGCGCAATTATCGATAAAAACTGTTCAATCGGACGAAATGTTCGAATAACGAACGAGCAAAAAATTCAATCAACTCCCGAATATTCTTTCGGAATGATTCGCGACGGCGTTATTTGTATTATCAAGAATTCTTCCCTTCCTGATGATTGGAGCCTTGAAGAAGAGATCAAAAATGACAAATGCGTCAAAAGGAACGTTATTCAATAAATCAGGAAATGTTATAATGCCGACGCTTAAATTTTTCCGCTTCGCCGCCGCATAATTTTTGTAATGCGGCTACATAAATCGCCGCATTTCGAAAAAACTCAAGGGAAACGTCTATAACAGGCATTTGGGCATTGTTCGACTTTTCCCGAAAAAATCGATTTGCGTCGCTTCCGGTTGCTTTTTTCCAAAAGAAACGTTTCGAGAGTTGATTGTTAATGGCGGCCCTCGTTTCCTTGGTTAATCGTTGCTCTTCCCGGACGCCTGGCTCTTCAATCAAAACGCCGGACAATGCCCAAATTGATTTTAATTATGAATCATTGAATATTGATATTATTTTGATTACAATAACCGACAAAGAATAATGTGCGAAAGTGAGAAATGATGCCTTAACAACCAAAAGAATTGTCCAAATCGAAATGCGAACAGTTGATTTTTTCTTTTTATCCGTTTAATCAAGGAAAGCGTTTATGCGTCATCGTTTTGTTTCGAGTTGCCTTGTTCTTTTGTCATTATTAATTATTAATATTGAGTAACTTTTCGTTTGGACAGTTTCAGTTGTCCGAGGGGAAAATAGATGATTCATTTGTTCAAAATGAAATGCGACAGGCTTTTTTATCGGAAACGGAAGTTCCCCAACGCGGCTCGACTTCGTTGATTCGTCTCTTTTGCATGGTTCGGCAATCCAATAAAAAAGAAAATGCCTTTCCGATCGTTTCTGGAAATGACGTTCAAAACGTCAACGTTTTTCCCAATATTATTTCATTGCGAACGGATGTTTTGGTCGGTTCAGAATCGGAACCGTTGACAAAACTTTCGAACGAACCGCGTCTGTTCCAAATGAAAATGGAAAAATGGCGTCAAGCCCATTTGGAACGCAGGAACGGTTCTGAATGGATTCAACTCAACGATCAACCGACTCGCTTTATGGCAATTCCGGGTCTTTATCGTTTTTCAAACAAATAATGAATCAAGCTGTTTTTATCTATTGTTTTACAATTTTTGCTTATTACCCCAACCAACAAATTAATGTTGCTTTATTCCGTCAAACATTCTTTTCTTTCTGAGGATTGGAAAAACAGACGCCTCAAGAGACTGTCGATTTGTTTTTGGAGCAGCAGCAACCATTTTCTAGCGCTGTCGCATTGCAACAAAATCTTAAATTGCTTGAAAATTCCTGATCTTTGAACTTTGGAATAATTTGACTTTTGGAATTGCGGCATTTTGTCATCAACTTATTGAAAAAATGACATAATCTGAGTATAATATATAAGACAAATGAAAAATTTTTTCTCAGATTATGCAAAGTCTGTAGACAAAAATGACAGTTTGGGTAATAATAGTAATAAGGTTTTTTTCAAACAGAAAAAAAGAGGTCATGACAACAACCTTAATTTGATTGTTTGAACAAATCTTTCCTGTTTTTCAAACGATTCTTTATTTTTTTCAAGTCAATATAAATTTCCTGATTGTTTTGTCAACAACTTATTTTTGTGAATCGTTTTATTGTTGACATCATTTTATTAATATTCAGGAAATTCCTAGATTTTGTCCTTTCCTGTTTTAAAAGATCAATTTTGTTATGATTTCTTTGAGAAAAGAGAAAAAGGAACCAAATGAATGGCTGTTTTTTTGACTTGAATTATTTTTTGAGAATAGCTTTTTTATTTTAACAGTTATTGTGAGGCGTTTTCTATGGGAACCGAATCAAACATTGTTGTCGAGACAAAAAATTTAACAAAAATATATCGCGACTTTTGGGGCCGCCAAAAGGTCAGAGCTCTTAAAGCGCTTGATTTGGAAATTCGTCAAGGCGAAGTTTTTGGTCTTCTTGGCCCAAATGGATCAGGAAAAACAACAACGATCAAACTTTTGCTCGGACTTCTTTTTCCAACAAGCGGCGAAGTTAATATTTTGGGAAAACCTGCTTCCGATGTCAGTAAAAACGAGCGAATCGGTTATTTGCCGGAAGAATCGTATCTCTATCGCTTTTTGAACGCGGAAGAGACGCTTGATTTTTATGGTCGCCTTTTCAATCTTTCCGGAGCGGTTCGTCGTCAACGCGTTGCTCAACTGATCTCAATGGTCGGTCTGGAATCCGCAAAAAAACGCCAATTAAAAGAATATTCCAAAGGAATGACGCGACGAATCGGTTTGGCGCAAGCGCTGATTAATGATCCCGACCTCATTCTGCTTGACGAACCAACAAGCGGTCTTGATCCTATCGGAACCAGAAATATGAAAGACTTAATTCTGGAACTGAAAAAACAAGGCAAAACAGTCGTTATGTCAAGTCATCTTCTCGCGGATGTTCAAGACGTTTGCGATCGAATCGGCATTTTATATCAGGGAGAACTCAAAGAACTTGGCCGCGTTGATGATCTCTTGAAACTCGGCGAAGAAACCGAATATCGTATCAAAGGCTTGAGTGAATCAGCGAAAGAAAAAATTAGCAAAATAATTGCAGAGGATCATTGCGAACTGGTTTTCAGCGGCAATCCGACGACTTCGCTCGAAGAACTCTTTCTCAATATTATTGCAGAAAGCGAAGAGCATCCAGGTAAACGAGTTCGCGGAGGAGGAAACGACTAATGGTTATCGAAAAACCAGTACCGGAATTTCTCGATTGGATCGGCAAAGCATCGTTGAACTGGCTCATCGCGGTTGGTATGCTTTTGGCAATTTTTGTTGTCATCAGTTTCATTTTCCTGATGCTGCGTTACGGGCCAGGAAAAGTTATGCCGACTTTTGCCATTAATTTTCGAAGAGGTTTAGAAGACCTGTTTCAACTTTCCTGGAAACGGGTTTTTGCAATCGCTTGTTTGATTGTTAAAGAATCAATTCGAAAAAAGGTCATTATTGTCTGCGTAATCTTCTTGATTCTTCTGATGTTTGCCGGTTGGTTTCTCCCTCAATCAAGCCCCGATCCGGGACGGCTTTATTTGAGCTTTGTTTTATCGGCAACAACTTATCTTGTTCTCCTGTTGGCTTTGTTCCTCAGTTCATTGAGTTTGCCGACCGATTTCAAAAACAAAACCATTTTTACAATTGTTACGAAACCCGTTCGCGCCAGCGAAATTGTCCTGGGCCGAATTTTGGGGTTGACGGCAACTGGAACAATTATTCTGGTTATAATGGCCATTGCTGGTTATCTGTTCGTTTCGACCAGTTTGAGCCATACGCATAAAGTTATGTATAACGAGGATATCTCTGCTGTTGCCAATGTTAATCCCGACAATCATGATCCTTCAATTGTTGTTGCCAAAGGAGCAACTCAATTGACTAATGGACATCGCCATGAAATTGAAGAATACGCAGACGGAACAATTATTGTTTCTGAAGTCAATAATCATACGCATCCGATACGCAAAACGGTTAATGGCGATGATGTTCGTTATGAAGTCGGCACAGAACAGGGAACAATTCAAGCGAAAGTTCCAATTTATGGCAAAATCAAATTTCGCGATGCCAACGAATTTCAAAAGGAAAAAGGAATCAACGTCGGAGAAGAATGGGAATATCGAAGCTATATCGCCGGGGCAACTCCCGAAGCGGTTATTTGGACTTTTGATAATCTGAAATCGGAACAATTTCCTGATGGACTGCCGATTGAAATGACAATCAGCGTTTTTCGAACAACCATGGGAAATATCGAACAGACCATTATGGGAAGCCTGCTCGTCCGCAACCCCCAAACAGGGCTGACAGCGGAAACCAATATTTTCAATTCTGAAAAATATACAGCCAAAGCTTTGTTGATTTCTCGCCAAATTGATAAATCCAAGGTTCAAAATCGGCCAACGCAATTGAAACAGGTCGGCGATGAAGCTTCTTTTCATCAACAAAATGTTGCTTTTGAACCAAAAGAATCTTATGATTTGTTTGAAGATTTTGTTGTTGATGGCAAATTGGAAATCTGGTTGCAATGTATTGACCGAAATCAATATTTTGGCGCAGCGGAATTTGACCTTTATATTCGTTCCAGCGACGCAAATATTTTTGCGAACTTCCTCAAAGGTTATCTCGGCATTTGGCAACAAATGATTATTCTGATTTCATTCGGCGTTTTGTTCAGCACATTTTTGAGTGGCCCGGTTGCAATGATTTCAACGTTTGGCATTATGATTGCCGCGTTCTGCAAACAGCTCTTTCTTCAAATTGCTTATATGCAGGCGTTGGGCGGCGGGCCGGTTGAAGCATTTAATCGACTGGTTTCCCATGAAAATATGATGACGGAACTCCCGAAAAACTTTGCAACGTCGTTGGTGAAATTCTTCGATATGATCGCAAGCGGGTTTTTAAGCGTTATCGGTTTGGCGATTCCGTCTTTTACCGACTATAATATTTATATGGATAGCATTGCTTCCGGTTATAACATTCCTTTCAATACAATCCTTGTTCACGGAATAACGACGTTGGCTTATGTCATTCCGTTATTCATTGCCGGTTATCTCATTCTCAAAAACAGGGAGGTCGCAAAATGACGCAACAAAAATTATTCTTTCGTAAGATTCTTTATATCGTCATCATTGCCGTTTTGATTATTCCTCTGTATATGATGGGGAATCCAGCACAAAGAAATAAGGATGGAACTTTATCGCAAGGGGGAAAATTAGCGCAATTTCGTAATGATCATGGCTTGGCCGAAGTTAATCTCGGCGAAATTGATCCGGCAAGCAGCACAATGAAGCTGGCAACGTTCGGCATGCGCGGCGTTGCAATCGCTCTGTTATGGAATCGGTCCCAGGAATATAAAAAACGAGCGGACTGGAATAATGTTGTTGCGACGGGAAACCAAATCATTATGCTCGAACCGCATTTTATCTCGATTTGGGATTTTGTCGGTTGGGAAATTGCCTATAATGCTTCGGCTCAATTTGATGATTATCGGGAACGTTATCGTTGGGTTATTCGAGGTTTCGATTTCCTGCAAAAAGGAACGGTTTATAATCAAACCGATCCAAAACTTTTCTGGAAAGCGGGCTGGACTATTTCTCAAAAAATCGGTATCGCCGATGAAAAGAAGCAATATCGCCGCCTTTTCCGCAAAGACGACGAGTTTCATGACCGCCAGACTTATCGAGAACGGGATAACTGGTTGTTCGGACGAGAATATTATCGCGTTTCGGAAGACCTTTATGAAAAAGGGGGAAGTATCGGAAAAGAAACCCGTATTATTTTCTATTCCCGTCCCCGTTTGAATCTTATGCATTATGCGGAATGGATGGAACTCGATGGCTGCGGCGTTACCAAAGATAATACGCCCGTCTTTGATGATGAGCATACAGCGAACGCTTGGAAAATCGCTCAGGAAGCCTGGGCTGATTTGACCAAAAAAGAAGTTCGAACCGTTATCGAAGATCGAAAGAATCCCGGCGAATATCGCAAAACATCATTGGCCGTTTATCAGGAATCGCTTGATGAAATCGAACGATTAACTCAGGATTTGGAAAAAATGCTTCCGGAAGGCCAGAATCGCGATACAATCGCTTGGGAACGCTGGAACAGTTTAACCGATCAGCAACGAGCTGCTCTGTTGCCGTCGCTTAAAAACCCAGCTCCTGAAGATGACTATTCTTTGGGCAAGGTTCATCGGCCATTCCGGCTTATTCGAGATTATTTAAACGGCAAATATGGCCCTCAACCCGAATGGGAAAATTGGGAAGAAAAACTTCAACAAATTCGATACGAAATGTATCCGGAAAATGTCAGAGATCTGGCTAAAACGCCGCAGCTTCTTTTGGATGAAAAGGATACGCTTAAATTGAATACGCCGAATGCGAATATTCAAGAACTGTTCAATCAGGCTCTTTCGTTAATTTCGATACAACCCAAAGATATTGCCGCAAAAATTACAGGCGATCAAAACGCCGAAGCGCTGGATATTTGTGACCGCATTACTGATCTGCGAGAAGAAGCCCGTTTTTCAGGAATGTATCGCGATATTGTCGACGCGAATCATCATGATTTCCGTCCGCTGGTTGAACAGCAACCGGAAGCGCTCAAAGGTCGCGATCTTCGTTATCAAGTTCGAACGCTTTATCAAGCTGCTCAACATGAAGAAGCCAATCAAGCGTTTTTGGATTCAATGGCTTCCTGGATCTCTCTTGCCAAAAAACCTGGATTTGAACGCGTAACGAATATGCCGCAATTTGAATCGCAATTTATGGAAGAAATCGAAAAATATACAATTGTTCTTGAACAATTGGAGAGAATTTTCCCCGATGACTATCCTTTTGTTGACATTGTCCGCGAAGATTCAACGATTAAAGACGCAATGGAACGAGCCGTTGATGCCTCTCAATTTGCTCAAAAGCAATTTGATGAAGGACAATACAGCCTTGCTGCCGATTCAGCTTTAAAGATTTCCCGATTTTGGGCGGGTATGCTCAGGAATATCGAATATCTGCCGTTGGCGCCGCTTCCTGAACTCAAAAAGTCGATTATCGACGCCAATCGACTTTATGTCGAATCGTTGCAAGCTCAAGGCGAAAACGTTGTCAAAGACGCGCAACAACAAGGCAAATTCGATAGTTATGCGACGAAAGATTTTATTGAATTAATGATCAATAAGAGCGAACCGCTTTATCAGGAAGTTCGTCAAAATGAACTTCAGGCTTCAACGGATCCAGAAAATGCGTTGGCTCATCTCGAAAAAGCTGTCGAACTTTGGGGACAAATTCTTGCAAAGTATCCCATTTTGAAATACGACACCCAATCTGAATTTCGCTCGCAAATCGTTCGTTTGGCTTCCTCTTATTTAACTGAACTGAAGAAGAAGGAACTTGATGAACCCGAAAATTTTGTTCTTAAAGATTTCCTCAATTAAAGCATTCCATCAAAAAATGGGAGATCATTCGAATGACCGTTTTCGTTGATCACAATCGGCGACGCAATTTGATTTTGGAACGGTCGTTCGAGTTATTTGCTCAAGAAGGATTTACGGGCGTTACGTATCAGAAAATAGCTGATCGTTGCAAAATATCTCGAACAACCATTTATCAATATTTTAAGGATAAAGAACAACTTTTTCTTTACGCAATCAAACAGGCAACAGACAAAATATCGCAAACCGCAGCAAAAGTAACGAGTCGAACCGATTTATCCCCATTGGATAAAATCCGGCGAGTTTTGCATTTGACGGTTAAACTTTTGTCGGAAAATCGAGTTTTTTTGACCGTTATTTTGGATTATCTCGCGATTCAAAAAGAATCGGGCGCCAATGTTCATCGTAAAGTTCGACGCTTTACATTTGGCATGAAAATTTTTTTGAGTCGTTTGATTCAAGAGGCCGTTTCACAAAATCAACTCTCCGTAACTCATCCGGAAGAAGCGGCGGCTCATCTTTATTGCTTGTTGGAATCTTATGTCTTAAATTTGACTGTTGTCGACGCGATGGATTGGAAAGATTGCCTTTATCATATCGAAACCTGCCTTGAAAAACTGTCGATTCATGACGAGATTTGATTTGTTTCCTTGGATTTTCGAATCTTTTGCTTGTCCCCCTCTTGATTCGAAATCAAAACATCCTATAATTTAACGTTGTATTTATCTTAGATTAACATCGTCAAGGCGTTGCCGAGCATTTTTGGTTTCGGCAGAAAACTCTTTGTCATCCAAAATATTCAAGCAAGAACGAGGAAAATCATGGGTCGGGTTTGTGAAATCTGCGGAAAAGGCCATGTTATCGGCAATCATGTAACAACGCGAGGTCGCGCGAAATATTTAAAAGGGGTTGGAACCAAGGTTACAGGAATTACTCGTCGTCTTTTCCGTCCGAATCTCCAAAACGTTCGCGTAACAACGGAAAATGGATCAACGAAAACCATTCGAGTTTGTACTCAATGTATGCGTTGCGGCGCTGTGACCAAAAAAATTCATACGCTGCCGTTCAAGCTTTCAGAAAAATAATTATCCCCTGAAATATTTGATCATCTAAAGGAGTGAAAAATGGCTAAACCCGGAAGAACCATAAAAAAAGCGAATCACGGAAAACGTCCAGCAAATGCAAAAGGTCGCCGAGCAAAACGTCGAATTGTTAAAACTTGAAGTTGACCTCGAGAATCCATTTCATATTTTGAGCGAATTTCCTTAAGAATTAACTATTATTTTGAAGGAATTGGTTCATTCGTTTGTGAAATTCGTTTCGAATGGGGATTAGAATATTACAACCAGATTTATGGAGAGATAGAGTGCCCAAAAAACCATTCCTTGTCGACTCATCTTTATATAATATCGATAATGTTCTTGTTGATCTCGAAAAAATCAGAGAATACAATTCTCAACGTTTTGAAATGGAACAGTTGACAGCGATCGTTTATGAAAATTTTGACGACAAAACCTGTGTTGGTTATAAAGATTTAAGCGATCAGGAATTTTGGGTTAGAGGGCATATGCCAAACTTCCCCTTGATGCCTGGGGTTGTAATGTGTGAAGCTGCGGCCCAATTATCGAGTTATTTTGTCGGACGATTCAATATGTTCAATGGGGCTGTTATGGGCTTTGCAGGAATGGAAGAAGTCAAATTTCGAGGAATGGTTCGTCCTGGCGATCGTTTGATTGTCCAATCAAAAATGCTCAAATGCCGCAAATTTCTTGTGACGGCCGCTTTTATGGGAATCGTTCATGAGGATATTGTTTGCGAAGGAATCATTAAAGGATTTCCGATGTCGAATTCATTGGAATCTGATTCTTTTAATGCAGAACAGAAATAATCATTTTTCTTTGTTGGATTATTTCGAAAAAACGTTGTTTAAATCTGATTTTCAAGCGATCAGATTTTTTGTAACCAAAATCTTTAACCGTTTGGGATATCTTTTATGGGACGGCGGTCTTTGCCTAAAATTCAGGGCGATCTTGATTTGTCTCGGCATTTTTATCTTTTGGAAGATTTTGCGGCCAAAGAACGTCCCTGGAATCCGGAATTACTTTTTCATCGAAACGCTCCGTTAGAGCTTGAAATTGGTTCGGGAAAAGGTTTGTTCATTCGTAATGCTGCAATTCAATCTCAAAATCATGATTTTATTGGAATCGAAATCGCTTATCGTTATGCGTTAACGTCGGCAGCCCAACTTAGCAAACGAAATATCAATAATGCGATAATGGTCAATGGAGACGCGGCCAGAATTCTTCATGAAATTGTTCCGGATAACTCGCTTCATGCCATTCATGTCTATTTTCCCGATCCTTGGTGGAAAAAAGCGCATAAAAAACGTCGAATTCTTCGCCAAGATGTTGTCATCCGTATTGAGCAGACCCTGCAAACAGGCGGGAAATTTCATTTTTGGACCGATGTAGAAGAATATTATTTGACAACGCTTGAACTTCTCAAACAAACAACAAAACTTTGCGGTCCTTTTCCTGTTCAAGAAACGGAAGCGTCCGACGATATGGATTATCGAACGCATTTTGAACGTCGAACCCGACTTCATGAAAAGCCGGTTTATCGAACTTATTTTGTCAAATCAGAAGAATGATTACAGATTTTCGTCGATAAACGGAGCTGATTTGATCAACTTTTGTCTTGATTTCAGGTTTGTTTTGCGTTTTTGTTTATGATTTTAATTGCATTTATTATTTTGTTATCGGTTCCTCATTGTTGATTTACTAACAAAAGATCAGTTTTTTTCATATATTGTCTATATAAGTTAGAATAGGGAAGTCATAATGAAGATTCATTTTGTCTGGTTTAGAGAAATTTTGCTCATTTTATTTATGTCAACCCTTTTAACAGGAGTTTCAATGACAAATTGTCCGACTTTTGCCGACGAATCGGCGAATCAAGGAGAAAATGAAGCCGCGAAAGAGCTTCGAGCGTTTATGGCAGATTATCAGGAAGATTTGCGTCGGATGTATTGCGAGGTTTCGTATGCTTGGTGGGACGCAATGATAACAGGCGATGAAAAAGCGTTTGAGAAGAGTTCTCAAGCAACCCTGGAAATATCGACTTATCATAGTTCAGCGGATCGATTTCATAAAATTCGAGAACTTCGCCAACAAGCGGAAGGTCTTTCTTCGCTGGAAAAACGAGCGGCTTATCTTGCGGATCGCAGTTTTGAAGAATCGCAACTTCCGCCTGATTTAATGGAAAAAATGATTCGTTTGGGAAGCGAAATCGAACAAATATTTCAAACGCAACGGGGCATTCTTGACGGCAAGGAATATACGAATAACGAACTTCTGGAAATTCTGGCCAAAGAAAACGATTCTCAGCGTCGTTTTGAAATTTGGGACGCCTTAAAACAGGTTGGCGAACTGGTTGCCCCCAAAATCATAGAGTTGGCAAAAATTCGTAACGAAGCGGCAAATAAACTTGGTTATAAGAATTATTGGGAAATGTCAGTCCGTTTTCAGGAATATCAGCCCGAAGAATTAATGGCCATTTTCGATGAATTGGAAGAATTAACAACGCCGATTTTTCGAGAAGTCAAAGCCGATTTAGACAAGGAACTTAAATCTCGTTTCGGCGTCGATCAAATTATGCCCTGGCATTATGATAACCCGTTCTTTCAACAGGCTCCGCCGTCCCGGGAAGTCAATCCAGATGAGTTTTTTGCCGGCAAAAGCAAGGAAGATATTGTCGAGATGTCGATTCGTTATTATGATTCGCTCGGCCTGGATGTTCGACCGATCATCAATAATAGCGATTTGTTTGAAAAGCCGGGAAAATCGCAGCACGGATTCTGTAATAATATGAATAAAGAAGGAGATGTCCGAATTCTTTGCAATATCAAGCCGACAGCGGAATGGATGGACACTCAACTTCATGAATTGGGGCATGCCGTTTACGATTATAATCTTGATCCGAATTTGCCGTTCAATGTTCGTGAAGTTTCGCATATTTTTACAACGGAAGGGGTCGCCATGATGTTCGGAGCCAAAGCTCGCGATCCGCAATGGCTCATCGATTTTGCCGGAGCTCCTGAAAAACGGATGAAAGAAGTTGCCTCGGCGTTAAAAAAACAACGTCTTCGAGAACAGTTGATTTTCTGCCGTTGGACGCTCGTTATGCTGCATTTCGAAAAGGCTCTTTACGAGAATCCTGATCAGGATTTGAATCAGCTTTGGACGGAAACCGTCGCGCGATATCAATTGATGCCCTGGCCAAAAGATCGTCATTTGGCCGATTGGGCGTCAAAGCCGCATTTCGTTATTGCGCCAGTTTATTATCATAATTATATGCTCGGCGAACTTTTTGGAGCTCAATTACGAAAATCGCTTGAAAAAGAAGCTCAAGGAGATTTGAAAAAATTCGGTCAATTGCTTCGAGAACGCGTTTTTCTTCCCGGAAATACGCTTCCCTGGAAAGATTTCGTTAAACAGGCAACCGGCGAACCTTTCTCCGCAAAAGCTTTTGCTGAAGAATTGCGCTAAGATTCAAAATCAAGGGTCAATTCGTTCAAAACGATCTTTTTTCGTTGCTGATAATCCCTGAGATTGTCCGGATCATTATCGATACGGATGATCTTTTTCGATTGCGGCTTCGATTCCAATGATCTGTCAATTGTCAATTTCGGCGAGTTGCAAACAAGAACTTTTCAAGAAACTTGAACAACGAATTGGAATGTCTGTCTCGCTTGGCCGTTTGGAGAATTTGATCTGTTGTTGTCGCAAAATCGGATCAGAAATTGCTCAATGGCAACCCAAATGATCGATTGACTCTGTTATTAACTCAAAGAATAAATGTTCGCAAAGCTTTTCCTGGTTATTGATATTGAGGCGAATATTTTTTCGAATTGCGCCCCCCCAATGAGACTCTTTTATTTTGGGGGAGACTCTTTTGGGCTCGGGGCGGACGAAACGAATCTTGTTTTCGGATATTATCTCCTTTTTTCTGAGCATTGACGTCTCTGCGGAAAATAACTCAATCCGTAATCGACAGTTTAAATTATTTATTCAACTCGCTCTCTATTCATTGAACAACATTGCTTGTATAATCAAAATGAAACGGTAATGAATGAGATTCTTTTTTCGCGATGAGATATTAAAAGCTAATGTTTTGTTCAACTGATAAATACAGGTTCATTAGAGTCAAACAGTCGGAACAACTCTTGGGATCGGTTGCGGACGAGATGTCCGGGTTCCATTCCTGTTTGTTCCGCAATAAGGGCAACCGACAAATAGAATTTTTACAGATCAACAGGGAAAAAAGAATCAACAAGAGCAAAATATTTAAAAAGCTATTGAATATTGCGGGCAATATATAAAGCCCCAGGAAACTATTATTTGCTCAAAGGAAGTTCAAAACCCCCTTGGAAGCGAGGACATATCGGCCGGAAAAACCGGTTTTAACGACTTTATCCGAAATGCGTTTTTTGAAAAATCTTGTTTTTTAGAACTTCCTTCAAAATATTTTTGTCAGCTTGAACGACTGCTTTAACTGCGATTTCAAGTTTGCTTTTATTGACCATTTTTTATAAAAATAAGCCGTTTTGCGGTTTGAAAGATTAATCGAACGATTTTAACAACAATTCTGAAAAAGTCTTTTAATGAGGTTAAAAATGAAAAAGAAATTTTGGCTTCTTTTTTGTATTGTATTTTTTTTGCCGTCTCTTGTTATTTCAGCGGAATCGGCAAAGTTTACTTTGGTTGGCGATTGGAATGTTCAGGTTGAATTTGACGGTCAAACCCAAATTTTTGAAATTGGTCAACCGGATTATTATTGTCCCAAGAACGAGAAATATGATTCTCTTCCCCTTTTCAATCCGAATGGTCCTTCCTGGCGAATGGCTATGCCGCTTGTTGGAACCAATGCGCAAGAATGCTGCGTTTTTGACGCCTTGGTTCCGGGTTCAGTCGAGGTTCGTCTGAATCCAAAGGATGAAGTTCTTTTAACAGAAGGAAAAGATTATGCTCTTGACGTTCGTTCCGGAAATATCGGGCGTCTGGACGGGGGCAACATTTCAGATCAAACGCCAGTTTATATAACTTATCAAAGCGTTATGATGCGTCTTGATTCGATTGTTTTGAATCAAGACGGTTCGATGGAGCTTATTGCCGGTCAGCCCCATAGGGCAAACCCTGTTCCTCCGATCTTAAAAAAGGATCAAAAACGACTCGGAAATATTTGGGTTAATGGGCGAATCGAAAAATTGAGCGATCAACTCCTTTTTCCTGTTTTGTCCGATGAAAACTTCTCATTTAATGACGATTCTGTGATCAATGACAATCCTGTTGCCGCCCAACTTCTTCCCAAAACCTGGAAAAAATTGCAAAATGGCGAACAAGTTCGGATTCTTGCCTGGGGCGACAGCGTTACGGAATGCGGTTATTTGCCCGATTCAGATCGCTGGCAGCAACAATTTGCAGATCGTCTTCAAAAGAAATTTCCCAAAGCGAAAATCATTCTCCTTACCGAAGGTTGGGGGGGGCGAACAACTGGGGCATATCTGAATGAGCCGGAAGGAAGTCCGCGAAATTATCAGGAGAAAGTTCTCAATCTTAAACCTGATTTAATTGTTTCCGAATTCGTTAATGACAGTTATATGGACGCTAATATGGTTAACGAACAATATGGTCGAATCAAAAACGATTTTGATAATATTGGAGCAGAATGGATTATTTGTACTCCGCATTATATTCGCGCCGATTGGATGGGGTTGTCAAAGGAAACAGACGTCGATAATGATCCGCGTCCCTATGTAACCGCATTGAGAAATTTTGGTCAGACCAATCAGGTTGCCGTTGCCGATGCGTCGCTTTTTTATGGTCAACTTTGGCGCAAAGGAATTCCGTATTCAACATTGATGGTCAATAACATAAATCATCCGAATAAACTCGGAATGGCGCTCTTTGCCGACGCCATTATGAAATTGTTTTAGATTCCTTGAAGGAAAAAGATATTTGTCAGCATTTTCGACCGTCTCAATAATAAAATCTTGTTTATGAGGTTCCCAATGACAGAGAAAACAACGGCTGTTCATCCTATTTGGAACGTTCCCAATATTTTAACTTTCTTGAGAATCGTTTTGGCGATTATCATGTTTGCCTTGATTCCGTTTGGTTGTTACAAAACAGCGATGATTTTTTTTATTATCGCGGCAGGAACGGACTATTTTGACGGTTGGTATGCGCGAAAATTTCATCAAATAACGCAACTCGGACGAATTCTTGACCCTTTCGCGGATAAACTTCTCGTTTGCGGATCGTTTATTTATTTGGTTGCGATTCCTGATTTGAATCAGATTCATTTGAACTGTTCCGGTCATTTTAATTGGGGATTGGCTCCCTGGATGGTCGTCGTTATTGTCCTTCGGGAGCTTCTCATAACAATGCTTCGCTCGTTAATTGAATCCCAAGGAACCGATTTTTCCGCTAAATGGATCGGAAAATGGAAAATGGGACTTCAGTGTATTGCCGTTCCTGCCTGTTTTCTTTATTTGATTATTTCTCAAAACGGAAACGTTCCCGTTGGGCTGAGTTTTTTAGTAATTCTCTCGCTTTGGGGAACGGTTATTTTGACTCTCTATTCCGGCATTCAATACATTTATGTTGCTATAAAATGTTCTAAGAAATGACGCGTTAAGTTAAGCAATTTGGCAAAACTAATATTGCGGTAATG